>JAICWV010000088.1 GCA_025966365.1 Chloroflexota bacterium | reverse complement strand
AGCAGGGAGCATCTCCCCCTCTCCCGCGAGCGGGAGAGGGGGCCGGGGGGTGAGGGTGGCTTCCCCATCCCCTACCGCATTCACTCCTCCCGCCTCCCACAGCCGCCCGCAGCGTCCAACCGTACGGAGGAAGCACCCATTGCGCCGGGCGAGAAATCGGTAGCCGAGGGCTTTAGCCCGCTCGCCTTTAGCCCGCCTGAAAAATGTGCGGTCACGGTGGTCCGCACGCCCATCAACACTGCCCCGGTCCTCTTCGAGCAGGCGCAGCGGCTGCTCCTCCAGCAATGGCAGAAGGTCACAGAGCAGCCGGGCGCGCTGGTACTGATCGTGTCCGAGTTTCCCGCGCCCCGGCAGCTTGCCTTTGCCGAGCTCAACCGTATTGGTGAGACGGGCGGATTGGGAGGGCTGGATGCCGGCCGCTTCCAGGCCATTGCCGAGAGCGAGCGGGCGCTGGCCGCCCGTTTTGGCGATGCATCGTTTCGTCATGTCGGTCCGGTGGATCCGGGGAATATCCTCACCGAACGCCGCTTTCACTGGAAGCACGGTCTTCCCTGGAAAGGGCCATGACCAGGCTGTACTTCGAGCCCATTACCGTTACCTGGCAGGATGGCCGTCCCCTGGCCTTTACCTGGCGGAGTCGAGCGCATCGCATCACCGCCGTCCTCAAGCACTGGGTCGTCCGCGTTGATTGGTGGCGCCAGGAGATCGCCCGCCAGTACTACAAGGTCCAGTGCGACAACCTGGGCACCTACGAGATCTATCAGGAGCGCGACAGCTGGTTTCTGGAACGTCTCTATGACTGATGATTCATCTGCACGTTCATAGCAACTTCTCCTTTCTCGACGGCGCGACCCCGCCTGACCGCCTGGTCGAGAAGGCAAAGGCGTTGGAAATGCCGGCCCTGGCGCTGACCGACCACCACGGTCTCTACGGCTCCGTCCGCTTCATGCAAGCGGCCCGCCTGCACGGAATCAAGCCCATCATCGGCGCCGAGATCGCGCTCTCCCTCGACCGCGGCAATCTCCTGGCGCCGGTCAGTCCGCACCTCGTTCTTCTGGCCCGAGACCGTCGTGGCTACGCCAACCTGTGCCGCATCATCAGCACGGCGCAGCTCGACCACCAGAATGACCCGCAGATCGCACTGAGCGATCTCGCCCCCTGGTCCGAGGGACTGACCGCGCTCTCCGGCTGTCGGAGGGGAGAAGTCGCGTCCCATCTCCTGGCCGGCAGGCGCCAGGAAGCGCTGGCCGCGGCCCGGCGTTACGCCGACATCTTCGGCCGCAATTACTGGATCGAGCTGGAGCACCATCTCCTCCCCGACGACTCGGCACTGGTTGAGGCGCTACATGACATTGCCCGCTCCGCCGGGCTGCGCTGCGTCATTGCCAACGATGTCCATTACGCTGAGCCGCACGAGTATCGCCTGCGCGATGTCATGACCTGTATCCAGACCCGTACCACCCTGGACGAGTGGTCGGAGATACGGCACGCCAACGGCGAGTATTACCTCAAGTCACAAGAGGAGATGCGCGCCGCCTTCCGCCTCTCCGATCGAGACTTCGACGAGTATGTCGGAGCAACAGAAGAAATCGCCGACTCCTGCAATCTGGAGCTGCTGGCCATCTCCTCGCGCCCACCGGAATTTCCCGTGCCCGACGGAGAAACTCCCTTCTCCTATCTCTATGCCCTCTGTCAGGAGGGAGCGCGACGGCTCTACCGCCCGCTGACACCCGCGGTCAGCACGCAGCTGGCGCACGAGCTCTCCATCATCGAGGAGATGGGGCTGGCCTCCTTCTTTCTCTGCGTCTGGGACATCATCCGCTTTGCCCGTGAGAACGGCATCCGCTGCGCCGGGAGAGGCTCTGCCGCCGATTCGATCGTCGCCTACGTGCTTGGCATCACCGCTGTCGATCCCATGGCCAACAACCTCCTCTTCGAGCGTTTCCTCAATCCCGGCCGGGTGGGCATGCCGGATGTGGACGTCGATTTCGACTCGCGCCGGCGCGAGGAGGTCATCGACTACATCCTGACCAAATACACCGCCGAGCATGCCGCCATGGTGGCCAATGTCGTCACCTATCGCTCCCGCTCTGCCTTCCGCGATGTGGCCAGAGCCATAGGCTTCTCTCCCTCGGCCATCGATCACCTGGCCTCCAGGCTGAGTTACCGCGGCGCGAGTCACATGAAGGAAGAGCTGGCTTTGTCCGGCGATCTCAAGATGCTGCCCGCAGAATCGTCCAGGGGAGAGGAAACAACCACCGCACCGGACGGGCGGGCTGAAGCCCTCGGTTACGGAAGCGCGGTAACCGGCGACGAGACATCGGTCGGGGCCGGGCCCGCTGTGTCCCCTGTTGCGGGCGGCCCGACACCGGAGATCGGCCTCTACGGGGCCAATCACGCCAGTCCTACATCTCCGGACGTCGTAGCCGAGGGCTTCAGCCCGCCTGCTCCGCCCGATGCCGGCCCACCATCTACTCCGCTCGAACAGGTCATCGCGCTCTGCGAGCAGCTCGACGGCTACCCACGCCACCTCTCCCTCCACAACGGCGGCATGCTCATCACCGACGAGCCGCTGGTCGAGGTCGTGCCCCTGGAACTGGCTACCAGTGGTGTCCGCGTCTGTCAGCTCAACAAGGACGATGTCGAGCTATTGGGGCTCATCAAATTTGACATTCTGGGATTGCGGACGCTCTCTATCGTGGACGAAGCGGTACGCATGGTTCGGGATGGACGGGGACTTGGCCTTGATATCGACAACCTCTCGCTCGACGATCCGGCGGTCTACGACGTCATCTGCTCCTCCCGGACTATCGGTATCTTCCAGATCGAGAGCCCGGGGCAGTGGTCCCTGCTTGCCCGCGCCCAGCCCCGCACGTTTGCCGATCTGATCGTGCAGATTGCGCTGTTCCGTCCCGGTCCGCTCCAGGGCGGCATGGTGCATCCCTTTATCGAGCGGCGGCAGGGCCGGGCCGAGGTGACATATCCGCACCCCAGTCTGGAGGCTTGCCTCCGCGACACGCTGGGCATCGTGATCTTTCAGGAGCAGGTGTTGCAGGTCGCGCACGACTTTGCCGGCCTCTCCTATGCCGATGCCGACGGGCTACGCCGTGCCATCTCGCACTATCGGACCGAGGCGCAGATGGACGTCTGCCGCGGCGCCTTTGTCGAGAGTGCCGTGCACATCGGACGCGAGCGTGACCTGGCCGAGGCCATGTACGAGATGATCGCCTACTTCTCCGGCTACGGCTTCTGCCGCAGTCACGCCGCCGCCTTTGCCAAGACCGTCTACCAGACCGCCTTCCTCAAGGTCTATTACCCGGCGGAGTTTCTGGCCGCGATTCTCTCCAACGAACCCTGCTGCTATTACCCGACGCAGACGGTGATCGAGGAAGCCCGCCGCTGGGGCATCCGCGTGCTCCCGGTCGACATCAATCGGAGCACCGCGCGCTACACGGCAGAAGAAGGAAAGATCCGGATGGGGCTGCTCCAGGTCAAGGGGCTGACGGAGGACAGCGCGGAGGCGGTGGTGAAAGCACGCGGGAAGCACTCCTTCCAATCCCTCTCCGACTTCTGGAGCCGGACGGCACTCAGCCGCGACGCCGTGGAGAACCTGATCAGCGTCGGGGCGTTAGACAGCCTGGGCATAAACCGACGACGCCTGCTGTGGGAGGTCGAGCATGTGGCCCGCAGCGTTCCCAGACGTCAGTCGGCCACCCAGCGCGTCATGTTCTCGGAGAAGCTTGCTCTTCCCGATCTACCGGCTCTCACCGATCTGGAGATGGCGGGACTGGACTTTAGCATGCAGGGTGCCTCCGCCCGCTACAGCATCATGTCCTTCTATCGCCGCTCGCTGCTGCGGGCCGGACTGCTCTCAATCGGCTCACTGCAGGCACATCCACCCGGTTCCACGGTGCGGACGGCCGGTATCGTCATCAGCAGGCAGCAGCCGCCCACCGCTAAAGGGATGACCTTCCTGGTCCTCGCCGACGAGGAGGGAGAGCTGCCGGTTGCGCTCTATCCCAACGTGTTCAGTGCCCATCGTTCGGTGGTCAACGGGTCTACCGGGCTGATCGTCGAGGGCACCATCCAGCGAGAGCGCTTCGTCGTCTCCTTGCTCGCCACGCGGGTCTGGCCGCTTCAGAGTCATGCCCGGCTGGACACCAAGCCGCTCCCGGCAGGGTCACGCCGCCTGGGTCAGCCCTCGCCCTGACCGAGAGCGCGGCGCACCCGGCGCATGGTGTCTTCCGTGCTCACGTCGTAGGCGTCCCATTTCGGCGGCAGCCACGCCACCTCCGCCACCTCGTCATACAGCGGGGTCAGCCGGCCGCCAACCTTCCGCGCCAGAAACGTGTGCCGGGGGCTGCGGATATGCACTCCGCCAACCGTCCGTGGCTCTTCCACGAACAGGAGCCGGTCGATCGCCACCTCCAGGCCCGTCTCTTCGCGCACCTCACGCACCGCTGCTTCCTGCGGGGTCTCTCCGCTCTCGATGGCCCCACCCGGCAGCACCCAGAATGACTTGCCCGGCCGCTGTAGCCGGACCATCAGCACGCGACCGTCTTCTACCAGCACGACCTGAGCCCGCATGTCAGCCCGCCCGGGCAGGGTATCCCTCTCGCTCCAGGTGAACCAGAAGGATCGACACGTCAGAGGGCGCGACGCCGGCCACCCGGGCTGCCTGGCCCACAGTTCGCGGCCGTACCCTGTCCAGCCGCTCTCTGGACTCGCTCCGCATTCCGTGGATATCGAGGTAATTGATGCCCTCGGGAATCACGCGGCCCTCGAGCCTGCGCAGTCGCTCGACCTCCTGCTCCTGACGGGACACGTAGCCCGCGTACCGCACGCGCGTCTCAATCTCGCGCGATACCTCTCCGACCAGATCGGCGGAAACATAGCCCAGCTGTTCCAGAACAGAGAGCGATCCCCCATCCCGCATCAGAAGCTCGCCGGCTCGCAGACCGTCGGTCAGCCTTTGAGCCCCTACCGACTCCAGTGCGGCATTGGTGCGCTCGTCCGGCTTCAGGAAGGTGGTCTCGAGCATCGTCAGGATGTCATCGATCTGCTGCTCGCGTCGCCTCACCTCCGCGAAGCGCCCGTCGTCCACCAGTCCCAGATCATGGCCGATGCCGCTCAGCCGCTCCTCGGCATTGTCCTGCCGCAGCAGCAGCCTGAACTCCGCCTGAGACGTGTGCATTCTATAGGGCTCATCCATCTCCCTGGTCACGAGATCGTCGATCAGCACGCCGATGTACGCCTGATCGCGACGCAGTACCACCGCGTCCCGGTCGAGCGCGCGCTGAGCCGCATTGATACCGGCCATGATTCCCAACGCGCCCGCTTCCTCGTAGCCGGTCGTGCCGATGACCTGGCCCGCCAGAAAGAGATTCCGGATGGGCTTGGACTCGAGACTCGGAAAAACCTGGGTGCCGGGCAGATAGTCGTACTCGATGGCATAGCCTGCTCGCATGATCTCGCACTGCCGGAGCGCCGGGATACTGCGCAGCATCCCTAACTGCACATCCTCGGGAAGGCTCGTATTCGCGCCCTGCACATAGATCTCACGCGTGTGCCAGCCCTCGGGCTCGAGAAAGAGATGGTGCGAGCTCTTGTCGGCAAACCGCACGATCTTGGTCTCAATGGACGGACAGTAGCGTGGCCCGGCGCTGGTGATGCCCCCGTTGTACATGGGAGCGCGGTCGAGGTTGGCGCGGATGATCGAATGGGTCTCCTCGTTGGTCTGGACGCCGTAGCACACCATCTGATCCCGCCAGGCGGCGGATGAGGTACGCCCAGGGCCCCCGATCTGCGCGACCGGGCTCATGGCGGTGGGTGAGGCCATGTGGCCGGCCCGAAATGCCTCGCGAGCCGCCCAGCTGAAAAAGAGAGGCGTCTCGCTTCCCGGCTGGATCTGGGTGAGCGCGTAGTCGATGGTTCGTCCGTCCACACGGGGAGGGGTTCCCGTTTTTAATCGGCCCAGCGTGAAACCAGCCCGGGCCAGGCTGGCCGAGAGGTTGTCCGCCGGGAACTCCCCGGCTCGCCCTCCCGGATAGCTCTGCTCACCCAGGATGATGCGGCCACGCAGAAATGTCCCCGTGGTCAGGATGACGGTCCGGGCCCGATACCTGGCACCGGTGCTGGTCACAACGCCGCAAACCGACGGACTGCCCTCTTCAGTCTCGACGATCAGATCATCCACCGCCGCCTGCTTCACATCCAGGCATTCCTGGCTCTCGATCGTCTCCTTCATTGCCAGCGAATAGGCACGTTTATCGCACTGCGCCCGAAGCGCCTGCACGGCCGGACCCTTGCTCGTGTTAAGCTGCCGGATCTGGACGCTGGTGGCGTCGGTATTTGTACCCATTTCGCCACCGAGCGCATCAATCTCGCGCACCAGGTGCCCCTTCCCCGGGCCACCGATAGAAGGATTGCACGGCATGAGAGCGACGCTGTCCAGATTGAGCGTGAAGACGACTGTCCGACATCCCATGCGTGCGGCGGCCAGGGCGGCCTCACACCCCGCATGCCCGGAGCCCACCACGATGACGTCATAGTCAGAGCTGTGTGTGTCCATACGATCCTCGTGCGCCCGATTCTACCCGCCTGGAGACCGATGTATCATAGGTGCGTGGCCGACCGGCCGTTCGGGGCTAGGAAAAGAGTGAACTCGGCGCGCCGTCCGTTCTGCGCCTCCCTATCGCGATCCGTACTCACGGCAGTACTCCTGTCCATGCTCGCGGTCGCGCAGCTTTCCATGCCCGCCGGAGCACACGCGCAGTCTGGCCGGTGGCTCTGGTATGCCACCGGGTCGGGCTGGCACCATGCCTACGTTCTGCACCTTGCTGCAGGCCCGCACGTGACCGTTTACGCCCGGCGAGGAACCGTCACCCCACACGACGCCCGCGTCATTGCCGACGCATTTAGCTGGCGCATTTATCCGACCGATACCGCCACCTTCGGCCTGCCTCCGGGATTGCGGTCCGTTTCCATCGTCCTTTTGCCCCTTGGCGGCATGACACTCGGCTATTTCAACGAGGACGACATCGCACCGAACCGGCCGGGGGCCGATGCCCGCCATTCAAATCGGGGCAATTTTCTCTATATCCGAACCCCCAATACCATGCCTGATCCCACTCGCCTCGCCGACGTGGGTGAAGTTGCGGCTCATGAGCTGCAACATCTTATCGACTTCCGTATCCGGGTTGTGGACCATCACTGGGCTCCGGAGGACGACTGGCTCAACGAAGGGTTATCGGTCTACGCGCAATTCGCCAACCACTATTTCACGGAACGTGACGCGCTCAAGATTGAGGCCGCCGCCGCGACACCCGGCTGGCAGCTAACAAATTTGAGCTCGTCGAATTCGTCGGTGCTCGCCAACGCGAGAGCTGCGTATGGCCACGCCGGTCTTTTTGTGTCGTATCTTGCCGAACGCTTTGGAGCGTCCATCGCCCGGGATATCGTCGACAACCGAAACACGGGAATGGAAGCGGTATCCCAGGTGCTCGCCCGTAGACACGCGTCGCTCGCGTCCGTATTCAGTGACTGGGGCATCGCCTCGCTCTTGAATCGGTCGGGTCGGTACGGTTATGGCAGCCTGCGCTCGGTCATGTCTGCCACACCGCGCTACGCAGCCGCGCCCATTACCGGAAACCAGCTGGAATTCGGCTACCGCCGCCGGCTGATCATGGCATCATGGACGCATCAGTATCTGGACGTCGATTCAGGATTGCCAGGTACCCTGGTCGTGCATCTCCGCGGGACCGCCAGCCGCATCACCGCCGCCGTCGTCTTGCAGCGGCCGGGGTATGCGTCCGCCTCGACGGTCCACTGGCTACATCCGGACCTTAATGGGGGACTTGTCGTCCATCTGGGGGACTTTGGCGCGTTCTACACCAGAGGCGTGATCGTTCTTGCCGACGCGTCAAATAGCACCGGACAAACCTCGTTCCGGCTCGACATGCACGTGGCCCACGCAAGTACCACGGGGCCGTCGCACCCGACTCCGCCCGCCCGCAACGGCAACAGCGGTCACGCGCGTGAGGTTACGCATACTAAGTAGTGTTTGAGACCCAGACATTTTGCCCCGCCTGTGGCGGCAGGCTGGAGAGCCGCTATGTGGAGGAAGAAGGGCGAGATCGGCCCGTCTGTGTCGCCTGCGCGAGAATCCACTACCGCAATCCCGTGGTCGTCGCGGGATTGATACCGGTCGAAGCTGGACATATCTGGATGTTGAGGCGTGCCATCGCGCCGCGCTACGGGTACTGGACGTTTCCCGCAGGGTACATGGAACTGGGTGAAACGGTCGAGGAGGCAGCCGTGCGAGAAACGCACGAGGAACTGAACCTCGACGTGGAACTTGGCGGCCTCGTTGGCGTCTATTCCTTTAGTCACATTTCCACCGTCCACATCATCTATGGGGCCGCCGCCCTCTCTATCCCGCGTCCCGGAAGCGAAGCACTTGAGATCGGCAGATTTCCTCCGGATGCGATTCCGTGGGAAGAGCTGGCATTTGCGACTACCCGCCGGGCACTGGAGGACTGGATCGCCTCGTCTTCTGGGGTGAAGGCAGGTTAGTGGAGCTCGAGCTGCCAGAGCCGCATGTCGTACTCCCAGGCACGCTCGAGGCCGACCGAGGCCAGGCCCTGCCACTGGTCATCCGTCGCCTCAAGCTGGCTCCGAATGCTCTCCACCCCGAGTGTATACAGCGATTGGCGCAGGTAGGTGAGGATGGCGCGCATTCCCTCGGGAGTCCCGCGGAGGAGCCCGGGTCGGGGACGAGCGCCCTCCACCGTGGCCGTGGCGATCGCGACGGCGTCAAGATTGTCGCCATGCACGGCGACCTGGTTCATCGCCAGGAGCAGGCGCAGGCGGTCGTCAGTAAGGCGGTACGCCGTCCAGCCCTCGGTGTAGAACCGCGCTCCTCCCCACTGCTCCAGTTGGCGGCGGATCGCCGCCATGTCGTCGGCCCGACCCAGGCGGACCGACGGGGAGGTCGGATCTGGGCTGGCGCGAAGTCTGACCGACGCGAACCGAGCAACAGAGGTGAGACCCGCCCGTTCTGCCATGCGGTTACTGGCCGGATTGTCGGTGGACGTGGAGAGACGAACGGCTGCGAGTCCGCTGAAGCGGGCCCACGCGATCCCCGCCGCCAGGAGACGGGTGGCGATTCCCGTGCCCTGCGCCCGCTCACCCACTCTGATGCCTTCCAGCCAGGCTGTCCGGTCGGGGTGCACATCGACGTGCTGAAAGCCCACCATCTCTCCGTTGACCTCGGCGGCCAGGAGCACACCCGCGTGGCCGCCCAGCCAGGAAGTCCAGACACGGGGCACATAGTCGTGCCCCTCCCACACGTTCCGGGTGATCTCCAGCATGGCAGGCGTGTCTTCAAGACGTGCGCGACGGATCCTGACCTCCCGCTCCATGGCTCATCTTAATTCGCCAATGCGGCGGCCTCGGGATACAATGCCTGCGATCCCCCCACCTCTCCGCATCACGATCTCGCGGAGGTTTTTCGTGCGCACGAACAACGTCAACTCGGAGGCAGAAGGCCTCCTTTTTTTGTGAGGAGCGATTGATGCGACTTCACCACGTGGTAGCCGCCCAGGATTTCAACCGCGGCATGCTGGAAGAGCTGTTTGACCGGGCTCGTGACATGGAAGGGGTGGTCGCGCGCGGCGGCTCGAAACTGCTCGACGGCATGATCATGGCCAGCCTTTTCTATGAGGAGAGCACCCGCACGCGCTTCTCCTTCGAGTCGGCCATGCTGCGACTCGGGGGGAGCGTGATATCGACGGAGAACGCGCGCCAGTTCTCGTCGGTGTCCAAGGGCGAGACGCTGGAGGACACAATCCGCATTCTCAACGGCTATACCGATGTCATCGTTATGCGCCACTACGAGAGCGGAGCAGCCAGGCGCGCTGCCGACATCTCGCGCGTCCCCATCATCAACGCCGGAGATGGAACCGGCCAGCACCCCACCCAGGCATTTCTTGATCTCTACACCATTCAGAAAGAGCTGGGCCGAATCGACGGGATCCAGATCGCAGTGGTGGGCGATCTGGCAAATGGCCGGACCGTCCGCTCCCTGTGCTATCTCCTCGCCAAGTACCGAGATGTGCGTATCTACCTGGTCGCGCCCGAAGTCGTCAGGATGCGGGAGGACATCAAGGAGTACCTCGCCCGCAACGACGTTCGGTTCGTCGAGGAGAGCGACCTCCGCTCCATCGCGCCGATCGTCGATGTTCTCTATCAGACCCGAATCCAGAAGGAGCGCTTCGGTGATCGCACAGAGGACTATCGTGCCGCGCGTGGGGTGTATGTCGTGGACCGGGACCTGATCTCTCGCATGAAGCCGGATTCCATCATCATGCACCCCCTGCCCCGGGTGGACGAGATTGACGTGGAGGTGGATGCGGATCCCCGCGCAGCCTACTTCCGGCAGGCGCAGAACGGCGTCTACATTCGCATGGCACTTCTGGCTGCTTGTCTGGCCCGCGATCTGCCCGCGCCCGGGGCAGCTGATGGAAACGGCTCTGGCATTGACGCTTCCCTGATCTCGCAGCTACGATGATTCCCTCAGGCGTGCTGAGCTAGAAAGGCGACCCCCGCATGCAAGTTGACCAGGTCGTCGCATCGATGCTCGATGACCCGGAAGTCGCCCCGCACATCGCGGCATATCGCGACCTGCCGGCGCGCGAGGCCTCGTACGGAGAGTTTCCTGCCGGTCTGGACGGGCGCCTGGTCCGGGCGCTCGCCGTCCGTGGAATCAGCCGGCCGTTCAGCCATCAGTCGACGGCGGTCGAATCTATCCTCGGTGGAATGCACACGGTCGTGGTTACTCCCACTGCCTCGGGCAAAACACTGTGCTACAACCTGCCGGTGCTCAACGCCATCCTCGAGGACGACAGCGCCCGTGCCCTCTATCTCTTTCCAACCAAGGCGCTGTCCCAGGATCAGGTCAGCGAGCTACACGCCCTGGTCGACATCCTGGGAGCGGACGTCAAGACCTACACCTACGACGGCGACACACCGCAGACGGCACGCCGGGCTATCCGGAGCGCAGGTCACATTGTCGTGACCAATCCCGACATGCTGCACTCCGGCATTCTTCCCCATCACCCGCGGTGGGTGAAGTTGTTCGAAAACCTCAAGTACGTGGTCGTCGACGAGCTGCATACCTACCGCGGAGTTTTCGGCAGTCACGTCGCCAATGTGATCCGGCGACTACGTCGCATCTGCGCGTACTACGGCTCGGACCCCATTTTCATCTGCTGCTCGGCGACGATCGAGAATCCGGCCGAGCTGGCCGAGAGTATAGTGGGCGACGCGGTGCGGGTGGTAGACGCAAACGGCGCTCCGTCCGGCCACAAGCACATCATGCTCTACAACCCTCCGCTGCTGAATCGTCAGCTCGGACTTCGGCAGAGCTCTCGCACATCCGCGCGAGACCTGGCGGGACGGCTTGTCAAGAATGACATCCAGACCATCGTCTTTACTCGCTCTCGCACCGGGGTCGAAGTCCTGCTGAGCTATCTCCGCGACGCGGTCGGTCCCAAGAAGCGAGACGCGGTGCGCGGATACCGCAGCGGCTATCTGCCCCTGCAGCGCAGAGAAATCGAGCGTGGCCTGCGCGACGGTTCGGTTCGCGCGGTCGTGGCCACCAACGCGCTGGAGCTGGGGATCGATATCGGAGCACTCGACGCCTGCGTGGTGACGGGTTTCCCCGGCACCATCGCCAGCACCTGGCAGCAGATGGGTCGTGCCGGGAGACGCAACGATGCGTCGGTGGCGATTCTGGTCGCCAGCAGCTCGGCGCTGGATCAGTTTCTGGCGACCCATCCCGACTATTTCTTTGAGCGGACGCCCGAGGCTGCCCTCGTTGATCCCAACAACCTGATCATTCTCGTCAGCCACATCAAGTGCGCTGCCTTTGAGCTCCCGTTCGGCGACGATGAAACATTTGGCGTGGAGACGACCCGAGAGATACTTCAGTTCCTGGCCGATAACGATATCCTGCATCACGTCGATGGCGTGTGGCACTGGATGTCGGATTCGTTCCCGGCTCAGGAGGTCAGCCTGCGTTCCGCGGCGGCGGATAACGTGGTCATCATCGACGTCGGACCGCCCGCTCGCGTCATTGGCGAGATCGACCGTGTCTCCGCCCCGACCATGGTTCACGAAGAGGCGATCTATATCCACGAGGGGCGGCAGTTCCAGGTTGAGAAGCTGGACCTGGAAGAAAAGAAGGCCTTCGTGCGCCCGGTGGATGTTGACTACTACACCGACGCGGAGCAGGCGGTCAGGATCAGCGTTCTGGATGTCTTCCAGACAGAAGACGCCCGATCGCATGGTGAGGTATCCGTCACCTACCTTCCAACCATCTTCAAGAAGATCAAGCTGCACACGCACGAAAACGTCGGTTGGGGGAAAATTCATCTCGACGAAGACACCTTTCACACAGCTGCCTATTGGCTCAGCCTGCCGTCCGGCGTTGCCGACAGTCTTCCCAGGTCCCAACTGGAGGCGGGATTGGTCGGTCTGGCCCACGTGCTTGGGCAGGTGGCGCCCCTCTTTTTGATGTGCGACCCGCACGACATAGCCGTGTGGCCGGAGATCAAGGCCCCCTTTACCGGCGTGCCCACGATCTTCATGTACGACCGCGTTCCGGGAGGAATTGGATTTAGCAAGCGCCTCTATCAGCTGCACCGCCAGCTCCTCGGCAATGCCGGCCAGCTTGTCTCGCGCTGCGGCTGCGAGCGCGGCTGCCCCTCATGCATCGGTCCCGCCGAAACACCGGGGCAGAACGCGAAAATGTGCGTCCTTCAGCTTCTGTCGCTCATGATGACTCCGTCCAGTGGTCCGCCGGCGAGAAGGGAGCCGGTAGGGTGAGACTTCAGGATCTCCACCAGTACGGGGTTCTCGACCGGCCGGTCCCCATCGCTGTCCGGACGGACGCAGGCGTGCGCGACCTGCTGGAGGGCGCGATTGTCGACCTGGCCGGCGGAGACTGCTTCTATCGCGAGTCCCGGTTTCCCCTTACCGAGTGCCACGGCCTCCACTCGCTCTCCCTGGTGCGCGGCCTCTCAGGCCACAGGATGGGCATCATCAGCAAGGATGTCGAGTTGTCATACGCGGACCTGTCGCGAGCCGTCTTCCTCGACACCGAGACGACGGGCCTGGGCATGGGCGCGGGAACCTATGTCTTTCTGATCGGGGCCGGTTTCCTTGACGGGGACGATTTCTGCGTGCGCCAGTACTTCCTGAGCGGCCCGGGCCACGAGGCCTCGCTGCTGACTGCTCTGACCGCGTTCCTCTCCGTCTTCCCCGCCATCGTCACCTTCAATGGAAAAGCGTTTGATTGGCCACTGCTGGAGAGCCGCTTCCTGCGGTATCGGCGCCGGCCGCCGCTGGATGATCCCCCGCATCTCGATCTCATTCACCCTGCCAGGCGGCTCTGGAAGCGGCGGTTGGAGAGCTGCGCGCTCTCATCCCTCGAGCGGGAGATTCTGGCCGTCCGGCGTACCGGCGAGGATGTGCCGGGATTTGAAATCCCCTACCGATACTTTCTGTACCAGCGCTCTGGCGACGGCACCGCCCTGGCGGGCGTTTTCTACCACAACCTGCTGGACATCCTGTCGCTGGCCGCGCTCGCCGTCCACGTAGATCTCGTCCTCTCTGACCCGTTCGCCGGCCTGCTGACCTCGGCCGTCGATTTTGTATCCATGGGGCGGGTGGCCGAGCGAGCAGAACAACCGGACGTCGCCGCAGCCTGCTTTGAAGAAGCCCTGCGCCTCGGGTTGGATGCTGACGCTCGGGTCGAGTGCCTCACACGCCTCGGCGGGGTTCAGAAGCGGCAGCGTTCCTGGGATGCTGCGCTGCAAACCTGGGAGCAGATAGTCGATGAAGGCGGCGAGGCTGCGCTTCATGCTCTGGTCGAGATGGCCAAATATTACGAGCATGTAGAGCGCGACTATGGGCCGGCTCTCGACGCCGTTCGTCACGCTCTCGCCATTGCTGGGCTTCAGGGAAGTCTTGATGTCGAGGACGGGTTGGCCGAGCTGGAACATCGTCTCGGGCGCCTGCTGATGCGGTCGACTCGGACGCGTGGGGCGTCCCGACGCCACGTGTAGAGTGGGAGGAATCACCTGGGAGGTGGCGCGGACATGAAGATCCGCAAGGCGGTCATTCCGGCGGCGGGGTTCGGAACCAGATTCCTGCCGGTAACGAAAACGGTCCCCAAGGAAATGCTCCCGATCGTCGATAAACCCGTGATCCAATTCGTGGTGGAAGAGGCTGTCGCTTCGGGAATCGAAGAGATCATCCTGGTGACCAGCCCGAACAAGAAAGCTCTGGAAGACTTCTTCGACCGAAACTTCGAGTTGGAGTACACGCTCGAGAAAACCGGGAAGACAGCCCTCCTTCGGGAGGTCGTCTATACGGCGGAGATGGCCAATGTCGCCTACGTGCGACAAAAGCAGCCGCTTGGAAACGGCCATGCCGTGCTCATGGCTCAGCACGCCGTCGGCGACGAGCCGTTCGTGGT
>JAICWV010000066.1 GCA_025966365.1 Chloroflexota bacterium | reverse complement strand
GCCCGGCGACTCCTGGCTCCACTCTCCGCAAGCGGACCTCTTATCGGCATCCACCCCGGCGCGAAGTCGGCGTCACGCCGCTGGCCGGCGGAAGACTTTGCCGCCCTGGCGGACACCCTGGTGCAGCGCCTGGGCGCCCGGATCGTGCTGACGGGCATGTCTGAGGAGGAGGCGGCCCGGGCTGTCGCGGCGCGGGTCAATGCAACGGTGCTGGATCTCTCGGGCCGAACGTCCCTGGGCACGCTTGCTGCGGTGCTGGACGCGCTCGATCTCCTGATCGTCAACAACACCGGTCCCGCCCACCTGGCCGAGGCAGTGGGCACGCCGACCGTCCGCATCTGGGACCTGGACGAGCCGGGACGGTGGGAACCGCTGGACACGTCTCGTCACCGGCTCGTCAGGAGCACTCCGGTGGATGAGGCGCGGCCCGGCAGCCATTGGTCGTGGCCGGGCCTTCAGGATGTGCTTGTCGAAGTGGACCGGCTGCTGGGCGTGGGGGCCGCGGCATGAGGAGGCGTGATGGCGCTGGTTGACGTGCTCATTCCCACCATGCGGCGCAAGACGGGTCTCTGCGTGGTTCTGACCAGTCTCTTCGCGCAGACCTTCACCAACTTCGATGTCACCGTGTCGGATCAGACGCCGGAGGGTGAAGACTATCTGGATAGTATCGAAGTGCAGACACTGGCACGCGCCCTGCGTTGGCGCGGTCACCGCGTGACGCTCCACCGCCATCTTCCGGCCCGTGGCATGGCGGAGCAGCGAAACTTTTTGCTGGAGCAGAGCCGCGCCCCGTACGTCCATTTTATCGACGACGATGTCCTGGTAGAGCCGGATACGATGCAGCGCATGCTGACCGTCCTGCAGCAGGAGCGGTGCGGATTCGTAGGCTGTCCCGCCACGGGGCTGGAGTACCTGAGCGATGTCCGGCCGCACCAGCAGAAAATTGAGATCTGGCGCGGGCCGGTGCGGCCCGAGCCGTTTGAGCCGGACAAGCTGCCCTGGGACCGGCACCTCATCAACAACGCTGCCAACCCGCTCCATCTGGAGCAGCAGCTGGCGGCAGATGGCCGCACGGTTCGCTACAAGCTGGCGTGGGTGGGTGGGGCCAACGTCCTCTTCGACCGCGAAAAGCTCTTGAGCATCGGGGGATTTTCCTGGTGGAAGCGCCTTCCGCCCAAACATGCCGGAGAAGAAGTGGTGGCGGAATTCCTATTGATTCGCACGTATGGTGGCTGTGGGGTTCTGCCCAGCGGCACCTATCATCTCGGCCTGCCCACCAATGTGGCCGACCGTGAGCGCAACGCCACCGAGTTGTTCGCGGAGTTGATCGAGGAGCTAGACGCTCGCCTGGAGGCTCCAGTGGAGGAAGCGCAGGGCGCGTCCGTGCCGACGTAGGGTCCAGCTGAATGGTGCGTGAGCCGGCTGTCCGACGCGGTGTACGTTTGCCCTGAATGTGTCAACGCATAGCACATTGACATGTCCCTGGCTGATTGCTACGCTGGTTGAGCCCTCCTGGTTCCCGTGAAGGGATCGGGCTGTGTGGATGGCAGGTAGGGGGAAGGTCATCACGTGATCCGGCGTCTGTTTCTGCCCGTAGCGGGCGAACAGGTTGTGCGCGCTCTGTGGGTGATGACCGTTGCCGCGGTCCTGCTCGCCTGGGTGCCCGTTCTGCGTCGCAGCTTCGTCCGCATTCATCAGCTCTGCGAAGAGCCGGATTGCAGCAGCGGACACCTCAGCTCTCAGGCTGTCAGCGCGCTTCACGCTGTGGGGCTTCCTATTCAGGCGTTCGCCGCATGGGACGACCTGCTCGTCGTTGTCTCTATTGCCGTCTTTGCTGCGGTTGGCGGCCTCATCATCTGGCGGCGGGCGGATCGCATGGGCATTCTGGCGGCCTTCACGCTGGTACTTTTTGGCGGGATCACCTTCCCTCTGGGAAGTCCGATGGAAGTGATGCGGATCGAAGGCGCGACCTGGGGACCGCCCGCCAATGTGCTTGCGCTCGCGGGCTCCATCGGCATCACGCTGTTCGTCTTTCTGTTTCCGGACGGGCGCTTCGTTCCACGTTGGATAGCCGTCTTCGGGGTTCTCGGGGCGTTACAGGACGTTCCTGCGTATCTCATGCCCGGTTCCGCACTCGATGCTCAGGATGGATCTGCCAGCTCATTCCTGAGCATCCTGTGGATCCTCGGCTTGCTTCTGATGGTTGGGGCGCAGGTCTATCGTTACCGGGCTGTATCCAATTCGAGCGAGCGCCAGCAGACCAAATGGGTGGTACTGGGCATCGCAACCGCGCTCTTGACATTTCTCGTCCTCATTCTGATTTCTGGGACCATTCCTGCCGTCAGCCGAACGGGAGGCCTGTTCCTGGTTTTCGCCTCCGTCTTCCGCCTCGTCATGCTTCCCATTCCCATCGGCATCGGCTTCGCCATGCTGCGCTACCGCCTGTGGGATGTGGACGTGTTCATCAACCGCGCCCTGGTCTATGTGTCCCTGACCGTCTCCACGGTCGGAATCTACGTGGGCGGTGTAATTGGCTTGCAGGCCATTTTTCAAGCGGTCACCGGCCAGGATTCCGACCTGGCCATTGCTGTTGCCACCCTCGCCGTCGCTGCGCTCTTCAATCCCTGGCGGCATCGTCTGCAGGGCTTTATCGACCGGCGGTTCTATCGGCGCCGGTACGACGCCGCGCGGGTTCTGGCAGCGTTCAGCGCCCGGCTGCGGGACGAGGTGGATCTTGATCAGCTCAGCACCGATCTGCTGGCGGCGGCGCACGAGACGCTGCAGCCGTCTGCCATCGCCCTCTGGGTCCGCGGAGGCGCGGAATGAGGAGTCGTGCGCGCCTCCTGCGGTGGGCCTGGATTGTCCTCGTAGCCATGGCTGCGGCTCGGCTGATCGCCGCCACCCGCATCTATCTCCTGGAGGTTCGGGTCCCCTGTCCCGCTGCGCCCTGTCAGGTGGGGCCACCGCAGATGACGGCGCAGGAGATGCACCTCCTGCAGGGGATGGGGATCCCGCTCGACCTGTACGCCCTCTATTTCGCGGCGATCAGCGTGTTATTCGTCGCCATCAATTGCGCCTTCGCCGGGGTTCTGCTCTGGAAGCGCCCAACCGATCGGATGGCGGTGCTGACGGCCTACGTTCTGACCCTGTACAGTGCCTTTGGGCTCAGCCTGCCGGCCCAGCTGTTCCACCAGTGGGCGCCGGTCCTCTGGATTCCGGCCGCGATCCTTGGTTTGGTCGGCTCGGTGGGAATGCCGGTCGTCTTCTATCTTTTTCCAGACGGGCGTCCGGTTCTGCGCTGGCCCTCCGTATTGCTGGCAGTCTATGCGGTGACGCAGGTGCCGTCGTACATCGATCCGACCTTTACCAGCCCCGGCGGGGTTGTGGGCGCGGTGTTCGCCGTGGCGATTGTCTCTATGTACTTCTCTCTGATCTACGTCCAGATCTACCGGTACCGCCGCGTCTCCACGCCGCTTCAGCGCGAGCAGACCAAGTGGGTCGTCTACGGCATCGGAGCCACCATCGTCGGCTGGGTCGGCATGCTCGCCTTCTATAACGTTGTGTATACCGGGCCGAATTCGGCCACGCCGACGCTGGACATGGTGAGCATGACTGCCGGGACGTTTGTCTGGCTTCTGCTGCCGGTCAGCCTGGCCGTCGCCATTCTTCGGTATCGTCTCTGGGAGATTGATGCACTCATCAATCGCACCCTGGTCTACGGCTCGCTCACCGTCTCGCTGGCCGCCCTGTACATCGGCAACGTCATCGGACTCCAGGCGCTCTCAGCCGCGGTCACCGGCCAGCATTCCGATCTTTCTATTGCCATTGCGACGCTGGTGGTGGCGGGAGTTTTCAACCCCTGGCGGCGTCGCCTGCGGGCTTTCATCGACCGGCGCTTCTACCGGCGGAAGTATGACGCCGGACGGGTTCTGGCCGACTTCCAGACCCGGCTCCGCGACGAGGTTGATCTCGAGCAGCTCACCGGAGATCTTCTGGCCGTGACTTCGGATACGGTGCAGCCCATGTCGGTGTCTCTCTGGCTTTCCAAGGGCTCACATGCGCACTAGCACGCGACCGGGTATGTGGATGACGGGTGCCCGATCCGTCTGGATCGTCGCCTTCGGCGCCGTGGTGGTGCTCTTCCTTGCCGGTACCCCGGCGACGTACACGCATCTCCATGGCGTCTGTCCGTCAGCGCGCTGCGATGACTGGCAGCTGACACGCATCGGTATGGCAAGCTTGCATCCGCTGGGCCTCAATCTCGACCAGTACGCAACCATCCTGATCGCCATCAATCTGCTCTCCGCCGCGCTCTGGCTGACGTTGGGGCTGCTTCTGTTCCTGCGGGCCGGATCTGATCGCATGGCGCTGGTAGCCGCCTTCTTTCTGGTCTTGCTGACCGGCGGCACGTTCGGCGGGATCATCGCGACGCTCGCCGTTGTTTCCCCTACCTGGCAGCTGCCGGTCGATGTGGTGGAGTTTTTCGGGCAGCTCTCTATCGCCGTCTTCTTCCTGGTCTTTCCCGATGGTCGTCTCATCCCGCGCTGGTCCGGTTGGCTCATCGTCCCGGCCGCTCTCATGGCATTGTCCCCGGTGTACGCGACGATCTTCCCCGCTCTCGGGCCGTACTCAACCCTCCTGAATGGCCTTGGAGCTATTCTCTACCTGGCCGTCGTCGCCATTCAGATACACCGCTACCGCCGGGTTTCAACCGAGTCGCAACAGCGACAGACTCGCTGGGTTCTTCTTGGCGGCTCCATGACAGCGCTCGGCATTGCCGCCATCGTCGCATTCCAGATCGTCGGCGGTGCCAGTCTTTCCGCTTCGGCTCAGCAGGGCGCGCTGCTTAATCTGGCCGTCTACGCTGCCTGGTACGCCGTCATGGCGCCGATTCCGCTCTCGATCGTCATGGCGATCACCCGCTCCCGCCTGTGGGATATCGACGTCCTTATCAACCGCACGCTGGTCTACGGTTCCCTGACACTCTCCCTGGCCGGTGTGTATATCGGCGGAGTCATTGCCATCCAGGCTATGTTCGGTGCCGCCACCGGGCAGAGCTCTGACCTGGCCGTCGCTATCGCCACCCTGACGGTGGCCGCGCTCTTCAATCCCTGGAGACGGCGCCTGCAGACGTTCATCGACCGGCGCTTCTATCGCCGCAAGTACGACGCGTCTCGGGTGCTGGCGGCTTTTACGTCGCAGCTACGAGATGAAGTGGACCTCGAACAACTGGCGGGTGACCTTGCCTCCGTCGTCAACGAGACGGTGCAGCCCAGCTCGGTTTCCCTCTGGGTGCGGCCGGGAGGGCAGAACGCATGAGACGGGGACTGCAGCCGCAGGCGCCGATCCATCTGCGCGGCAATGTGCTGCTTGCCGCTCGCGCCGCGTGGATCGTGCTGGCAGTGTTCGGGACCGTGGTGGATCTCACCTCCCTGCCCGTCTACTATCATCACGCCCTCAGCCTGCACGGCGATCACTGCTGCGTCGTTCGCCACCCGGCCGAGTGGCGCGCCGGCCTCCACCAGCTCCATCTGACTCCGGTAATCTACGCGGGATTCCTGGTCGGCTCGCAAATCGTCATGTCTCTGGTGATGCTCCTGATCGGGCTTGTGATCTTTCTGCGCAAGTCAGACGAGTGGATCGGCCTGTTCATCTCCATCGAGCTAGTGAGCTTCGGCATGGTGGCCGCGAACACCGAGCCGGCGGGATATCCTGCCTGGCTGCTGGCCGCCGCCGACGCGTACAACAACGCGGCGTTTCTGTCCTTCTCCATCATCCCCCTGGTGTTTCCCAACGGACGATTTGTGCCCCGCTGGAGTAAGTGGCTGGTTGCCTTTGCCATGCTGGCGGCGCTGGGAAGCTCGCTGGCGGCGGGCACCCCGCTCGATTCCAGCAGGTGGCCCGAGGCGGTGAATGTGCTTCTTGCCGTCCTGGTGGTTGGGACGATCCTCTTATCGCCCATCTACCGATACGTGCGTGTCTCGAATCGGGTTGAGCGTGAGCAGACAAAGTGGGTGATGTTTGCTCTGGTGGTCGCAATCACTGCCTTTATCCTGGTCGGCGCCGTCATTCCGGGTATTCCCGGCATCACCGCGCATCCGCTGCAAGCTGTCCTCGTGGATCTGGCGACACAGGCCGCACTCGGACTTGCCTTTGCGCTGGTCCCGCTCGCCTTCGCCGTGGCCATCCTGCGCTACAAGCTGTGGGATATCGATCTCCTGATCAACCGTACCCTGGTCTACGGCTCACTGACACTCTCACTGGTGGCGCTCTACATCGGCGGTGTCATCCTCCTGCAGTCGCTGTTCAGCGCTGTCAGCGGGCAGAGCTCCGATCTCGCCATCGCCATCGCCACCCTCGGCATCGCGGCTCTCTTCAACCCCTGGCGGCACCGGCTCCAGGCCTTCATCGACCGGCGCTTCTACCGGCGTAAGTACGATGCCGCCCGCACACTGGCCGCCTTCAATGCCCGGCTGCGGGACGAAGTCAATATGGATCAGCTCAGCGACAGCCTGCTTGCGGTCGCGCATGACACCATGCAGCCGGCCTCGGTGGCGCTGTGGCTGCGGGAAGCGGAAGGACAGGGCTCGTGACGCAACCGCACGCCACTGCGCTGGTCTCCCCCTGGCTACTGCGCCCGCTGCGGGTGCTCTGGGTGGTCTCTCTTGGACTTACACTGATGGCGCTGGCCGTGGCCATGCCGATCCTGTTCTCGCAGGCGCATGAGATTTGCCGGCAGTCGTACTGTAGCGGCCCGCAGCTCCAGCCGTCCCAACTTCGCTCGCTCCATCAATCGGGCCTGTCACTGGATGTCTATGGCATCATGGCCGCGGCCCTGAATGGGGTGTTCGCTCTGGTCTACTGCGCCGTGGCTGTGCTGCTCTTCGTTCGCCGGTCGAGAGAGCGAATGGCGCTCCTCTCGTCGTTCTTCCTTATGATCTTTGGAGGGCTGACCTTCCCGGGAATCCCGGAGACGCTCGGGGCGCAGTACTCTCCGCTCCAGATTCCAAGCGGACTGACCGTCATGCTGGGCGCCGCCCTTCTCAGCCTCTTCTTCTTCCTGTTCCCCAACGGGCGATTCGTGCCCTCGTGGTCTCGCTGGCTGGTACCGGTCCTTCCACTCGTGCAGGCCCCATCAGCACTTTTTCCCAATTCGGGGTTCACCATGCAGCAGCTTCCTGCGATTGTGGGGATCGTCCCCTTCTTTGCCATCCTGGCTACCACTATCGGCTCTCAGGTGTATCGCTTCCGGGCTGTTTCCACGCCAGTAGAGCGGCAGCAAACGAAATGGGTGGTCCTGGGGGTCGGGACCGGCCTGGCCAGCTTCATTGTTCTGGTTGGGGCCAGCATTGTTCTGCCGCCCTCCTTCAGCCGGAGCATTTGGGCTGTGATCCTTCCGCAGGGGGCGATGTACGCCTTCATGCTGTTGATTCCCCTGTCTATTGCTCTGGCAGTGCTCCGCTACAACCTCTGGGAGGCGGACGCGCTCATCAATCGCACCCTGGTCTACGGCTCACTGACGCTCTCGTTGGTAGCGCTATATTTCGGCGGTGTCATCCTCTTGCAGTCGCTGTTTCGGGCCGTCACCGGCCAGAGCTCCGATCTGGCCATCGCCGTTGCCACGCTGACGGTGGCGGCGCTCTTCAATCCCTGGCGGCGCCGCCTACAGTCCTTCATCGATCGCCGGTTCTACCGCCGCAAGTACGATGCGACACGTACCCTGACGTCCTTCACCTCGCGGCTTCGCGAGGAATCCGATCTCGGCCGCCTGACCGATGAGATGGTCACGGTGATCGCGCAGACCGTCCAGCCTGCGTCGGTCTCGGTCTGGCTGCTGGCGGGGCAGGAGCCATGAGTCGCATGAATTCTGCGCGTGGCCTCTGGCTTGCAGCCGCGGCACTGGCAGTCTCGCTCTCGATTGCCGGCATCCCGGCTCGCTTCGGCGTGCTTCAAACGGTGTGTACGGGCGGGAGCTGTGGCCAGTTCGGAGCCCCACTGACGCCTCAGATGGCCCGGACACTTCACCAGCTTGGGTTGAGTTTGCCGGAGTACGCGGGATACACCATGGCGTTCGAGCTGATCAGCTCGCTGGTGTCTATCGTGCTCGGCGCGCTTCTCTTCTGGCGGGCCCGTACTCCCGGCACGCTCTTCGCGGCCTTCATGCTGGTCACCTTCGGAGCGCTTTCGACCAACCTTCCGGACGCGCTCGCGACCGTTCATCACCTGATGCAAACGCCGGTCGCCCTGCTCGATGCTCTGGCGTTGGGCGCCCTGGTGGTCTTCCTCTATGTCTTTCCCAATGGGCGCTTCGTGCCCGGCTGGACCCGGTATCTTGCCGTGGTGGCGGTTGTCTTCTTCGCCCTGGCTTTCCTGTATCCGCGGGGACAGCTCCAGCCGATGAACAACCCGGTCAGCCTGCTGGTCGAGGTGGTCCTCCTGCTGGCCGGGGTCGCGGCCCAGGTCTATCGCTATCGTGGCGTTTCAGGACCCGTAGAGCGGCAGCAGACCAAATGGGTTGTCTTTGGTGTCACCGTGGCCTTCACCGTCAATGCCGGGCTGCTCTTCGTTGGGGTGCTGGTTCCGATCTCGAACCCGCTGGCCGCGATGGCGCAGGACACCCTGTTTTCACTGTTTGGGCTGCTGACACCGGTCACCATTGCCATTGCCGTCCTGCATCACCGCCTGTACGATATCGACACCCTTGCCAACCGCACGCTCGTCTACGGCTCCCTTACTGTCAGCCTGGCGGCGTTCTATGTGGGGAGCGTGGTGGTCCTGCAGGCGCTGTTTCGCGCGGTCAGCGGCCAGCGCTCCGATCTGGCCATCGCCATCGCCACGCTGATCATCGCGACGCTCTTCAATCCCTGGAGACGGCGGCTGCAGGTGTTCATCGACCAGCGCTTCTACCGCCGGAAATACGACGCTACTCGCATTCTCTTGAGCTTCACCACCCAGCTGCGCGATGAGGTCGATCTCCAGCGGCTGGAGACCGATATTCTGGCCGTGGTGAGCGAAACGATGCAGCCGGAGCGAGCAGCGCTGTGGCTGCCGGGGGAGACCCGTCTGTGACCCCGCGCACCGCCGTCCGACTGGCCTGGACGCTTCCGGTCGTCGCCGGAATCCTGGGTGTGGCATCACTCGTCGTGCGCACGACGGCCGCACGTGGCGTCGGCCATCAATTTCCGGACATCGTCACGTTCCTCGTCGCCGTTTTCCAGCTCGGCCTCATCGTGCTCGGCTCACTGATCGCATCGCGGCAACCCCGCAATCCTATTGGCTGGTTGTTGGCCGGGTATGGGTTCGTTGCCTGCGTCGCCTTCTTTATCGCCGACACCTACGCGTACGTCGCGATACAGGGCCATGTCCCCCTACCGGGCCCCGCCTACGCCCTGGTGTACGAATCGGTGGTTACCGGCCCCGGCATCTTCGGTGTCTTCGCCCTTGTCTTCCTCATCTTTCCGGATGGCCGGCCCCTCACGTCCCGCTGGCGCGTCCCGACGATCGCTGCCGTCGTCGCGACGCTCGGGGCCATGCTGGCGACCAGCATCACGCCTGGCCCGCTCAACAACGTCTCGTACAACGTACAGAATCCGCTCGGCACCCCCACCCTCAAGGATGTGGCCGGAGTGCTTGACGGCGTCTCGTTCATCGTTCTCCTGGCAACGATGGTGGCCGGAGCCTTCTCCCTCGTCCTGCGCTTCCGTCGATCCCGTGGCGACGAGCGTCAGCAGTTGAAATGGGTTGCCACCGCGGTCGCGTTTGCCGCGGTGCTCTTGCTGAGCGGCCCCCTCTTCTGGTTCTCGGTGATTCCCTCCCCCTTCGACGGCCTCTGGGGCCCGGTCTTTGTGATCGCTGCCGTTATCATCCCTGCCTCCATCGGGATCGCCATGCTCAGGTACCGGCTATACGACATCGATGTCATTATCAATCGCGCACTGGTGTATGCTCCCCTCACCGTGGCGATTGCCGCCGTGTACGTGGGAGGTGTCATCGGCCTTCAGGCGCTCTCCCGCGCCGCGGTCGGGCAGCATTCCGACCTCGCAATTGCGATAGTCACGCTTGCGGTCGCTGCGCTGTTCAATCCCTTGCGCCACCGTCTGCAGGTTTTTGTCGACCGCCGCTTCTACCGGCATAGGTACGATGCGTCTCGCACGCTGGCAGCCCTGTCCACGCGGCTCCGGGACGAGGTAGACCTGGACCGGATGGCTGATGAGCTGACCGCCGTGATCCAGGAGACCATGCAGCCCGCATCGGTATCGCTCTGGCTTCCGGAGCGGGGAGGGGTGCCATGAGCAGGGAGGTCATACGCAAGGACGTCATGAGCAGGGATGGCATGAGCGGTTTCCGGTCGGTTCTGGCCTTGGCGCTGGGCGGACTCGCCCTGGTATTGACCCTGATCACGGCGCAGCTGATTGCGCTCAATCATCTGGCTCGCCCAGGCGATGCCGTCTATCCCCTGGGTTTTGTGGGGCTCGCGCTTGTCGGCGCGTTCGTGGCTGCGTACCGGCCCCACAATGTTATTGGCTGGCTCTTCTGCCTGGCGGGTCTGACCAACATCGTCGATGACGCAGCGCAGCAATACGCGGTGTATGCCTTGCGGGCGCATCCCAGTGCACCGGGTGGGATATTTATGTTCTGGCTGGGCCAGGGGTGGCTCGCGTCCGTGGGGTGGGGAACCATGGGCTTCTTCATCCCGCTGCTCTTTCCCACCGGTCGCCTGCTCTCCCCCCGCTGGCGTGCAGCGGCGATCCTCGGCGTGGCCTCCCTCGGGACCCAGGTCCTGGTGCAGGCGTTCACGCAGGGTACGGATACGATCTCCTATCTGCCGTCAGTGGGGAACCCATATATCATTCCGGCGTTGCAGCCTCTCAGTGCGACGCTCGCGGGTGTAGTCCGGTTTTCCGATGTGGGCATCATGATCGCTTGCATCGTGTCGCTGGTTCTGCGCTATCGCCGTGCCGGACATGTGGAGCGATTGCAGATCAAGTGGTTTGCCTACGCCGCCGGAATCCTGGCGGCCATGATTGCCGCCTCGATCCTGAACAGCGCCACTGTAAACAATGCGTTCATCAATGGACTTGGTGACCCGCTGTTCTTTGTGGCGATTACACTG
Organism: Chloroflexota bacterium; assembly: GCA_025966365.1. Lineage (GTDB taxonomy): Bacteria > Chloroflexota > UBA5177 > UBA5177 > UBA5177 > JAICWV01. The sequence goes on along the minus strand of JAICWV010000066.1, from coordinate 6,886 downwards.
CTCCCGCTCTCAGCCGCCGTGGCCATCATGAAGTACCGGCTCTACGACATCGACGTTTTCATCAACCGGACCCTGGTTTACGGCTCGCTCACCATCTCGCTGGCCGCCGTCTACATCCTGGGCGTGATCGGACTGCAGGCCCTCTTCCGCGCCGTCACCGGCCAGAGCTCCGACCTGGCGATCGCGATTGCTACCCTGTCCATCGCCGCCCTCTTCAACCCCTGGCGCCGCCGCCTGCAGCGCTTTATCGACCGGCGCTTCTATCGGCGGCGTTACGATGTCTCCCAGACGCTGTCCGCCTTCACGGCTCAACTCCGGGATGAGGTCGATCTGGACCGGCTCTCCAGCGATCTTGCGACAGTCGTTCACGAGACGATGCAGCCCGCGACGCTAATGCTCTGGCTCCGCGATGGGGCCATGCAGGGGGCAGCGAGAGAATGATCGGAATGCGGGTGCCGCGAGGCTTTCTTCTCCCGGCGGCTCAAATTGCCTGGGTCCTTATCGCCGTGGCGTCCATCGGGCTCTACGTCGCCGCCATGCCTCGCTACTATCACCAGGCGCTGACGCTCACCAATCAGGACGGCTTCATCCCGCGCAACCCCGCGGAGTGGCGGCACGGTCTGGAGCAGCTCGGTCTGTCCCCCGGTTTTTATGCGGTGTATGCGGTCTTCGGGCGCTCCCTCATGGCCTTGTCGCTCGTTGTCACTGGCCTGGTAATCGTCACGCGGCGGTCGCGTGATTGGTTTGCGCTGTTCCTGACGGCGTCACTGCTGGTCTTTGGCTGCACAACCCCGCCGGTCAGTGACGAGTACGTGCACACGGCGATTGCTCCCCTGGTTCAGCTTTTTTCCGGGTTCGGTCAATCCTTCTTGCTCATCCTGTACCTATTTCCGGACGGGCGATTTGTCCCCCGCTGGACACGTTGGGCGGCCACTGTGCTCATTGCCTCCTTCCTTATCCCGTACTCTGGCGTGCAGACCGCCATCTTGGTCTTCTTCGGTGTGACACTGATCTTCGCGCCCATTTACCGCTACCGCTGCGTGGCAACGCCGGCCCAGCGGCAGCAGATGAAGTGGGCGATGGTGGGGCTGACGCTTGCGGTTCTGGTCATCATCGTCGACATCCTGCTGTATCCGGCTTTGCCGGGGCTGGCGTCAACGGACCGGTCGCGGGTCATCTTCGATTTCGTGACGCTCACGGCGGTGGTCATTGCCTTCTCGATGGTGCCCGTCTTCATTGGCATCGCCGTCCTGCGCTACAAGCTGTGGGAGATCGACACCCTCGTCAACCGCACGCTCGTCTATGGATCGCTGACGCTCTCCCTCGCCGTCATATACATCGCCGGTGTCATCGCCCTGGAAGGGCTGGCGCAGGCGCTCACCGGTCAGACCTCGGACCTGGCCATCGCCGTGGCGACCCTGGCGGTGGCGGCGCTGTTTAATCCCTGGAGGCACCGCGTCCAGGGGTTTATTGATCAGCGCTTCTACCGGCGCCGGTACGACGCAACGCGCATCCTCGCAGAGTTCAACACGCGGCTTCGGGATGAGGTCGATCTCGACCACCTCTCCGCCGACCTGGTCGGCGTGGTACAGGACACGGTGCAACCTGCCGAGATCAGACTGTGGCTGAAGGAAAGGACCCTCGCGCCATGACGCGCACCCTCACGCTCTGGATGGGAATCATCTGGCTCGCGGTTGGTCTGGCCACGCTCGCTCTCTTCATTCCCAGCGAATTCGTTGCCCACCAACTCCTGCAGCACGCCTGCGCGGGCAGCGGATGCTTCGATCACCAACTCACGCCGCGTGTCGCAGCCTCTCTGCGTCACTCCGGCTTCTCGCTCGCGTTCTACGCGTCGTACTACACCGGCCTGGCCGCCGTCTTTGCTCTGGTGTGGACCGTGCTTGCACTTGTGCTGGTTGTCCGCAAGCCCAGTGACCCCATGGGACTCTTCGCGGCCATGGCCTTTGTCTCGTTCGGGTGCAGTCTCTTCGGCGTCATGAATTCCCCGGCTGCGGAAGGATACGCCTGGGCCCCTGTTGCTCAGTTGCTGAACAACGCCGGGTTCCTCTCACTCTTCATCCTGCTCTACGTGTTTCCGGATGGGCGCTTTGTGCCCTCCTGGATGCGCTGGGTCGCTCTGGCCCAGGTGGCGAGTCTCGTGGGAAGTACCGTCCTTCCTCACACCGTGGCCGATGCTGATTCCTGGCCCGGTCCGCTGTCCATCCTCCCGTTTGCCAGCCTGATCTTCTCCAGCGTGTTCGCGCAGATCTATCGCTACCGACGCGTTTCCGGCCCGATTGAGCGGCAGCAGACCAAGTGGGTGGTGTTTGGCGCGGTGACGGCGCTCCTCTGTTTCTTCGTGCTGGTGGTTCTCCAGAACGCTGTCCCGTCCCTGGGCAACACGGGCTCCGCGGCTTCGTTGTTCGTCCTGAGCATGGGGGTAGCCACCTTCCTGCTCATCCCCATCTCCGTGGCCGTGGCCATCCTGCGCTACCGGCTCTGGGACATCGACGTCCTCATCAATCGCGCCCTGGTCTACGGCTCGCTCACGATTTCGACGGTCGTCGTCTACATCGGTGGGGTCATTGCGCTACAGGCGCTCTGCCGGGACGTGCTCGGGCAGGACTCGGACCTGGCCATTGCCGTGGCTACCCTGGCCGTTGCCGCCCTCTTCAATCCCTGGCGACGCCGGTTGCAGGCGTTCATCGATCGGCGGTTTTACCGGCGGCGCTATGACGCGGCGCGCACGCTGGCTGCGATGAGCGCTCGCTTGCGTGACGATGTCGACCTCGACATGCTGGTGGCCGATATCGTCGGCGTCGTCGATCAAACAGTCCAGCCGGCCCACGTATCTCTCTGGCTGCAGCGAGAGACAGCCTCATGAGCGTCGGGCGCCGGCAGATCGCACAGTGGCTCTGGGTGGTCCTGGTCGTGGTGTGCGTCGGCATGATCGCCGCGGGTCTTCCTGCCTATTTTCATCAGCTGAGCCATCCGCCGCACGCGGTGCTTCACGACCTGCATCGCATGGGCATATCCGTCCGGGCCTATGCGGTGTACCTGACGGCGATCGCGGCCATGGCGGATCTGGTTGGCCTGACCGTGGCGGGCATTATCGCGCTGCGGCGCTTCCACGAGACGATCGGGCTGGTGACGTCGCTCTTCCTGGCCATGCTGGTCGCGGGCAGTCCAACCAACAGCACCCCCGTGGCGCAGGTGTACCCGGCGCTTGCCGGGCCGGCCAATACCGTCGCCTTTCTCTTTCTCCTCTCCATGGTCGTCTTCTTGATGACGTTCCCGGATGGCCGCGTGGTTCCCCACCGCCTCGCCGTGCCCTTCTGGCTGGCCGTGGCCGCCTGTGCGGGGCTCTTCATTGCGACCGGACAATATGCTGTTCCGTCTCAGGACTCGTGGGTGTCGATCCCACTGCTGTTCGCGCTTCTCTTCGGTGTCGGCGCCCAGATCTACCGCTACCGGTGCGTCTCGGGACCAACCGAGCGGCAACAGATCAAATGGGTTCTGTTGGCCGCATCCATTGCCGTTCTGGCAACGTTTCCCTTCGCCTTCCTTTCCCCGCCCTCCATTGGGCCCAATGGAACCCCATACGACGCCGTCAGCGTGACAGTCCTCCTGCTGGCATTTGTGTGCATTCCCATCAGCATCGGCGTCGCCATTCTGCGCTACCGGCTCTGGGATGTGGATGTCCTGATCAACCGCGCCCTGGTCTACCTCTCGCTGACGGTCTCTATCCTTGCCGTGTACATTGGCGGCGTGATTGGACTCGAGGCTGTGGCGCGGGCCGTTACCGGCCAGTCCTCCGACCTGGCCATCGCCGTGGCCACACTGGCGGTGGCCGCGCTCTTCAATCCCTGGCGCCGCCGACTGCAGGGCTTTATCGACCGGCGCTTCTACCGGCGCAAGTACGATGCCGCACGGGTTTTGTCGGCATTTAGCGCCCACCTCCGAGATGAGCTCGATCTGGACCAACTCTCCGGAGACCTGGTGTCAGTGCTGGAGGAGACGGTACAACCTGCCTCAGTCACGCTGTGGCTGCGGCAGGCGGTAGGGATGCCGGCATGAGGTGGGGCAGGCTGATCTGGGTGCTGGTGGCCGTTCTGGGTCTACTCCTGTTCGTTGCTGACGAGGCCGCATCCTGGCCGTTTCTCCACACCGTCTGCCGGGCAGCCTGCCATTCCGGGCAGCCGAGCCCGGGTGCGGCACACACGCTTCACGCGTACGGGATCTCGCTGAACGCCTTCGCCGCCTTGAGCGTCGTGCGCGACGTTCTCGATATGATGATCTGGTTCGGGATGGGCGCCCTGATCGTCCTGCTCCGACCCCGCGATCGCGGCCCCCTGACGGCCGCCTTCTTTCTGGTTCTCTTTCCGACAAATCCGAGCAATAGTGTTGCCACGCCGCCGGGATGGCAGGTGCCGCTGATGGTTCTCACCTTCGTGGCCGGCAGCGTCTACATCCTGTTTGGGCTCCTGTTCCCGGATGGCCGCTTTGTGCCGCGCTGGACGCGTTGGGTGGCACTCGTCTGGGTGCTGCTTGTTGCCTTTCAGACATTCGCACCGTCCTCCATCGTCGACGCCACGCAGGGGCTGGCTTTTCTGGAGGTGCTGGTCCCTGTGGTCCTGATCGCCACGGTTCTGGGGGCCCAGGTCTATCGTTACCGCCGCGTCTCCGGATGGGAGCAGCGCCAGCAGATGAAGTGGGTGCTCTATGGCGTGGGCGTATCGGTGATTGGCATGATCCTCCTCAACATCGGGTACGCAGTCGTGCCGGGTGCGGGAAAGTCAGGCTCCCTCTACGATCTCTCCGCCTTCACCCTCTTTCCCCTGGTGAACACGGCCATTCCCCTGTCGATTGCCGTGGCCATGCTGCGCAGCAGGCTCTGGGATGTTGACCGGGTCATCAACCGCACCCTGGTTTACGGCTCGCTGACCGTCTCGCTTGCCGCGCTCTATATCGGCGGTGTGGTCGGACTCGAAGCGCTTGCGCGGGCCGTAACCGGGCAGTCGTCCGATCTGGCTATAGCGGTGGCCACGCTGGCTGTTGCTGCCCTCTTCAATCCCTGGCGGAAGCGCGTGCAGTCCTTCATCGACCGGCGCTTCTATCGTCGGAAGTACGATGCCAGCCGGATCCTGGCAGCATTCAACGCCACACTCCGTGATGACGTGGACCTCGATCATCTGTCCATTGATATCGCCGAGGTTGTTCACGAGACGGTGAATCCGGCCCACCTCTCCCTGTGGATCCGGCCGGAGGCAACGCGATGAAGTCTCCGCGGCTTCGCCGCCTGGCGCAGGTCGTCTGGCTGGTCCTGCTTGGATTTTGCCTCTACATCCTGGTTATGCGCGTGCAGGCGGGCTTGCGCGACTCTCGCACGGGCGCCCTTGACGCCGTCATGGGCATCATCTTTGAGTGTTCGTTCTTCGTTGTCAGCGCACTCATGATCTGGCGGAAGGCCGACGATCGCATGGCGTTGTTCACAGCCTTCTTCCTGCTTCTTTTTGGGGGTATCGGGGCCAGTAGCGATCCCAAGATCCCGGCCGCCGTACCCGAGCTCTGGAGCTCGATCGGGTACGTGCTGGCGGGAGCGGGCAACGTTGCCCTGTTCCTGTTCTTTTACCTGTTCCCCGATGGCCGGCCTGTGCGCCGCTGGCTGGGATTCCTGCTCATTCCATTACTCATCATGCAGCAGCTGCCCGGGGGCGGTCCGGCGTCGGGTGTCGTCGACGCTCTTATTGGGGGGGTGGTGATTGCCGCCCCCTTTGCCATCATCATTTACGTCCAGGTCTATCGGTACCGCAAGGTTTCGACACCAGCCCAGAGGCAGCAGACCAAGTGGATCGTGTATGGCATCGCCATCGGCTTCCTGGGTTTCCTCATCACCGCTGCCCTGAGCAATCTCGCCGGCCCGGCCGTGCAGAAGAGCATCGTCTACCAGGGCATCCTGGACTTTCTCCTCTATGGGTTCATCATGCTGATCCCGGTCACCATTGGGCTCGCCATCCTGCGCTACCGGCTGTATGAAGTCGATCTCCTGATCAATCGCACCCTGGTCTATGGCTCGCTGACGCTCTCACTCGCCGCTCTGTACATCGGGGGCGTCATCGGGCTCCAGGCCGCGTTCCGGGCAGTCACCGGACAGTCCTCCGATCTGACCATCGCCATCGTGACCCTGGCCGTCGCTGCCTTCTTCAACCCCTGGCGGCACCAGCTCCAGCGCTTCATCGATCGCCGCTTCTATCGCCACAAATACGATGCCGCCCGTGTGCTCTCCGCCTTTACCACGCACCTGCGAGACGAGGTTGACCTGGAGGAGCTGTCCGGTGATCTTGTGACGGTGCTGCAAGAGACGGTGCAGCCGGCCTCCGTCTCCCTCTGGCTCAGGCGCGCGGATGGCGAAATCGCCTGAGGACCCTGCGGATGTGCTTGTTCCGATACGTCGTGGCGCCGACATGTATGTAAGGGGCCACGCGCAATCGCGGGATTGGACGCCTCGGGATGAAGCGCTATCGCGGGATTGGACGCGTCGTGGTGACATGCTATCGCGGAGATGCAGGGACGATTTACAAGCGCTGGATTGGATGTAGGGAAGATTTGCACTCGCTGGATTGAATGCACGGGGGACGTGCAATCGCGGGCCTGAGATGTCGGGACGATGTGCAATCGTGGGCCTGAAATGTCGGGACGATGTGCACTCGCGAGCCTGAAATGTAGGGGCGATGTGCAATCGCCCGCTGTGCCACAGCACAGCTTCTGGTGCCCGCCACCCAGGGATATGGGTCTCGGGAACAAGCGGGCCTTTCCGGGTCCCCGCCGCAGCGAGTGGAACCGGAGGATCGGCCCCGACCACACCTGTGACGCCAAGGCATACTCT
>JAICWV010000150.1 GCA_025966365.1 Chloroflexota bacterium | reverse complement strand
TAGAGCGCTACGGAGAAGCGCAGATCGCGGAGGCGACGCTCGAGGCGTTGCCCAACCCGGCGCCGCATCGCGAGTACACGGTGGAGATGAGCTATCCGGAATTCACGTGCAAGTGCCCCCGCAGCGGCTATCCCGACTTTGCCACCATCTCCTTGACCTTCGTCCCCGCCGGCTCTATCTGCGAACTGAAGTCGTGGAAGCTCTATCTCAACCGCTATCGCGATCAGTACATCTTCCACGAGGCCGTTACCAACCGCATCCTGGATGACTTCGTCGCTGCCATCAAGCCGGTCCGGGCTGAGATCGTTGCCGACTGGAATGTGCGGGGCAACGTCAAGACTGTGATCCGCGCATCGTATAGCGCGCAGGAGGATTAGACCGTGTTGGAGAGCCGCTTCGAGATCTTTGGCTGGGCTCTGGCTGTCCTGGTCGTCGTCGCCATGGGCGTGATCGTGTTCACTGGCCCCTACCACCGGATCAATAGAGTCCAGGCAAAGGCCGCCGCGCCGTCGGTGACGGTGAAGATCGTGACCGATCCCAAGACGATCGGCCGCTACGCGCCGATCAAGGTGACAGTCGAGCGGGGCCAGACGATCCAGTGGGTGAATGTCAGCAACGTCGCCCACACCGTCACCGGCAATGGCTTCGACTCCGGCGCTATCGCCAACAACAACGGACGCTTCAAGCTCTCCCTCTCCAGGGCCGGAAGCTATAAGTACTACTGCATTTATCACCCGCTGATGCACGGGACGATCGTCGTCCAGTAACCGGTGCGACGTTCATAGCTTGATGCGCGTAGCCTTCGTTTTCCCTGGTCAGGGATCGCAGAGTATCGGCATGGGTGCTGCCCTGGCCGAAGCATATCCGGATATCCGGCGAGAGTACTTCGAGCGGGCGGACGAGATTCTGGGGTTTTCGTTGTCGCGGCTCTGCTTCGAGGGGCCCGATGAGGAGCTGGTGAAAACGGAAAACCAGCAACCCGCTATCTTCCTGGTGAGCTGCGCCCTCAACGCCGCGCTGCGATCACGCGGCATGGGACCGGAGGCGGTCGCGGGACACTCGCTGGGCGAGTATTCAGCCCTGGTGTCGGCCAGGTCCATCTCCTTCGAGGATGGCTTGCGGCTGACACGGCGGCGCGGCGAGCTTATGGCCGCGATCGCGGCTGAGACCGGCGGCATCATGGCTGCCATCCTCGGGCTTCCCGCCGAGGAAGTCGAGGCGGTCTGCCGGGACGTGGCCTCGCTGGGTGTGTGCGAGCCGGCCAATTACAACGCTCCGACCCAGACCGTCATATCCGGCGAGGAAGAGGCGGTGCGGCAAGCCATGGATCTGGCCAGAGAGCGGGGCGCCAGGCGGGTCATTCAGCTCAACGTCAGCGCCCCGTTTCATTGCAGCCTTATGGCCCCGTTAGCTCAATCCTTCCGTCCGATCCTCGACGCTGTGCTCGTGGCGGATGCAGGCGTCCCGGTGATTGCCAACGCTACCGCGGAGCGGGAGCGTGGGGCGCCTGAGATTCGGACGAATCTCATCGAGCAGCTCGACCATGCGGTGCGCTGGACGGAGTCGATGCGGGATCTCATCGCCGATGGCTTCGACAGATTTGTCGAGGTGGGACCGGGCAAAGTACTTACCGGGCTGATGCGGCAGATCGATCCGGGCGTGGAGGCGTTTGCCATGCACGATCCCGGCGGGATCGACAAGGTGGTGGCGGCGCTGTGAGGAGGGTTCTGCTGGTTGTGCTCCTTCTGGCGGCCCTCGGGGGCGCTGCCTTCGCCTATGAGAAGAATCATCAGGTTGCCGGCCCGCTGACCGGTGAGAATGTCGGCAGCGGTATTGCCGACCGCCGGCCCATCGCGGTGACAATCGACAATTACCTCTCGGCCCGGCCGCAGACCGGTCTCCAGGACGCCAGTCTGGTCTTCGAGACCCTGGCCGAAGGTGGCATCACGCGCTTTCAGGCGGTCTACCTCGAGCACGACGCGGCCACCGTGGGGCCGGTCCGCAGCACGCGCCTCTACTTCAACCACTGGGCCGATGGGCTGCACGCCATCTTCGGCCACGATGGCGGTAATGTAGATGCTTTGCGAGAGCTTCCCACTTTGACCGGCGTCTTCAACGTGGATGCCGACCGCGTCAACGGGCCGTTCTGGCGGGTCACCACCCGTGTGGCGCCCTACAACGAGTACACCAGCACGGCCCGGTTACGGGAGTATGCCGACCAACATGGCGCCGACATGACGGGCTCGGGCATGTCCTTCCCGCATAAGGGAGACGCGCTCCCCTTCCAGCGCCCCAAGACGTCGTACATCCACGTCCAGTTCTCGTACGCTGACTTCAATGTGGTCTGGCAGTACAATCCCGCATCCAACGATTACCTCCGCTTCATGGGCGGTGCCGCCCACAAGGACGCGGTCACCGGCCAGCAACTTACAGCCAAAAACGTGATCGTGCTCTTCACCGACGAGTCCCCGTCGTACGACCCGTACACACCCGGCGCCATTCACATGCGGACCGAGGGCACCGGCAAAGCCATCGTTTACGACGACGGAGGCTCGAAGAATGCCACCTGGAGCAAGCCCAATGTCGGCGATGGGCTCCAGATCCTGGATTCCAGCGGGAAGCAGATCGCCCTCAACAAGGGCAATACCTGGATCGAGGTGGTTCCCACCGGCAATCAGGTGTCGGTTTCGAGCAGCATGTAGCCAGGGTGCGGTTCGGGCATTTGACAGTGGTACCGAGATGTAGGGGCGATTTGCAATCGCCCGGCGCGCCACAGCGCGCCTTCGGTCCGTGCCTGCCGCAGTGCGGAGATCGAGCGTGACGCGTGCGACACCATGGCGGCGGCGGTGCTCTCGGGTGGCGCGGCCGGCCAGAAGGCGCCTTGCGAGGCGCCGGGCGATTGCAAATCGCCCCTACCTCTAGGCTTGATGATTACACCTCACCCACGAGGCGTCAAAACTCGCCGGGCCTGACTCTCGTGACCATGGATCATGATAGGCATCGGCAGCCGCTGCTGCACTCCGATGGGGTCATTGCCGGTGCACGGTAAGATTCAAGACACGAAGGGCGGTGGGAAACGGACGATGAGAGAGGGCCTCGTTCACGTAAGCGCGTACTGCGGAGAACCGGGTATCCGGACCGTCGAGGTCACGCGTTACGTGACGCCACTTCGGGAGGGCGGCTCGCTGCCTGCGGTGGTCGAGGGCGACGATCTGGGGACGTACGTGCTCAAGTTCCGGGGCGCGGGACAGGGACCCAAAGTGCTGGTGGCTGAGCTGATTGCTGGCGAGATCGCGCGAACGCTCGGGCTTCCAATGCCGGAAGTCGTCTTCGCGCGGCTCGATCCGATACTCGCGCGCTCTGAGCCGGACCCCGAGATTCAGGCCCTGCTCCGGGCCAGCGCCGGCCTCAACCTGGCGCTCGACTATCTGCCCGGCTCCTTTGCCTACGAGCCCGGCGCCTCACCGCGACCTGACGCCGACCTGGCCTCAGCCATCGTCTGGTTCGACGCCTATGTCACCAACGTGGATCGGACGGTACGGAACACCAACCTCCTCGTCTGGCACCACAACCTCTGGCTGATCGACAACGGCGCGTCCCTGTACTTCCACCACAACTGGCCCGGGTTCGAGGAGCGAGCCAGGAGTCCATTCACCGCAATCAAGGATCATGTCTTGCTGCCGTACGCATCCGAGCTTCCGGCCATGGCTCCGTTGATGACCTCACGCCTCTCGCCGGAGGTCATACGCGATATCGTGGGCCGGGTGCCGCACGAGTGGCTGGCAGCGGGCGGCTCGCCATTCGCGACCGTCGAGGAACACCGGGAAGCGTATGTGAAGTACCTGACTGCACGTCTGGACGCATCGCCCCTATTTACCGAGGAAGCCATTCGTGCCCGCGCTCAAATCGTTTGATTACGCCGTCGTCCGCATCGTGCCGCGCGTGGAGCGCGAGGAGTTCATTAACGCCGGTGTCATCCTCTTCTGCCGCACGGCCCGATTTCTGGGTGCTCGCGTTCAGCTTGACCGCGGCCGGCTGGCTGCTCTGGCCCCGCTCTGCGATCCGGCCGAGGTGGAGCGGCACCTAACCCTTATTCCACTGATCTCGGAGGGAGCGCGGGAGGGGGGACCTCCTGCCGGGTGGGCGCTTCCCGAGCGCTTCCACTGGCTGACGGCGCCGCGCAGCACGGTAGTGCAGGTGGGCCCGGTGCACTCCGGCGTCACCGCCGACCCGCGGGGATCGCTCGATCGGCTCTTCGAGACAATGGTGGAACTGCCGGACAGTTAGATCGGATGCAGTCCCGGGAAGGTGAGCCCGGCCGTCTCCTCACAGCCAAGGCGAATGTTCATCGCCTGAACTGCCTGGCCGGCCGCGCCTTTCATCAGGTTGTCCACCGCCGCCAAGACCACCACGCGATCTCGCCCCCGGTCGAGCTCGAAGCCGATGTCGCAGAAGTTGCTGCCGGTCAGGATCTTTGGCTCCGGGTAGCGGTAGAGCCCGCTGCGCTCGTTGACCAGCCGGATGAAGGGCTCCTGGCCATAGTGCTTCCGGTAGACCTTCCAGAGATCCTTCTCCGTCACCTCTCGATTGAGAAAGACATGCGAGGTGGACAGGACGCCGCGCACCGCTTCCACCGCGGTGGCGGAGAAGGAGATGGTGGGCTTGCCGTCCGGCCCCGACAGCTCCTGCTCGACCTCGGCCGTGTGCCGGTGGCCGGTGGGCTTGAAGGAGCGCATCACGCCGCTTCGCTCCGGATGGTGCGAGGCCAGTCCTTCCTCGGCCCCCGCGCCCGAGGAGCCGGTCTTGACCTCCACCACGGTCGGCTTCGAGAGGTCGGCCAGTCCTTCCTTGAACAGCGGATACAGGCCCAGGATGGTGGGCGTGGCCAGGCAGCCGGCGCTGGAGATGGCATTGGCGGTACGCATCTCTTCCCGATGAAGCTCGGAGATGCCGTAGACGAAGCGCGAGAGTAGCTCGGGTTTCGGGTGCTCGTGACCGTACCAGCGCGGGTAATCGGCGGCGTCGTTGAGACGAAAGTCGGCGGAGAGGTCGATCACGATGGGCGCGAGGTCGAGGAAGCGCTCGATCTGCCCGCCCGAAGCGCCGTGCGGCAGCGCCACAAAGAGCACGTCGCACGGCTCCAGCTCCTCGATGCTGGTGAAGGTGAGGCTGGTTAGCGAGCGGAGGTTGGGATGGACGCCGACGACGCGCTTGCCCGCGCGCCGCTCAGACGTGACCTGCGCAACCTCCACTGCCTCGTGACCGAGCAGGAGGCGCAGCAGCTCACCGCCGGTGTAGCCGGAGCCGCCGGCGATCGAGACCCTTATTCCCCCCAATCTTCTTCTTCCTCCGGCGCCAGGTTGAGCACGACCGGTCCGGTCGAGACGACCTCGAGCTCAGCGCCGCACTCAGGGCATTCGACGATCTCGCCGCGCTCCGGGTTGCTCAGCTCGACCATTCCCGCGCATTCAGGACATTCTGCTGTTTCGGTTGCCATGGTGTGTCTCCTGGTCATTTGTTGTCATATAGGCGATTGATCGGGGTGTGTTGGGCAGAGGGCGGCCGCCCCTACGAATTTGGTGCGATCAGGTCCGTACGGAGTTGAGAGACTGTTCGAAGACGTCGGCGGCGTGGTCGACGTGCTGGTGGTCGACGATCAGGGGGGGCAGGAAGCGGACGGTGGTGCTGCCTGCAGGAATAGCGAGGACGCCGTTTTGCTGCATCGCCTGCAGGACCGGTGAGGCGTTGCGCTTCAGCTCGACTGCCACCATCAGCCCCATGCCGCGGACCTCGCGGATAAGCGGATGCTCGATGCTCCGGAGCCGCTCGATGAAATGCGCGCCGACCTCGGCCACGCGGGGGTTGAAGTCGGGCAGGCCCACGATGGCGAGGACCGCTTCTCCGGCGGCGCAGACCAGTGGGTTGCCGCCGAAGGTGCTCCCGTGGCTTCCCGCTGGAACCTTCTCCGCCACCCGGTCGGAGACGACGGTGACGCCGATGGGCAGTCCGTTGGCCAGCGGCTTCGACAGGGTCATGATGTCCGGCACCGCGCCGCTGTGCTCGAAGCCCCAGGTGGTGCCGGTCCGGAAGGCCGTCTGCACTTCGTCGAAGATGAGCAGCGCTCCGGTCTCGTCGGCCAGCTGCCGCAGGCCGCGCAGATACTCGGGCGTGCCCGCCCGGACCCCGCTCTCTCCCTGAATCGGCTCCAGGATGATGGCGGCGGCGTCACCGACGCAGCCTCTGGCCGCTTCCAGGTCGCCAAAAGCCACCTGATCGCAGCCGGCCAGCAGCGGCTCGAAGGGTGTCCGGTGCTTCTGCTCTCCCGTCACGGAGAGGGCGCCCATGGTCCGGCCGTGGTAGCCGCGCCTGGTGGAGATGACCCGGTGACGGCCGGTGGCGGCGCGGGCGTACTTGAGTGCAGCCTCCACCGCCTCGGCCCCCGAGTTGGCGAAGCTCATCTGCCGCAGACCGTCGGGGAGGAGCGCTTCCAGCGCCTGGATAAACCGGCCCCGCGCGTCGTTGTAGAAGCTCTGGTGAGCGCTGATCAGGGTGCTCGCCTGGGTATCGATAGCGGCGGTGACGGCGGGATGGGCGTGGCCGAGGACGGCGACGCCGTAGTTGCTCATCATGTCGAGGTAGCGCTTGCCGGTATCGTCGAACAGGTAGACACCCTCCCCGCGTACCAGGGTAATGTCGCGCTTCTTATAGAGCGGCAGCTCGTATCGCTCCTCGATCTCGGCCATCCGTGCTTCAACCTGCTGTGACATCACTCGTCTCCCTGATCCGTGTTCCCGCGCCTGCTAGCGCCGCATTGATCGCATCCGGCGCATTGGCCTCGGCCAGGACTACCTCGCCCACGCCGCGCCGCACTGCATCCACCGCCGCCAACACTTTCTTCTTCATCCGTCCCTGCGCCAGCTCAAGTCCCTCTGCCGGATTATCCACGTCGATGGACGGCACGGTGGAGTTCGGATCGCCGAGATCGGCGAGGAGCCCCGGGGTGTTGGAGAAGATCAGCAGGCTCTCCGCTCCCAGTGCCACCGCGATCTCCATGGCCAGCTTGTCCCCGTCCACGTTAATCGCCTCGCCGTCGCGGCTGATCGCGGGCGGCGTCACCACCGGCACGTAGCCGGTCTCCAGCAGGAGCCGCAGGAGACCGGTATCGATCTCCTCGATGGATCCCGCAAAGTCGCCGTCCAGCACCCTCGCCTTCCCGTCCTCGACCACCCGGATGCGCGGCTTGCGGCGGCCGCGCACGATGCCGCCGTCGAGGCCGGAGAGGCCGACCGCGTCCACGCCCAGGCGCTGCAGCGTCTCCACGATGCGCTTGTTGACCTTGCCGCAGTAGGTCATGAGGAAGAGGTCCATGGTCTCGGTGTCGGTATAGCGGCTCACCTGTCCGGTGGATGAGGTGACCAGCCGTGGCTCAATGCCCATGCGCCGCATCAGCGCATCCAGCTCCACATTGGCGCCGTGGACCAGGATGTAGGGCCGGCTGAGATGAGAAAGGTTCTCCAGAAATCGCTCGGTGTCGATTCCGGCGCTACCCCCCAGTTTGATGACGATCATCCCAGACCCTCACCCCCCGGCCCCCTTGCCCGCGGAGCAGGAGAGGGGGAGATGGTAATGGACATCTGTTCCCCCTTCTCCCACGCGGGGGAGAAAGGGGCCAGGGGGATGAGGGTCGGCACAGGGATCATTCCAGACCCTCCAACATATCCGTCAATATCCGAATCGCCCGCAGATACTCCTCGATCATCACATGCTCGTTGGGAGTGTGATCCAGCTTCGAGTCTCCCGGTCCATACGCCACCATAGGACAGTTCCACACCGGCCCCACCACGTTCATGTCGGCGGTGCCGGTCTTCACCTTGAAGCGCGGCTTGCCACCTTCTGCTCGAATGGCCCGCAGGAATCCTGCCACCAGGGCGTTGTTCTTGCCACCGCGTACGGCCGGCTCTCCCACGGCGAAGTCATAGCAGGCGTCGGGAAGCAGAGTCTGGACTCCTTTCCGCACGTCCTCCACGCGGATGTCGGGCGGCAGGCGCAGACCGATGTGCAGGCTGGCCCGGTCCTCCAGGCCGTCGTCGGCTGAGCTCATGCGAATCAGGGTTGGAGTGAGGCGGTTGAACTCGTCTCCGGCATCCGGGGTCTGTGCAGCGCACCACGCGGCCAGCGCGTTCCAGAACTCGACGGCCCGCTCAGGCGCCGAGGTGAGGGGGCCGGCGGTATGCCCCGAGGGTTGACTGATGGTGACGGTGAAGCGCTGGCTGCC
>JAICWV010000175.1 GCA_025966365.1 Chloroflexota bacterium | reverse complement strand
GGATGCGCTGGCGGAGGTGTTGGGCCGGTACCACCTGTACCATGCCACGCGTGCCGAGCTGCTGCGAGACCTGCACCGGATGAACGAGGCCCGGCATGCCGACGCGGCAGCATTGCAGCTGACAGCAAACCCGGCCGAGCGCGCACTGCTGGAGCAGCGGCTCTAAAATGAGCAATGCTCGGCACGCTCCCATGCTCGACAGCTGGCTGGCGTATCTCTACGCCCCCATCCTGCCCTTTCTCAGGAAGATCAAGATCACGCGGGCACACGGCCGGCGCTACAACCCGCGGGATATTCTCCTGCCCGAGGGCTACGTCGCCGAGGTAGTGGCAACCGGCTTCAACGCGCCGGTCCATTGCAGCTTCGATGCGTCCGGCTTCTGCTACGTCAGCGAGGCGGGCCACAAGATCGACTCGAAGCCGCGGATCGTCAAGGTGAATGTCGAAACCGGAGAGCAGGAAACCTTCTTCGCGCTTCCGCGCGAGCGCTGGCAGAAGACAGGAGCGTTCACCGGCACCTGCTGGCTTCAAGGACAGCTCTACTTCATGAACACAAGCACCGGGGACGATCGTCTGGGCGCCCTCTCGCGCCTGACCGACGATGGGCAGATCGAGGATGTCGTCACCGGGCTACCCTGGGGCGATCACCAGCCCAATTACCCGGTGGTTGGACCCGACGGCAAGATCTACTGGGGAAACGGAACCGCGACCAACACCGGCGTGGTGGGGGCAGACAACTTCGCGTACGAGTGGCTCCCGCACTTTCCGGATGGCCACGACATTCCTGGTCAGGACATCACCCTGACGGGCCGCAATTACGACTACCAGAACGTGCTGGGCGACGTGCTGCAGACGATCCAGTGCGGGGCATACGTGCCCTTCGGCACGACCACGTCTCCCGGACAGGTCGTCAAGGGACAGACGAAGTGCTCAGGTTCGGTGCTCCGATGGAATCCCGAAACCGGGGAGGTGGAGCTGGTGGCCTGGGGCCTGCGCAATCCCTACGGCATCGCCTTCCATCCCGATGGCCGCCTCTTCGCGACCGAACACGACATCGACGAGCGCAGCCGCCGCTACATCGTGGGGGACTACGAAGACATCTACGAAATCCAGGAAGGCGCCTGGTACGGGTGGCCCGACTTCGCCTCCGGTATCCGGCTGGACGACCCCTACTGGGGCGATGGTGGTCAGGGACGGGAGCCGGTCATCGCCGACCACCCCGATCCCCATCCGCCCAAACCGTTCGTCATCCTGGAGCCCCACGTGGGAATCAACGGCATAGATGTCTGCCACGACGCGGCCTTCGGCTTCGAGGGTGATGCCTTTGTGGCGCTCTTTGGCGACCTCACTCCGGTCACTGCCCGGCTACGGGATCCGGCCGGATTCAAGGTCGTCCGGGTCGATATGCAGACGCGGCGCGTGGTGAACTTCGCTGTCAACAAGATCGAAGGGCCAGCCTCCAAATTGCCGCACTCTGGTTTCGAGCGCCCCTCGCACTGCCAGTTCGGACCGGACGGCGCTCTCTACGTCGTGGATTGGGGCCAGATTGAGATCGCGCCGGAGCGCGGTGGGATCCGCATGCCGAAGGGGACCGGCTCGCTATGGCGCATCCGGCGCACCGAAGGTCCGCGCGGGTACGGGCCTTCAAAGCCAGTCGTGCTTCCGCTCTATCTCTTCCAGCTTCTGGCGCTCATCGCCGGGGTCATCGCCACGGCTGCGGCGGTGATCGCTCTGATCAGGCGGGCACGTCTCTTGCATCGTTGAGGCGCGGCGGCTATCCGCGAAAGGACGTGGTCATGAAAAGTAGAGCTATGGTCCTTGGCCATCCCATCCATCCGATGCTGATCACCTTTCCGGTCGGCCTCTTCGTCACCGGTGTCCTCTTCGAGCTCATCGGCTTGATCGGCGGAGACCGGCTGTGGGTGCAGATCGCGCTCTATATGGTGGCGGCGGGCATTATCGGCGGCCTGCTTGCCGCTGTCGCCGGGTTTATAGACTACCTGGCCATTCCCGCCGGGACCCGTGCGAAGTCCGTTGCAACCATGCATGGCGCCGGAAACTTCATCATGGTGGTGCTCTTTGCCATTGCCTGGCTCCTCTGGTTCCAGACGCCGCGCAGCATCGGCGTCATTCCGGCCATCCTGACCTTTATCGGCGTCTGCATCATCGGCGTTACCGGCTGGCTGGGCGGCGAGCTGGTGGACCGCCTGGGCGTGGGCGTCGATCCGGGCGCCAATTTGAATTCGCCCAACTCACTCTCGGGCTTACCCGCCGACGCCGATCTCAGAGGCCAGGAGCGCCGGACCCGCCACAGCGCGTAGACCCGCCTCTTTCCTCGCACCCCTCCGGCTGCACAATCCGCGGTGGAGGGGGGAGTACTGGTGCGATCATGACAGGCAGAGGAGCTCGCCTGTGATCGCCCACGTCATCATGTTCATTGCCGGCTGCGCGCTCGTGGTCACCGCCATCCGGTCCGCCGTCCGGACCTTCGTCGTCCCACGGGGCGGGACCCCCGACCGGGTGACACGGTCGACATTCATCGTGATGCGATCGCTCGTGGAGATTGTCGCGGGACCGGCATCCCATCGCGGCCGCGAGCGCGCTCTTGCCTACTTTGCGCCCCTGGCGCTGCTGACGCTGCCGGTCGTGTGGTTGGCATGCGTGCTCCTGGGCTATACCGCTATCTACTGGGCACTCGGCGCGGGCTCCTGGACCGCCGCGATTACCATCAGCCGCCTGTCGCTCCTCTACCTGGGCTCGAATGTGGGGAGCATTCCGGACGGGACCGTTATCGGCTTTTCGGAGACCGTGGTCAGCCTCCTGCTGGCGGCCATCCTCGTCTCCTATCTCCCCGCTATTTACAGCGCATTCTCGGCGCGCGAACAGGTGGTCACGGGGATCGAGACCCTGGCCGGCTCACCTCCCAGCCCCCTGAAGCTCTTGAAGCGGTATCACCTTATTAAAGGAATGGGGCACATCGCCGACGAATGGCCGAAGTGGCAGTCCTGGTTTGAGATGGTCGAGGAAAGCCACACGGCGCTCATCCCGCTGATCTTCTACCGATCTCCGCAGCCGGACCGATCGTGGGTGACGGCGGCAGGCGCCATCCTCGACACCGCGAGCCTGGTCGCGTCCACGCTCGACCGCCCCCACGACCCGCGCGCCGAGCTGTGTATCCGCGCGGGCTACCTCTGCCTGCAGCGCGTGGCCGCGCCACTCGGCATTCCCTTCAATGAGGATCCCTCGCCCACCGATCCGATCAGTGTCTCACGACCGGAGTACGATGCGGTTTGCGACCAGTTGGCCGCCCTGGGCATTCCGCTCAAGCCGGACCGCGACCAGACCTGGCGCGACTTCGTCGGCTGGAGGGTCAACTACGATGCCGTGCTGATCGGACTTGCCGTCCTCACCATGGCCCCGAGAGGCATCTGGTCGTCCGACCGCGTCCCCTACCGGTGGTCGCCCTTTATCTCGGCCGGACGGTCGGCTCGCCGCGCCGCGGAGGCGGCCCTGGCGGGCCGGCTCCGTCCGGTACGGCCAGGGTCAACGCCGGCAATCGAACAGGAACCCCCGGCGGAAACGGCAGTTCCCCGGTGACTGCGGAGTCCAGTCACGCCACAACGCAGCCCGCGGCGCCGCTCCAGCGCTTTGTCGCCCGCTACACGGGCTACCGCTATTCCGGCATGACGCCGGGGGTGCATCGCGGGTTACCAGCTCCATACCTCGCCGTGATCATCAGCCGCGGCGAGCCCACGAGGCTCACCAGGATGGCCGACCCTGGACAGGCGCCGGGAGAATTCATGAGTTTGGTCGGCGGCTTGCACACACGGACGGCCGAAATTACCCACGACGGCAGTCTGGCCGGGGTCCAGCTCGACCTCACTCCCGCGGGAGCGAGATCGCTGTTGGGATTCCCATCCAGCGAGCTGGGAGCGCATACCGTCAGTCTGGAGGACGTCCTTGGATCCGATGCCCGTGAGCTGGCTGGCCGGGTCGCCGAGGCACCGGACTGGACATCGCTCTTCGCCACCCTCGACCAACTTCTGTTGAGACGGGTTGGACGAGCGCCGGAAGCGGAGATGCCGGTAGTCCGGGCGTGGGACCTTATTCTCCGTGGCGGTGGAGTGGCGCCGGTGAGCGAGATCGCGCGCGAGGTCGGCTGGAGCAGACGGCACCTCGGTGAGCGGTTCCTCGGGGAGTACGGGGTGACAGTGAAGGAAGCGTCTCGCATCACCCGATTCCATGGTTCCCGCCGACTCCTGCAAGCGCAACGTGGAATCAGGATCGCAGAGGTGGCCGCGGCCACGGGCTACTGCGACCAGGCCCATATGGCGCGGGAATGGAGAGAATTCGCCGGCTGTTCCCCCTCAACCTGGCTGGGCACGGAAGAGCTCCTATTTATTCAAGACAGCGGAGATCCGGATATGGAGACTGAGGAGTGAGAGTATCGGCGCTCGACGCCGGCAAGAGGGAGTTCAATGACGAAGACGCACATCTGGCCATCCTTCCGCTATCGAGACGCCCGCGCGGCTATCCAGTTTCTCCACGACGCTTTTGGGTTTGAGGAAGTTGTCGTTTATCCCGGCGAGCGCGAGGGTGAGGTTGCCCACGCCGAGCTGCGCTGGCCCGAAGGTGGAGGCATCATGCTCGGGAGTACTCCGGATGACGAGACGGAACCGGCTCCCCGCAGAGCCTCCGTCTACGTCGTGGCCGCGGACGTGGACGCAATCCACGATCGGGCACAGCGCGCGGGAGCCGAGATCATCCGTCCCTTGCGGGATGAGGACTACGGCTCGCGCACATTCATGGCCCGCGATCCAGAAGGGGTGATCTGGAGCTTCGGCACCTACGCTGGCGAAGGCAGCTGATTCCTTAGGGCGTCCTACAGAGTGATTGGGCTGTTTGGCCTACTCCGAGATGAAAGCATATTCTCCTGACCTCCGCAGCAAGATTGTGGCTGCCGGCGAACGAGGTAAGTACCACCGCCTGATTCAGCGATGGGCATTTTTCGGTCTGTAGTGATCGAGCGATGCCCGGATCTCGCTGAGCCACTCTTTACCCAGTTGGCGGCCGTTTGGGAGCTGGTCATCTCGGTCCCAGCGCCACGTTGCGATCATCGCCAGCATGAGGATCCGGCACTCGCGAAGCACGTCTTGATTCGCCGTTGGATAGTGCACGCTGACCTCTTCGGGCGCATGGGCGATGTCGAACTCGACCGGTCCGCGGCAACACGTCTCGAGGTCCACAAACAGTAACCCCTTCTTCGTCCTGAGCAGGTTGCCCGGATACGGCTCGCCGTGCAGCAGTTGCTCCTCGGCGCCGCGCTCGCCGATCGATCGTCTCAGGCTTCTCAACGTCTCGCTGAGAAGCTTCCGGTCCGTATCGGCCAGTTCCGGGGTGTGGGCGCGGGTGCCAACCAGCGACTGCGCCTCCTGGACCCGGTCCGTGAAGTGCGGCGCGGTCACATTGGTCTGCCGCATGCCGGCATGCAGCCGCTCCAGCGCCTGGGCGTATTCGGATGGCGCGATGTCCCCGGGCCACACCGACTCGTAGTAGGTCCACAGCGTGACCGCGAAGCCGTCCCGCACGTAGACGCGCGGCTCTGTTCGGGGCTCAAGCTCCGCTATCGGGCTATCGGTTTCAGCGAGCCGCCGTGCGACCTCGACTTCGAACGCGGCGCCTGCCTGATGCGCCACGGGCGCGATCCGAGCAAGAACGTCACAGGGCAGCAGGCGCACAGCGAGCCGGTTCGAGTCGTGAAGCACAACCGCGTCATCGACCCGCAGGTCGAGCGCTGCGCCCGTAGACATACCTGCCGCCACCGCATGTGCGCGGTCCGATGCCTTCATCGTCGCTCTCCCTCGTAGAGGGTAACAGGTGGTGCTGTGAGCGCCGGGCCGCTGTGAGCTCAGTGCTCGTGATACTGATGGATCACGGCATGGCCACTCCCCCGCGCAATCAGGTAGCGGTTCACCGGGAAGGCGGCAACAAAGGCGATCGCCAGCGCCAGGGCGAGACTCGCCCAGAGGAGGACGTCGCTCAGGCCGGCATTCATGGCGCCG
>JAICWV010000227.1 GCA_025966365.1 Chloroflexota bacterium | reverse complement strand
GGGAGCGACCGGCCACGCGGGTGCCGATCCACTGGTCATCTCCGGTACGTCGGTGGTGACGTACACCACCACCAATGACTCCACGCTTCGGCCCTCTGTCCCCCTGCTCGATCACGGCCGGATCATCTCTCGCTGGGCCACGGATGGACAGAGCTTTACCCGCGTTGACGAGCAGACTATCGAGCCGATCTTGCACAGCGGCACCAGCACCATGAGCGTGACCGACTCGGCCATGACCCTGTACTCCGATCTCTACAACCGGGCGCTGCAGCAGCCCCTGCCCCAGGCGCCGTCGGCCGAGGACCGGCTGGGCATGCTCGGCCTCTACGCCGGGGGAAGCATGGTCTCCATCGTGCAGCAGATAGGCTCCGGCTTCGTGTCCTGGGAGAACCAGCAGGGACAGCACGCGGTCGTGCTGCGGCAGGGCTCGGCGGGCGGCCGTCCGGCCGAGGTCATCGAAGTCTCGCCACTCTATGAGGGCCGGGACTCATCGGGAAAGACGACCAACAGCGGGAAGGCTACCATCTGGCTCGACACGCAGTACCCGATCGTCCTGAAGCTCAAGATGAGCGGTCTGGGCCGGGATAATCCTCAGCACTGGCTCTATCGGGTCACGTCACTCACCGTCGGTCAGCCGCCCGATCCCGGCTTCCTGCAGTACCAGTCCCCGGTTACTCCCATCCCCGCACCGTCATCCACCTCATCCGGCGGCTCCAGCGAACGATTGCCCGGCAGCACTCTGTCCGGCCCGAAAGGCTTCATCACCGTCACCGCGCCCGCGGGCTACTCGCTCCGAAGCAAGGGCGAGTCGGCCGATCCGCTGTGGGGCAAGACCAGCGGCATCGACGGCGCCTTCGAGGGAAGAGGCTATATCGCAGTCCAGGAGCAGGTGCGCGTGGGCGGGCTTCCGGCCCAACTGACAACGAGCAGCTCGCATCAAGCAGGCACCTGCCGCGTCTGGACCGGCACCTCCTCGAAAGCCCATTGGCTGACTCTCCAGCGCAAGGAGGTCTCGCTGCTCGCCGTCTCCAATGCCCTGTCACAGAAGGCGCTCATTCACTTTGCCGCGACCGGCATCGGGGTGTGCTCGCGGCGGTCATGACTTCGGCGTTCGGAGGACCACCTGGGCGTTGCGGGTGGCCACGGGATGGATGCGCCAGGCGACTATTTGCCCCGCGTTGTTGATCCCGACTCCCGACGGCCCGCCCAGCCTCTCCTTGCCGTTCTGCCAGACAAACCCGGTACCCGCGCCGCCGTCGGTGCGGTCGTAGCCGGTTACAACGGCGTGACTGTTGACGCCGTAGGTCTCGCCGAAGGGAGTGACGATCTGAAGATCCGTCTGCCGGCAGGCGGTCGCCGTGCAGGTCACGGTCCACAGCGCGCCTTCTCCATAGGGGGTCGCCAGGTTGGGTTTGTAGATCGAGCCCGCGACGTAGAAGGTGGTGCCGCCGCCGTGGGCGATCGCGGAAACCCGCGTCTGGGTGTAGGCTCCCTGTCCCGTGAGCTGGAAGGGCCGGTTCAGGGGCAGCAGCCACAGCACCGACTTCCAGTCTCCGGCGGCTCCGGCCGTCGCAATCGTCCCCGCGACCACCGTCGTCGTCCCGTTGCGGGCGATACCGGCCGCGGAGCTGACCGTGGCGCCCTTACCTGCTGCCAGCACCCTCGGCACCGACCAGCCGTTCCCCGAGCGCTCCCAGACCACGGCCAGGGAGTGGGTTGAGAGGTGCGAGCAGGCGGGGTCGCCCGTGGCGCAGAGCTCGCCGGTGATGGCCCGTCCATCAGGCGTGATGCCCTCCACCTGTGACTCCCCATATCCCACCAGGTCGGCGAGTGGGGTCCAGACAGCATGGTCCGCGGCATCGGTCACGGCGTCGGCATTGCGGACGCGTCCCACTTGCGCGGTGGCAGCTATGACGTCGGTGTCCGAGATACCCTCGCCCACCGAAAACCTGGCACCGGAGGGCTTGCCCAGTGGGTGCAGCGTCCCGTCGTAGAAGAAGGCCTGCGCTCCGGTGGTCCCTCCCGTCACATGTCCACTGTTGTTCAATGCCAGACCGGCGCGGTACTGCTGACTGAACGGCCCGACGACGGTGGTGGTATACGACGACGCAGCGCTGGCCGGGACGCTGAGCAGAAGGGCAGCCACGAGAATGCACATCAGGACTGCAAATCGGGGCCCGTAGATCATGTGAGTCCTCATTACAGGAAAGAACGGGAGATGAAGACGGACTGTGACACGGCATTTTATGGGGTAGCGTCACACAAAACTGTACGGAATTGGTACAATAAAGATGTGATTGAGCAATTAACCGAGGAAACGCCGGTTGAGCCGGCGTTTTCGCATCTTTACGACTTTCCATTCGATCCCTTCCAGGTTGAGGCCATGGCCCACATCCGGGAGGGCCGTTCCGTCATGGTTGCCGCGCCCACCAGCTCCGGCAAGACGGTGGTGGCGGAGTATGCCCTGTGGCGGGCCATTCGCGACGGCACCCGCGCCATCTACACCACGCCCATCAAGGCGCTCTCCAACCAGAAGCGCCGCGATCTCGAACGGCTCTTTCCCGGCCAGGTCGGCCTGCTGACCGGCGATCGCTCCGAGAATCCGGACGCTGCCATCGTGGTCATGACCACCGAGGTGCTCCGCAATATGCTGGTGGACGATCCCGAGTCGCTGAACTGGGTCACCTATGTCGTTTTCGACGAGGTCCACTATCTGGCCGACCCGGACCGCGGGACGGTGTGGGAAGAGTCGATCATCACCTGCCCCTCGCACGTACAGCTCATCTGCCTGTCCGCCACCATCGCCAACTCGGAGGAGATCGCTGCCTGGATCACGGAGACACACCGTGAGATCGCGCTGGTCGAGCATCCGGAGCGGCCTATTCCGCTGGAGCACTATTACGTCACCCAGGGCAAGCTGCACCTGGTGCGCGACGCTGCCGGCCGGCGGCGGGCCATGTTTCCCAGGGAAGG
>JAICWV010000198.1 GCA_025966365.1 Chloroflexota bacterium | reverse complement strand
GAGCGCACCGAAGTGGTGCGCGTCATCGACTGGGATTTTTCCGAGAACAACCGCTTCCTGCTGGTCCAGCAGCTCTGGATCACCAGCGACCTCTTCAAGCGCCGGGCCGATCTGGTCGGCTTCGTCAACGGCATCCCGCTCCTCTTCATGGAGCTGAAAGCCTCCCACAAGCGGCTCCGCGATGCCTACGACAAGAATCTCCGCGACTACCGCGACACCATTCCCCAGGTCTTCGTCCCCAACGCTTTTATCGTCCTCTCCAACGGGCGAGAGTCGAAGATCGGGACCGTCACCTCCTCCTGGGAGCACTTCGCCGAGTGGAAGAAGATCGAGGACGAGAGCGAGGCGGGAAGTGCCTCCCTGGAGACACTGATCCGGGGCACCTGCCAGAAGGACCGGCTCCTCGATCTGGCCGAAAACTTCATCGCCTTTAGCGAGTCGGCGGCCGGCCTCATCAAGGTCATCGCCCGCAACCATCAGTACCTGGGTGTGAACAACGCCTTCGAGCGGCTGATCGCCCTGGAAGATGCGCCGCCCGAGGAGCGGCGCCGCCTGGGCGTCTTCTGGCATACGCAGGGCAGCGGCAAGACTTTCTCCATGCTCTTCTTCTCCCAGAAGGTCCTCCGCAAACAGCCCGGCAACTGGACCTTCGTCATCGTCACCGACCGGGACGACCTCGATGAGCAGGTACACAAGGAGTTCGTTCAGGCCGGGGTAATTACCGAGAAGCACATCCGCGCTACCGGCGGCGAGAACCTGAAAGTCCTCCTGCGCGAAGATCACCGCTACGTCTTCACCCTCATTCAGAAGTTCCGGGCGGACCGCGGCCAGACCTATCCCGTCCTCTCCGAGCGCTCCGACATCGTCGTCATCACCGACGAGGCCCACCGCACCCAGTACGACGTCCTGGCACTTAACATGCGCAACGCGATGCCCAACGCCATGTTCATGGGCTTTACCGGCACGCCGCTGATCGCCGGGGAGGAGCGCACCCGCGAGACCTTCGGCGACTACATCAGCACCTACGACTTCGGCGCCTCCATCCGCGACGGCGCCACCGTCCCCCTCTTCTATGAGAACCGCATCCCCGAGCTGCAGCTTGCCAACGACGACTTCGACGCCGATCTGGAAGGGATCCTGGAGGACGCCGACCTCAACGAGTCGGAGGAAGAGAAGCTGTGGCGGCTCTTCGGCCAGCAGTACCACCTCATCACCGCCGACGAGCGGCTGGATCGGGTGGCGGCGGACATCGTTGAGCACTTCCTGGGCCGCGGCTTCCCCGGCAAGGCCATGGTCATCGCCATCGACAAGGCCACGGCCATCCGCATGTACGACAAGGTCAGAGCCAGGTGGACGGCCCGGCTCTTGAAAGACCGGAAGCGGCTGGAGGATTCATCCCTCACCGATCTGGAGCGGGACGCCCTGCGGCGGGAGATCGCCTCTATGGAAGAGACCGATATGGCGGTAGTGGTCTCCCAGGCTCAGAACGAGATCGCCGACATGCAGGCGAGAGGGCTGGAGATCAAGCCGCACCGCACCCGCATGGTGAAAGAGGATCTGGAGAAGAAGTTCAAGGACCCGGATGACCCGCTGCGCATCGTCTTCGTCTGCGCCATGTGGACCACCGGCTTTGACGTCCCCAGCTGCTCCACCATCTACCTCGATAAGCCCATGAAGAACCACACCCTGATGCAGACCATCGCCCGCGCCAACCGGGTCTTCCCGGACAAGACCAACGGGCTGATCGTGGATTACGTGGGTGTCTTCCGCAACCTGGAGCGTGCCCTGGCGATCTATGCGCTCCCCACCGTGGACGACGACGGCTCCATGCCGGTGCGGGACAAGTCGCAATTGGTGGAGTGGCTGGCGGAGGCGGAAGCCGAGGCGCGGCGGTTCTGTGAGGGAATCGGCGTGGACCTCGACGCCATCAACGCGGCTACCGGCTTCACGGTCACCGAGCTTGGGGAAGAAGCGGTGGAGAAGATCCTGCGGGATGAGGAGACGAAGTCCGCCTTCCTCGCCCACGCTCGCGTGGTGACCAGCCTCTTCAAAGCTATCCTGCCGGATGCGGCCGCCAACCGTTTCGCGCCCACCCGCTCGGTCCTGATGTTCCTGGCCGAGTCCGTCAAGAGCACGGAGGAGCCGGTGGATGTGAGCCGGGTGCTGGATCAGGTCCAGGTGCTGCTCGACGAGTCGGTGGCGGCCAACCCCTACGTGATCCGGGAGACGCGCTCCCCTTACGACGCCGAGGACAGCCTCAATGGCCGCGTCGATCTGAACGCGATCGACTGGCCGGCGGTGGCCGAGCGGTTCGGCTCCGGCAAGAAGCGGACGGAGGTGGAGCGGCTGCGAGCGGTGGTCAGGGCGAAAGTCGAGGAGCTGGCGCGGCTCAACCCGACGCGGGGCGAGTGGCTGGAGCGGTTTCAGTCACTGATCGACGAATACAACGCCGGAAGCCTGAATGTCGAGACCTTCTTCCAGCAGCTGATGCTCTTCACCAGGAGCCTGGAAGGCGAGGAGCAGCGGGCTCTGGCCGAAGGGCTCACCGACGAGCAGCTGGCCATCTACGACATCATCACCCGTCCCGGTCCCGAGCTAACCGAGGCCGAGAAGAAAGAGATCAAGCGCGTGGCCGAAGAGCTCCTGGCCACGCTCAAGCGGGACAAGCTGGTGCTGGACTGGCGCAAAGGGCAGCAGACCCGCGCTGCTGTCCGTGTCGAGATCGAGAAGGAGCTGGATCGGGGACTGCCGCCCGCCTATGATGCCGCGCTGTTCCAGCAGAAGGCGGATGCTGTCTTCGGGCATATTTTCGACAGCTACTTTGACGACGGCAGCAGCGTTTACTCCACCGCGGCATAGCGAAGGAAGATCGCGTTCGCCTTACGCGAAAACCTTGAAGGCGTGTTCTTCTACGAGGCGGCTCACGGCATCTTCATACGGTAGTCCGTGAGTGTCTACGCCGCCGCTTGCGCACAGAATCTCTATGCCGATGGGGAGGCCACCTTCGGCGTAGTCGATCCTGCGTTCGTGATCGATGTCCTCGCCAAAGGCGTATGGCAAGTCCTGTAGCCCAATGTAGATCGCGTCGGCATCCGGGTCGTATGTGAGAGTCAACGCCATGTGCTGTCCTCCGCTCTAGTCTGCTGCCGTAATGATTCGTGGAGGATGGGAGTCCTTCTTAACGACAATTTTGATCCTGCGCCCGTTAGGGTGCCCGACGTAAATCGTGTTCCCCTGTCGGTCCGTGTAGGTACAGATCATCCTTCTTTCATCGGTTGGTCAATGCGGCCATCATACCAGCGGGACCACCAGTAGGCAATGCCCTGAATGAGTATTGTCGCCCCGACCATCGGCCCACTCATCACATCCAAACCTAGCATTCACTTCGTCGATGCTGAGCAGCGTCGTGATCTCCAGCACGCCCAACGGCTTCCACCCCAGTTCGCATAGGGGGCTCGCGGCTGATCCGCTGATGAGCCGCTCCACAGAGCGGCATCGGTGCGTGCATCCCCGAAATCATGCCTTGGCGTCACAGGTTCGGTCGGGGCCGACCCCCCGGTTCCACTCGCTACGGCGGGTACCCGGAAAGACTCGCCTGTTCCCGAGAACGTCATCCCTGGGTGGCGGGCATGGGAAGCTGTGCTGTGGCACAGCGGCCGATTGCAAATCGGCCCTACACTGCCTCGCGCTACCCATTGCAAAATCGTGAGTCACACCCTCGTTGCGTGCGACGCGGCCAGCCGATGCGCCGGGCGTCCGGGGCACGATCTGCTTGACCAGGCTGGAACTGCTCATGGCCGAACCAGGGCATCAGGGGGTAAACAGCTTCCAGTGCCCGTCGGAGATGACGTCGACGACGCCGTCGACCACTCTGATGGCGGTCTCATCGTCAATCGCGTACGTCGGCACCGGTACCTCAGCGGCCCATCTCTCTATGTTGGCCAGGGAGGCATCCGGCATAGCAGGATGATCCAGGTGCGTATACAACGTAAAGTCAACCAGCCCCAGCCCACTATCGATGCCGGTAGGCCAATCGCCGCCATCATACGCCGCTACGACGGGGGTCACCACCCAACTCCCACCGCTCACGCCGACATAGACCATCTCGTCCAGCGACGGCAAGAGGTCTGCCAGTCCCGATTGCCGCATCCAATAGCTCAGATACGCGGGGTCGCCGCCTCCCACCAGCAGGGCATCAGTCTCCTGAACTGCCGCGACCCAGTACTCTCTGTTCATGCTGGGGAGTGCGGTCAGCTCCAGCACTCCCAACGACTTCCACCCCAGTTCGCACAAGGGGCTGGCGGCCACTCCGTGGATCAGCTTATAGGCCATCGACGCTCCGTCGGGGAAGGCGTACGCCGCGGTGGGAATGCAGAGGGCGCTGGATTCGGCAATCGGTTTGCCCAGGAGGTTAACAAGCGCGTTCTGGATGCTCGGGTTTTTGATGCCGGCGGATGTGAGAAGTAACCTCATGATGCCTCTCCTATGTTGCAATCACTCACCGGCCAGGCACAAGAATGAGGCCGGAATGGATCACAGGACCATACCAACGTGCTTCGGAGGAATAGATTGAGCGATTCCAGCACCGGAAACGGCAAGGTGGTCGTGAACAGGGCGATGTCGCTTGACGGCTTCATCGCCGCTCCCGGCGACGCGATGGACTGGATCTTCGACTTCATGGCGCCAGACGAGTTCCCCGAGATTGCGGCGGCGACCAGCGCCTTTCTCAGCGGCAGGCGGACCTATGAAGTCGGCAAAAGGATGAACGCCGGCAAGGAGCGGGGGTC
>JAICWV010000145.1 GCA_025966365.1 Chloroflexota bacterium | reverse complement strand
GCCGTGGCGGGACTTCCGTCGCTGCGGCAGTTTCTGTAGCACCATGCGCCCCGGAAACCGCGCGCCCTACCCCCGGAAATGTAGGGGCGATGTGCAATCGCCCGCCGCTCCACAGAGCGGCTTCGGTGCATGCATCTCCAGAGTAGGCCTTCGCGTCATAGGTGTGGTCGGGGCCGATCCCCCGGTTCCACCTGCTGCGGCGGGGACCCGGAAAGGCCCTCTTGTTCCCGAGACTCATATCCCTGGGTGGCGAGCACCGGAAGCTGTGCTGAGGCACAGCGGGCGATTGCACATCGCCCCTACATCTCGGACCCGCGATTGCACATCGCCCCTACGTCTCAGGCTCGCGATTGGCAATCGCCCCTACGTTTCCTCCAGGCGATTGGAAATCGCCCCTACACTTGAACGGCATGGCTGAATTTGCGGGCTGGGCGCCGCGTGAGCGGTGGGACGCATTGGTGCGGGGCGAGGGCTGCCCGGTTTGCGCCGAAGTGGCGTCAGGTGAGACGCCGCGCGAGCACGGGCTCTTTGTCGCCGACCTGGAGATGAGTCGTCTGCGACTGGCTGCTAACCAATTTGTGACCGGGTACTGCGTCCTGCTCTGCCGCCGGCACGTCGGCGAGCCTTACGATCTGAGCACAGAGGAACGGGCGATGTTTTTCGAGGACATGGCGCGTGCCGGCCAGGCGCTCGGTCGCGCTTTTCAACCCCTCAAGATGAACTTCCAGATCCTGGGGAACGCGGTGCCCCATCTGCATGCCCACATCCTGCCGCGCTATTACGGCGATCCCGCGCCGCACCGCCCGATTGACCCGGACCAGCAACGGGTACTCCTGACACCGGGTGAGTACACTGAGCGCATCGAGCTCATACGGGCTGCCCTGTGAGGGTTCTGGTCGAACTCCCCGGCCCCATCGATATTCCTGCCTCGCTGGAGAGCTTCCGGCGGAACGGCGACGACGGCATCGATCGCTGGGATGGAAGGCGGCTGGTGCGAGCGGCGCGCGTGGGGGACCGATCGGTGGCATATGTGGCGACCGCGACCGGTGACCTGGCGCATCCGCGCTTCGAGGTCGAGGCGGAGGATCCGGCGGAGATGGGGGCCGTGGAGCGGGCGGTGCACACGCTCTTCCTTAGCCCGCCACCGGAGTTCGAATCGCTGCTGGAGCGTGATCCAGTGGTGGCTGAGCTGAACGATCGCTTTCCCGGCCTCCGGCCCGTGCTGCAGCCGGATCTCCTGACGGCGCTGATCCGCTCCATCAGCGCGCAGCAGGTCAATCTGCGCTGGGCTGCGACCACCCGGCGCCGCCTGGCGGAGCGTTTCGGTGTCCGGCATGAGGTGGCGGGAACCGAGGTCTTTAGCTTCGACGCCGGGCGGCTGGCGGGAGCCGGGATACAGGAGATTCGGGAGCTGCAGTTCACCACGCGCAAAGCGGAGTACATCACCGGTCTGGCCGGGGAGATTGTTTCGGGACGGCTGGATCAGGATGAGCTACAGGAGATGGCCGACGAGGACGTGATCGACCGGCTGATGGGTTTGCGTGGCATCGGCCGCTGGACGGCAGAGTGGATCATGGCGCGAACGTTGGGCCGGCCGGTGGTCGTGGCCGGCGATCTGGGAGTGCGCAAGGCGGTGGGAGCGGCCTATCTGAGTGAGCCGCTGCCCTCCGAGGAGGAGGTTCGCCGGGCGACGGAGCACTGGGGACCGTCCGCGCTGATTGCGCAGAGCCTGCTGCTGCACGCCATGTACGGCATCGGCGGGTTCTGAGCCCGCGTCCGGCGACCGCAAGATTTCGGCTTTTGAGCCGTCTGACAATGGAAGAGCCCGGTAGACGGCACAACGGGGAAGGGCGTGCCGTTTGCCGGGTCATCTTCTGTTTTGCGTGAAATAAAAAGAGAGCGCCGGGAGCTACCGGCGCTCTCTTCGGTTCGCCTGCTATCGGGTCTTGACGACGACGCTGTTCGCGACCTTGTCGTGCCATGCCTGCTTCCTGGGATCCCAGATGATCCAGAGGTAGCCCAGGAAGATGGGAATAGCGGACACGATCGACATGATCCAGCGAATGAAGGCCCGCATGTAACCGATCGTCTCCTCGGTGGTTCCGCCGTCCGGGATGACTTTCAAACCCAACGCCATCATGCCAACGCTGGCGCCCATGTCCGATCCAATGAAGTAGGTGAAGTACGCCAGGCTCACCAGTGAGCCGAGCAAACCGAGATGGACCGCATTGAGTATTCCGCCGATGATGCCAATGATCACGGCGTCGATGATCCATGCCACGAATCTGATGCCGAATCCGGCGTAGTTCGTCGACACGCCGGTAAAGCTTCCGGCCACTGCCATAGGATGACTCCTTCCTTGATTGCCGCGGTGAAAGCCGCAGCCTGAGTAATAGTGCCAGTATGGGGTGTACTGCAGAGAATCGTCAATAGTCAGAACGCCCCTCGCCCCCGGTGGTACTCGCTATAGTTGAAGCACATGGACGAGGCATCTCTGGGCACGTACTTCGACGCGCTGTACCAGATCACGCTGCGGATCAGCAGCAGCCTGGATCTCGAGAACGTCCTTGCCTACGTGACGGAGGAGGCGGCCCAGGCAGTGGCCGTGAAGGCGTCTTCGGTGCGACTCCTGGATGAGGGCGGGAACCGGCTGGAGATGCGCGCGGTTCATGGCCTGAGCGAGGAGTACCTGAACAAAGGGCCCGTGTACGTGGACCGGAGCCCCGTCGATCAGCAGATCCTCTCTGGTCACGCCTCGCAGCTGAGCAACGTCGCCACCGATCACCTGTTTCAGTACCCGGAGGCAGCGGCCCGTGAGGGCATCATCTCCGTGGCAAGCGTTCCTCTCATAGCGCACGGCAAGTCCATCGGCGTGCTGCGGGTCTATTCCTCCACGCCCCGCGAATTCAGCGACGCCGATATGATGTTCCTCACCGCCGTGGCCGATCTGGCGGCACTGGCTATCGAGAATGCGCGGCTGTATACGGAGATCCGGACCAACTACGAAGACACCATGAACACGCTGTGGGGCGAGCCGCCGTCGTAGGAGCGAGCGTACTTCGGGTTCATGGATTCTCCATCTCATCGTCGTCGTTCGCTCAGGCTGCGGAACTACGACTACAGCCAGTCCGGCGCCTACTTTATCACTGTCTGCACTCACAACCGCGCGGCCCTTTTTGGACAAGTCGTTGAGAGCCAGATGCGTACGAACGCTGCTGGAGACATGCTCTGGAAATTGTGGAGCGGTCTGGACGGTCGGTTTCCGGCACTGGATCTGGATACGTTCATCGTGATGCCAAACCATGTGCACGGCGTGTTAGTCCTCGACGGACAGTCACCGGCGACATTGGGCCGGATTGTAGGAGCCTACAAGTCGCTGGCCGTGCAGGGGTATGCCGCCGGCGTACGCGAATCGGGTTGGCCAAAGTATCAAAAGCACTTGTGGCAGCGGAATTATTATGAGCACGTGATCCGCGACGAGGCAGAGCTGACATCTATCCGCGAATACATCGTCCACAACGCTGCTAAGTGGGACAGGGATCCTGAAAATGAACGGCGATTGCCTGGGTCACCACGTCAGGACGACGGGTCGTAGTCGTAGGGGCGACCTTTATGGTCGCCCGGTCTCGCCACCCGAATTGTTCGGGGTGATGGCACCTCGGGCGAAGCGGCGAGGGCAACCACAAGGGTTGCCCCTACGGGATCGGCGTTTGCCCGGGTGCAGACGTGCGCTCCGATCTCTACAATAGGCGGCTATGTCTGACTCACCGCTTTCCTATGCTCACGACAACCACGACCGCTTTTTGAATGAGCTGATCGAGCTGGTCAGTATTCCCAGCGTCAGCACGCTTCCTGAACACCGGCCGGATATGCGGCGGGCCGCGCGCTGGCTGGAGGATCGGCTGAACGACATCGGGGTGA
This sequence comes from Chloroflexota bacterium, assembly GCA_025966365.1. Taxonomy (GTDB): domain Bacteria; phylum Chloroflexota; class UBA5177; order UBA5177; family UBA5177; genus JAICWV01. Next base: position 4,990 of record JAICWV010000145.1, on the reverse strand, counting down.
GCGCCGAGACGGCCGGCAGCGAGGACTATCCGCTGGTGTACGGCGAGTGGCTGAAGGCGCCCGGAAAACCGACGGTTCTTGTGTATGGCCATTACGATGTGCAGCCCGCCGAGCCGCTCGAGCTGTGGACGACCCCGCCCTTTCAGCCGCAGGTCAGAAATGGCAACCTCTACGGGCGCGGCTCCTCGGACGACAAGGGGCAGACCCTCACCTCCATCTACGCCGCCGAGAGCTATCTGCGGACGGCCGGATCCCTTCCGCTGAATGTGAAGTTCATCCTGGAGGGGCAGGAGGAGTCGGGCGGCGCCGTGATCAAGGAGTTCGTGCAGCAGCATAGCGACCGGCTGAAGGCGGATACGGTGCAGATCTCGGACGGGCATATGTTCGGGCCGGGGATTCCGACGCTGGATGTGGGACTGCGCGGCATCGTCTATACCGAGATTCAGGCGCGCGGCGCCTCCCACGATCTCCACTCCGGTCTCTATGGCGGGGTGGCGCCCAACCCGCTGAACGCGCTGGCCTGGGTCATCTCCTCGCTGAAGGGGCCGGATGGGCACATCACCATTCCCGGCTTCTATGATAGTGTCCAGTCTGTTTCCGACGATGTGCTGCAGGCCTGGAGCCGCCTGCCGGTGGATCAGGTGGAGTTCGTCAAGGAAGAAACCGGGATCTCCGAACTGGCCGGGGAGAAGGACTACACGCCGTTCCAGCGGATGTGGGCACGTCCCACTCTGGACGTCCATGGCATCGCGGGTGGGTTCGTCGGCGAAGGGGCCAAGACGGTGATTCCGGCCGAGGCCACGGCCAAGGTCAGCATGCGGATCGTGCCCGATCAGAAGGCGGAGGATGTCTTCCGGCAGTACCGCGAGGCGGTGCTGAAGCTGGCGCCTCCGGGCATCGAGCTGGAGGTGCGGCTGATTCATGGCGACGATCCGGTGCTGGTGCCGCAGGATAGCTCCTATATCGCGGCGGCGCAGCAGGCGATGCAGGCAACGTTCGGTCGCCCGGGAGTGCCCGTCCGCTCCGGCGGCTCCATTCCCATCGTCGGCATCTTCAAGGACCAGCTGGGTCTGAACAGCGTCCTCATGGGCTGGGGACTGCCGGACGACAACCTGCACGCGCCCAATGAGAAGTTCCGCGTCCAGAACTTCTACGACGGCATCGACGCCACCATCCGTTTCTGGGACATGGCGGCTGGGAGCACGCGAGCCTCTGCTTGAGATTTCTTCCCGGCATCGTGCTGGCAGCCATCCTGCTGGCCTCGACCTTCGTCTCCTATCACGTGACCGACGCCGTTCTGGCGGCGCCCGGTCAGGGCTACTGGCATACCCGCGGCGTTCGCATTTACGATGCCAACAACCGCGAGGTCCATATCAACGGGCTGACCTGGTACGGCATGGAGACCAATTACTGGGTACCCGCGGGTCTGGATTACCAGTCCTATCAGCGCATCATGCTGGAGGTGAAGAGCTTCGGCTACAATTCCATCCGGCTGCCGTTTTCCAATCAGCTGGTGGAGCAGAACCCGATCATCACCCAGAAGGTGGCCGCGAACCCGGAGCTGGTGGGCATGCATGCCCTCGACTTCCTCGACCGGATCGTGGAATTCGCGCACCGCATCGGGCTGAAGATCATCCTCGACGACCACCGGTCGCAGGCCTCCACTCCGCACACGGTCAATAAGCTGGACGAGGGCCTGTGGTACACGGAGTCCTATCCCGACTCGTCCTGGATTCGTGACTGGGAGTTCCTGGCCCGGCGCTACAAGGGGAACGACGCGGTGATTGGCTTCGATCTCCGCAACGAGCCGCATACCAACGGGCCCGGCCCCTGGGATCTGTACACCTACAAGTACCAGGGGGCGACGTGGGGACCGACCAACGGAGTGGATAACCCGGCCACGGACTGGCGGCTGGCAGCGGAGCGGGCGGGCAATGCCGTGCTCAACATCAACCCGCACCTGTTGATGTTTGTGGAGGGGGTGCAGCTCTATCCCGATCCGACCAGACCCAGCGGGGTGCATACCTACTGGTGGGGCAGCATTCTCACACCGGTGCGCAAGTATCCAGTGGTCCTGAAGGTCCCGCACCAGCTGGTGTACTCGGCGCACGACTGGGGGCCGTGGAAGTGGAACATGTGGTGGTTCCACGGGATGACGTATGAGTCGCTGCAGAAGATCTGGAACCAGAACTGGGCCTTCATCATCCAGAACCCCCATGCCTCCTACGCCGCCCCACTCTGGATCGGCGAGTTCGGCACCTGCACCAACGAACCGCAATGCATCACCGATGTCCGGCCCGGGAATCAGGCGCAGTGGTTCCAGTATTTCGTGCGCTACCTGCGGGAGCACCCGCAGATTTCCTGGAGCTTCTTTGCCCTCAACGGCCGAAACTCCAACGACCACATGGCCAACAACGGCCTCCTCAACTGGAATTGGGACGATCTGCGCAGCGTGTCGCTGCAGCGGATGCTCTCCCAGATCCAGCAGGATCCCTAGGGCTTTAGCCCGGATTCCGGGGCGGATAGTGGTCCGAGGTGATGGGAGACATAAGGCCCCGCCCCAACAGGCTCAACCATACTGGAGAGATGAATTCCATCGAGATCATCGATCCAAGGTCGTTGCTGCGTCCCTGGGATCTCGGCACTCCGACGGGTGTTGAGCGGCTGGGGGGCTCGAATAATGCCTCCTGGCGGGTGACCGCGGCTTCCGGGGCGTACGTGATCCGCCTCTATCGCAATACCGGCAACCTGTCGCACATCGAGTTCGAGCACGCGCTTCTGACACAGCTAATCCGCCTTCCGCTTAGCTTCAAGGTACCGGCCCCACTGCCGTCCCAGAGTGGCCGCACCCTGGAGCGCATCGAAGAAGGCCGCGACGTTCGGTGGGTCGCCGTATCGAGAGTTATCGAGGGGGAACACCCGAGGGACTGGACGGCGCTGCGCTGGGTTCGGGCAGCGGGCGCAGCATTGGGAGAGCTGGATGTGGCGCTCGCAGAAACGACCGTTCCTTCCGGAAAGGTACATCTTCCCACCTACGGCGATCTCGACCGAATCCATGCAGTTGTGCCTGATCCAGAGGCTGCCGTCGCCGACCTGCCGGTTGAGGAGTCGCTCACACGCTCCTTTATTCAATTTCTGGGGCGGGCCCGGGTTAACGTGGCCGAGATGTATGGCACGTTGCCGCACCAGATCATTCACTCCGACGTTGACGGCAGCAACCTGTTGTTCCTGGGCGGTCGGGTTAGCGGCATCCTCGACTTTGAATTCGCTTCCCCGGATTTGCGGGCGATGGACTTTGCGATCGCAGTTGTGCAGACGGCCGTTTCGCCGCAGCTGCAAGGGCTGGAACTGGACGTGGTTAGGGCCCTGGCCGGAGGCTATGGAACAGCAGTGAGGCTGACACCATCGGAGATTGAAGCGATTCCCGATTTGCTGCGGCTGCGCGGCGCGGTAAGCGTGATTCATCGCCTCGGACGCTGGAAGGCGGGACTCTCACGCCTTGACGCGGTGGAGAGCCGCATCAAACACACCATCGCTCTCGACCACTGGCTCGAAACCAATCGGGATGCGCTCGTCTCGGCCGTGGCTGCCGGCTCATAGACAGCTGCCGAAGGCGGAGAGGGTGGCGCCGAGTACGTGGTGCTGAACGACCAGCCAGAGGAGGCCGGAGAGGAGGAGCGAGCCGATCAGCGAGGCAGCCAGCAGTCCGGTGCGGTGGAGGGTGCGCAGGTCGGGTCGGGCGTAGAGCAGCAGAAAGACACTGAGCACGCTGACACCGGTGGCGAAGGCAGCCAACCGCTGCTCCAGGCCCAGCAGCTCGGTGTGATGCCCCTGCGGCGGCCAGTGGACGGCAGGCGGCGGAAGCTGGAGTAATGGTCCGTCGCAGACGGTGTAGGTCACCTCGGTCTGGATGAGCCAGACGGCGATGACGGCCGCGACCCAGAGCAGCGCCGCCAGCAGCGTCACGCCGAAAGCAACGGAGAGATACGCATCCATCCGGCCCATGCGCGATTGGAAGCCGTAGAGGCGGTCGCCGTCCATAGCCCTGCAGAGGTGCGATTATCGTGCCAAGGCGGGAACTGCGGTGCGCATCGGGATGGTTGCCAATGTCCTTCGTAGTTACCGCAACTTCATTGCGGTCTGTTCGGCCCGCTGTTCTTCCCAGCTGCGGCTGGGAGCCCTGAAAGGGCACCCGGAAAACAGTGCAGCGTCAATTCATGCACCCTCGATGCTCGATAGAACTCCACAAGCCACGTGCCGTAGCGGCAACCCTTGTGGTTGCCCGGGCCTCCCTCCCAAACGGTACGGGCAGCGAGGATGGTCGGTATGCAGACCAGGCGGCCACAAGGGCCGCGACTACGGCACGGATACTCAGGAGCAGGTTCCACGTCTTGAGGGGGCAGAACCGAAGCTGCGCGGCGGCGCAGACATCAATGAATTGATGAAACGACGCATGCCTAGAGGGAGCACCTATGCTATTGGACCGCGAAAGTGGTGGCTGTTCGCGGATGCGAGCCGACCAAACGGGCCAATGTCATCGACCACCGCTGTAAGGCGGTGGGCTGAGCAGACGCGTGGCGTCCCGCTCGCGCGCCGAATGAGATTGCGAATCCGACCGTCGTCGCCTTAGGTTGATAGTGACACAACATTTCTGGCCGAGGAGGCAGGTGATGATGAACTTCTGTTGCGCGTGTGTCATCGTGCTCGCGATGGTGGTGAGCGCGGCGCCTTCTTCCGCAGGGGCAGATGTGCCGGGCGCGCAAGCCCTGTTCGATCAGTCACTCACGGCCATGAACGGCACCGTGCATAGCGTGCACACGGCGGAGATTCACACCACCGTCGCGTCCGGCGGGTCTGATTCGGACTCGACAACCGCGACCTGTTTGGTGACGCCCACGTCCTTGACCAGCGCCTACACCGATGTGACGTGGACCCAGTGGGCGAGCATTTCATCACCCAGTGGCACATCACCCGACGGGTCGCCGCTGGC
>JAICWV010000203.1 GCA_025966365.1 Chloroflexota bacterium | reverse complement strand
GGGTAGGGCAATCCAGGCGTCGGCGTTCGCCCGGAGCACCAGGTTCGTCACCCCGATGCAGCCCAGCAGCACCACCACCCCGATCCAGCCGCTGATCATGAGGGCCGGTCGTTCCCGGATCTCGACCCGCGCCCCCTGGTGCCCCACCGGCCCGGCCACCACGGCCGCCGGGGATTCGTGTGCGTCCATCGATTCCTCCTTGCATAAGTGATACCGTTGTGATATCTAATAGATATCACATTTCCGGGCTGTGCGCCAGGGGTGTGTGGTCACCGTTCAGGAGGGTCCAATGGAAGCCTCACAGAGCCGCCCTTTATCTTCGCCCGGCACGCTCAGCGTGACTGCCCTGGCGCTCGCCATCGTGCTCTCTCTGAGTAGCGCTGCATCGCCTATGGAACGTACCGCAGCGGCTGCAAGTGTCGCTGCGTCGGTTCCGCCCGGCGCCCCTGCGGAGGATGTCCGCTATGCCAGGGAGTGGCCCGCACCGAATGGCGACCTGTACAACAGGCGCGACGCGCACTCGACGATTTCCTCGAAAAACGTGTCGAAGCTGGGCATTGCCTGGACGGTCCCGCTGAAGGGTGGCGGGCTGAACGGCCGGGACGTGGCCAATCCCATCATCGCCCATGGCATCGCCTATCTGCAGGATGGCGCGTCGAACGTCATGGCCGTGCGCTACACGACCGGCCAGGTGCTCTGGACGCATCGGTACAACTCCCCGGATTACGGGCCAAACGGCGTGACGATCGCCAATGGCAGGATCTACGGTGTCACGGAGACGGGGGTGTTTGCCCTCGACGCCAAGACAGGCCGTCAGGTGTGGTACAACACCCATCTCGCGACGGGCAAGGTCAACTTCGATATGGCTCCCCAGGTGGCCGGCGGCAAGGTCTTCGTCTCGTCAGCCATCACGGTGGGCGGCATCCTCTATGCCCTCGATGCCCAGACCGGCGCCATCATCTGGCGCTTCCAGACCGTACAGCACAAGATTGGCCGGCACCCCGCAACGCCCTCGGGCGGCGCCTGGGATGCCGTCCTCATCGGTCCGGATCACTCCGTCTACGCCGGGATCGGCAATCCCTACCTCTCGCAACGGCAAGCGCAGACGACTCCCAGCCGCGAACTGTATACGGACAGCATCGTCAAGCTCAGCCAGGCCACGGGCAAGCTGGCGTGGTACTACCAGGCCTTCCCCGACGACTTCCATGACTGGGACCTGCAGATCTCGCCCATCTACACGATCGTTGCCGGCCACCCGGTGGTGCTTGCTGCGGGCAAAGGGGGGTACGTGTTCGCCTTCGACCCCAAAAGCGGCAAGCTGTTATGGAAGACGGCGGTCGGCATCCATAACGGGCACGACCGGGACGATCAACTGGCTCTCGCAGGCAAGCTCCACTTGAAGACGCCGTACACCGTGTCTCCCGGAGAGGCTGGCGGGGTGGAGACCACTATGGCGGCGGCCGGCGGCGTGGTGTACGCGCCTGTGGTCAACTGGCCGACCACCTACAAGGATCCAACGGCCTTCACCGGTACACCCAACCTCCACCGGGCCGGCGGTGAGATGGTCGCCATTGCCCTGGCCACCGGGAAGCAGCTGTGGGCCACGAAGCTCCCCCAGATGCCACGCGGCGGGTACGCCTTCGCCATGCCACTGGGCGGGGCCACCGTCGCCAACGACCTGGTGTTCACAGTCACCTTCACCGGCGAGGTCGTGGCGCTCTCGCGCAAGACGGGGGCGATCGTCTGGACGGCGCGCCTCCCGGCCGGCGCCAACGCGACGTTGGCGATCGCCGGAAACACGCTGCTGGCCGGAGCCGGTCTCCCTGTGATCAAGACCGAGCATCCGGCACTGGTTGCCTATCGGCTGGGGGCCAAGGGGATGGTCGCCACCACGCCCGCCAAGCCAGGGAGGGCATCATGACAACCAGCGCCGCCAATGGGTCTAACCAGCGCCCCGTGGTGATCGACGCCTCTCAACTGCGCAAGATGTACGGCCAGACGGTGGCCGTGGACGATGTTTCCTTTTCGGTGCACGTGGGAGAGATCTTTGGGATTCTGGGACCGAACGGTGCCGGCAAGACCACGACCGTCGAATGCATCATCGGTCTGCGGCGGCCCGACGCAGGCACGATTCGGGTGCTGGGCCTGAATCCGGAGAGCGATCAGGACCGGGAGGAGCTGCACACTCTGGTAGGCGCCCAGCTCCAGGTGAGCGCTCTGCCGGCCAAGCTCACGGTTCGTGAGAATCTCGACCTCTACCGATCGTTCTACTCGCATCCGGCCGATGGCGCTGAGCTCGTTTCCCTGCTTGGGCTCGGCGACAAGCTCGACAGCTCCTACAAAGATCTCTCCGGCGGGCAGAAGCAGCGGCTGGCCGTCGCCGTGGCGCTGATCGGCCAGCCCAAGATCGCGGTGCTCGACGAGATGACGGCCGGACTGGATCCGCAGGCGCGGCGCGATACCTGGGAGCTGATCGAGGGAATCCGCGCGCGCGGGGTGACGATCCTGCTGGTCACGCATTACATGGACGAGGCGCAGCGGCTCTGCGATCGGGTGGCGCTTTTCGATCAGGGCCGGATTGTCGCCCTTGGCACGCCGAGCGAGCTGGTGGCGGAGGCGGGCGGCGGCAAGCATGTGACGTTTGTTCCCTCCGGTCCATTTGACGATCGTCTGCTGACCGATCTTTCGGACGTGACGGGTGTCGAGCACCAGGGACCGCGCGTCGTGGTGACCGGGACAGGAGAGTTAGTGAACGCGGTTATTCAGACCCTGGCTGCCAACGGCGTCACCGCCGAAGACGTGACGACCGGCTCGGCGACGCTGGAAGACGCCTTCCTGCGGCTAACCGGACGCCACATCCACGAACGGGACGAGGCGAACGTATGATCGGTCTCCAATCGCTCCTCCCTCCCCAGGCGCCGCGCGCGGCTTTCCGCAAGCTCGTTCGATATGAATTCGTGCTCACACGGCGAACGCCCAACCGGGCGACCCTCGGTCTCGGCATCCCACTGATCCTGCTGGTGATCCTCGGGAGCATCCCGAAATTGCAGCAACCGGAGGCAGCGCTTGGCGGCCTCAGCTTCATTGAGGTCTATATCCCGACGCTCATCGGATTCATCATCACGGTCACGGGAATCCTCGGTCTGCCTCTGCCGCTGGCCACGTATCGGGAGCAAGGTATCCTGCGCCGGCTGTCCACGACGCCGGTTCCACCTGCATGGCTGCTCGGAGCGCAGCTGGTGGTGAATCTGACGATCGCGGTGGTCGGTATGCTCGTTCTGTTGGTGGTTGCCATGGCGCGGTTCGGTATGGCGGTGCCGAAGAGCTCGCCGGGCTTCATCCTGGCGATCCTGCTGACGATGGTCGCGATCTTCGCCATCGGACTGCTCGTCGCGGCGTTGGCGGACGGCGCCCAGGCGGCCCAAACCCTTTCCGGCATAGCCGCCGTCCCGCTCCTGTTCTTCGCCGGTCTGTGGGTGCCACTCGCCGCCCTGCCGGTGCAGATTCGCGATATCAGCACCTGGACACCACTCGGCGCGGCGGTGAAGGCGATCCAGGATGCGATGCAGACCGGGTTCCCGCCGGCCGGCCAGTTGCTGATTCTACTGGCGTATGCGATCGTCGCCGGATTCCTGGCTGTGCGATTCTTTCGTTGGGAGTAGCACGCCAAGGTAGACCCGCTCAACCACGTCTGGAGATGAACCATGAGCAGCGACACCGATAAAGAGACCGTCCGCCGCGCGTTCAAGACGCTAATGGAAGGCGATTTGGGCCCGCTCGCGGATTTGCTCGCGTCCGATGCCGTCTTGCATCAGTGCGGGTTTCTCGATCCCATCCCGGCTCAGGCCATGCTCGAGCGGGACCTCTCGATGCGAGGACGACTCCAAGACCGCGAGTTCCGGCTCGAGCGGATGGTCGGCGAGGGCGACACGGTCGCTCTGCACTGGCGGACAAGCGGCCGGTACGCCGATCCCGATTCACCAGACCGAGACGGCATGCAGGTCAGCTTTCCCTCAATGACGTTCGTCCGTATGGCGGGCGGACGGATCGCCGAGATCTGGAATATCCAGGACATCTCGACGCTGCAGACACAGCTTGAACTCGCTGCGCAACCGCCAGCGGGCGCAGGAGGTGGGAGTGATGGCCAACGATGACCGAGGCCAAAGATTGGTCAGCGATGGTGGATGATGATGTCGACGCAGCCGATAGGCCCGTCCTCGAGCTTGGCGCCCGGCGCCTCTGGCGCGAGGGCGACGAATCGCGGGTGTATGCCGACCCCACCAG
>JAICWV010000081.1 GCA_025966365.1 Chloroflexota bacterium | reverse complement strand
GCACACCGGCGCGCATTACCCCTCGGGATTCCTGGTCACGATTCCCGGTGTCAACGCCCGATTGCGGGTCGTGCCGACCGTAAAGGACCAGGAGCTATGGCTGGCATCTCAACCGCGCGGCAGCTACTGGGAGGGAAGCGCCACCGTAACCGGCACCTGGAAGGGCCACCCGGTAACCGGCCTCGCCTACACCGAGCTGACCGGTTACGCCAAATAAGGGTAGGGGCCAGGACCCCGTCCCGTGCCGCGGGCGGAACGACACCGGGGGCCGTCCCCTACCGAGATATGGATGTTATCGCTCGTCCGTGTAGCGCGGTACCCTCTGCCCTCTCAGGACACCCTGTACTTCTTGGTCGAGTGCTTCTGCTGTCCGTTGAGGCTTACCGTCACCTTCACGGTTGCCACGTGGTTCGTGACCCCTTTCTTCAGGCCCGGCTGCGTGAACTTGTAGGTCTTGACGCCGCCCGCTCCCAACGTGGTGGACTTCTTGTAGGTCCACTTCCCGCCGGGGAAGCTGATGTTGAGCTTCGCGCTCGCTCCCGCCAGGCTGGTGATCCTCACGCTTTCCTTCTGACCGTGCTTGACGGACGTGTGCCCGAGCTTCACATTGAGGGTCAGCGGAATGGGCGTGGCGGTCGGGGTGGCCGTCGGTGTCGCCGTGGGGGTGGCCGTGGCTCCCGGCGCAGGTGGGGGCGTGACTCCGCCCGGCCCGGGCGGAGGCGGAGGCGGTCCGTCCGCGTGGCCGGGGACAGTTCCTCCGGCAAGGGCGGCCGCGACCGCGACCACGGCGATGAGTGAGAGAACTAGTCGCTTCATGAGACTCCCTTTTTTGGATGATGCAGAGTGGTGGGGCGCTACCCGAGATAATGCCGAAATGCTCTCCTTGTAACGCCGTGACGCAAAAGAGCGCGGCCATATAATGGATGGCCGCTTCCGCGCCGGTAATTTTACACAGCGGCGCCACCCGCCGGAGTCGGCCGGCCAAGGAGAAGGAATGATCACCGTCTTTGCCCGCGTGCGGGCCGCAAGTTGGGAATCCTTCAAGTCCGTGCACGATACACCGGAATGGCAGGCTCGGCTCCAGTCCGCGGGCAATGTGGGCCACGAAGTATTCACCCAACTGGACGAGGCGGCGGATGTCGTCTTCATCGATCGCTGGAACTATCCCCAGGACGCGGACGACTACTATTTCTCGGATGCCTTTGCTCAGGGCGTCAACGAGATGGACGGACAGTTGATGGAAGTCATAAAGTTGGAGTCCGCGGCCGACACCGAGAAGCCTCCGCCAACCGAACCGTAACCGCACGGCCCGTTGCCGGCAGGCTGGAGAGAATGAGGATGGACGACTCCGCAACGGGCATACGGCAGATGCGGCCGATGGGCGCGGCCGAACTGATCGACGCCACCGTGACGCTCTACCGCAATAATTTCGCGCTCTTCGCCGGCGTGGTAGCGGTCCTGGCGGTTCCACAGACGATTCTGAACATGATATTCGTCTCGCTGCTGCCCACGGCGACGACGCTCACTGCCACGAGCTCGACCACCACATTCGATACCGCCGCTCAGAACTACAGCGTGGTGGCAGCCCGCGGCACCGGTAGCGGCATCATCGGCGCCGTCTTCGCCATCCTCATCATGGGCGCCCTGACCCAGGTCGTCGCGGCACGCTACCTCGGCCGCCCCGAGACCATCCCTGGCGCGTATACCGACACCGGTGTTGGTCCCTTTGTTCGTCTCTTCCTGATGTTGCTGCTCGGCATCGTTGCCTTCATCGCCCTGGTGGCATTTGCTGTGATCCTGGTCGTCCTGGCCGTGACCCTCGGCGGTGGCAGCGTTCCGCTTGTCCTCTCGGCCGTTCTTCTGGCTATCGTGGTTTTCGTTCTGGCCGTGTACGCGGTGCCCCACCTGTATCTGGTCCCGCAGGTTATCGTGCTGGAGCGCCGCGGCGTCTTCGGCTCCATTGGCCGCAGCTGGTTTCTCACCCGCGGGTGGTACTGGCATGTCGTCGGTGTGGTTACGCTGGTCGAGCTGATGGTCTTTGTCCTGTCCATCATCATCGCAGGAGTCGTCGCCCTGGCTACCGTGGGCAATCCGGTGCTCGGCGCTGGTGTGAACGGAGTTCTCGGGATCATTCTCCAGCCCGTCTCCCTGGGAGTGTTAACCCTGCTCTACTTCGATCAGCGGGTGCGCAAGGAGGGGTTCGACCTGGAGTACGCCGCCGAGCACATGGCGCTCTCGTCCCGGTGAACGCGGGCCCGCTTCTCCTCGCGATCGCGGTACTGGCACCGGGGCCCGGCTCCACTCCCGTTTCCCTGCACACCTACGTGGCGCGAGTCCACCTGGCGCGGGTCAGTCTCGACCGCGCCACGCATACGCCTGCCGACCAAACCGATGTGGTGCAGACCGCACGCATCCTGCGCGGGCTCGATGCGGTGCAGATGCCGGACCGGGAAGTCCTGCACACCGACTCCGTCTCCCGAGCGGCCAGCCTGTCCCCGATCAGTGCCGACTCCACTGCTCGCGTTGCCGCCTGGCTGGACACCCTTGACGACACGCTTCAGCGGACGCAGCCGCAACCAGTTCCAGCGTCACAGCTGCGTCAGCTCGATATCGTCCTCCGAGATTCCAGATTTCACCCGGTGCAGTGGCCCTGGGAGCGCGCCGAGCACTGGCTGGTCTCGCTCTACAAGAGCCTGCTTCGCGTTCTCACTGGCGCCCTTCGCCCCGGCAGACCTACCGCGGTCATCCCCGCCGCGATTCTGCTGCTGATGGTGGTCGGGGTCGGGTACCTGATTGCTCGCGGAGCCCTGGGCAAGCTGGTAGTTGAGCGGTCGGCCAGCGAAGAATACGCCTCTCCCACGACTCCGCTGGCTGCCGGCCGCCGCGCTGAAGTCCTGGCGGCCGCCGGGAACTACCGTGAAGCGCTTCGCTATCTCTTCCTCTCCACCATGCTGCAACTGCAAGCGCATGGTCTGATTGAACTGCGGCCCGGCCTCACCAATCGCGAGTACCTTCAGGCTCTGCTCGTATCCGGGTCGGTTCCGGAGCCCGTGGCCGGTCCTCTGTCGGCGCTAGTCGATACCTTTGACAGCGTGTGGTACGGCCACCGGCCGATCGACGAAGCCGGATACCACCGTGCAGACGCGGCCGCCGCGGCCGTCCTGGACGCGCTCAGAAGCCGCGCGGCATGAGCGAGGTACGGCGGCACTCCGCCTGGCTCTGGCTCTCCGCCCTGCTCTTGATCGTGGCCGTGCTCAGCGTGATGTCTTCCACGTCGGCTGCCCCCGAGACTCCTCTGTCGCTGGACAGCGCCGCGCCGGATGGCGCGCTCGCGCTCCAGCTGTGGCTCACCCGCATGGGATACAGCATGCGGCGGCAGGACTCGTATGGTCAGCCGGGCACCCACGGAACGCTGCTGGTGCTGGAGCCCGAGCGGGACGCCACCAGCCAGGAGGTCACCGGCCTTCTGCAGTGGGCGAGCAGCGGCGGGAGGCTGATCATCGTCAGCGACGAGAGCTTTCCGTTATGGGCGGCCTCCGGGATGCATATCACCTTTGCGCGTTCGGCTCCTGTTCGTGTCACCCAGCCCGTACTTCTACAGCCGATCACCACACGTCTGGCCGGCACCGCCAATCTGATCACGGGATTCACCGAGGACAGGGGGTCGGGAGCTGCCACACGCTACGGCACCGTCCTGACGCGCCGGGCCTGGGGACAGGGCGAGCTGTGGGGACTCACCGCACCCCATCTTCTCGACAACGCGCATATCGGCCGATCACAGAACCGGCGTCTGGCGCTCAATCTGGTGGGCTCGCCCGGTCCAATTACCGTGGATCAGCCAGGTCCCGCGAGTGCCGGCGGCTCAACGTCCTGGCTATCAGGAACCGCTTGGGGAATTGCGGTACTTTTCGGCCTGGCGATCCTCATGATGTTCCGCTGGCTGGGCGGCTGGCGCCTGGGCCCGCCCATAATTCCGTTCTCAGAACGGCGCCGTCCGGCCGTCGAGTATGTCCTGTCACTCGCCGCCCTCCTTCGACGAGCTCATCGTCGCGCCGACGTCTTGGCCATCTACCAGCGGGAGCTACGGGAGCGACTCCGCCGCCGCTTTGGGACGGACCTGCCGGAGGATCTGCCGCGCGACCTGGCCGGGACCGTGCGGCCCCTCTTGCAGCCACGGACCGATCTCTCCGAAGAGGACCTGATTCGGCAAGCGGAGGCTATCGTACGATGTGAGGAGGCGTTGAAAGAGCGTGTTTGAACCCTCGCCGTCCCCCACTGCGGTCACGGAGATGTACGGCCGTCTGCGTGCCGAGGCGGGCCGCGTCGTGGTGGGGCAGGAGGAAGCCCTCGAGCTTCTGAGCGTCGCCCTCTTCACCGGCGGCCACGTCCTGCTGGAGGGGGTGCCGGGTACCGCCAAGACCCTGATGGCAAAGACGCTGGCGCGGCTCATCAACGCGCGCTTCCAGCGCATTCAGTTCACCCCGGACCTGATGCCGTCCGATGTGGTCGGCACCAGTGTCTTCGATCTGCAAACCGGCCACTTCTATCTAAAGCGTGGTCCAATCTTCACACAGGTCCTCCTGGCCGACGAGATCAACCGCGCGCCCGCCAAGACGCAAGCGGCCCTGCTGGAAGCGATGGAGGAACGGCAGGTCACCCTCGAGGGCGAGCGACACCCCCTCGATTTCCCCTTCTTTGTCGTGGCCACGCAGAATCCGGTTGAGTACGAAGGCACGTATCCGCTTCCCGAGGCGGAGCTGGACCGGTTCCTCTTCAAAGTGATCGTGCGGTATCCCGCCGAGGCAGCCGAGCGAGACGTGCTGCGCGCCTATGACCGGGGATTCGACGCGCGAGAGCTCGAGGTGGAGCGCGTGGAGCCGCTCATCTCCCCCGAAGATCTGGGCCGGGTGATGGACGACATTCGGGCGGTGACCGTGGATGACGCCATCATCGGGTACATCACCGCCGTGGTGGACGCGACGCGACGCTCGCCCGATCTCCTGCTCGGCGGCAGCCCTCGCGCCTCCATCGGCCTTCTGCTGGCCGGCAAGACCATCGCGGCGCTCAGGGGCCGAAATTATGTGACGCCGGATGACGTCAAAAACCTGGCCATGCCGCTTCTCCGGCACCGTATCATCCTGCGGCCCGAAGCCGAGATCGAAGGTCTGACGCCGGACCGCGTCATCGAGCGAGTGCTGGCCGCCGTGCCCGTCCCCCGCTAACCCGATGATCGTCCCCACCCGGCGGCTGTTGTATCTGGGCCTGATCGGTGTGGCCGCGGTTGCCTTCGCCGGAACGCGCGATCTGGCCCTCGAGGTGGCCGTGCTCTGGCTCGCCGCGCTCGTCCTGCTGGCGCTGGTCGATGCCTGGTTCCTTCCCGGAAGGTCCGTCCTGGTCTGGACGCGAACGCACGAGCCCAAACTCTCCCTGGGTGCCTGGAACCCGGTCACGCTCGCCCTGGTCAACACCTCCGGACGGCGGCTCCAGTTTCAGGTTCGTGACGCGGTTCCGCAGCTCCTCATCCCCGACCGGGACTCTGGTGGGGGGGAGTCGACGCCGGGCGACACCGCTACCGTCCGTTACTCGATCTATCCGGTGCATCGCGGCGACTATGCGTTCGGTCCTATTAGCGCCCGCTTTCGCGGCCCCCTCGGCCTGGCGTGGAGGCAGCAGGCCACCTACATAGAGGATGGCGTAAAGGTCTATCCCAACCTGCTGGCAGTGCGCCGCTATGAGTCACTCCTGCATCGCGGCATGCTGCACGAGATCGGGCTGAGGCGGTCGCGGCGCCGAGGGACAGGAACCGAGTTTGAACGTCTTCGCGACTATACGCCCGACGACGAGTATCGGCGCATCAACTGGACTGCCACGGCTCGCCGGCATCAACCCATTGCCGTCGAGTACACCACGGAACACGCCCAGAACATCATGTTGATGATCGATGCCGGGCGGCTGATGGCCACGCAAGTACCCTACGCCGGAGAGCTGGAGCAGCGAGACGATCTGGGTCCCCGAGAGGTGGCCCCGGCACTGACACGCCTCGATCACGCGGTTAACGCTGCTCTGCTTCTCGCCTTTGTCTCCCAGGAGACCGGCGATCGCGTCGGTTTGCTCGCCTTCAATGACAGGGTCTCGCGCTTTATCAAGGCCGCTCCCGGCCGCCGGCAGTTCCTGGCGGTGACCGAGGTGTTGTACGATCTCGAGCCCCAGGCAACGGAGAGCGACTACGGCGCGGCCATCGCCTACCTGCGCGTTCACAGCCCTCGCCGCTCGCTGGTGGTCATCTTCACCGACATCGCCCACGAGGCCGCGGCAGCGTCGCTTCTCACGCACGTGGCCTCACTGGTGCGGCGGCATCTTCCACTCATCGTCACCATGCGTGACCCTGCAATCGAGGCGGTGGCCGGGCGAGCGCCCAATGACTCGGCCGGCGTCTACCAGCGAGCGGTGGCCCGCGATATGCTCGATCGCCGGGATAGGCTGCTGGCGCGCCTGCGCGCCGCCGGGGCCCTCACCCTCGACGTTCCCGCGGATGCTCTCTCTCCCTCGCTCATCAACCGCTACCTCGAGATCAAGGCAGCCGGCAAGTTATAGGCCCCTCATTACCCCGCGCCTACGCACTGGTTTGTGACGCGAGGTCAGGACCAGACCGAGGCTCGCCGGCGATGAGCTCTTCCAGGCTGTACCGGCGAGCCACCTCTCTCGGTCGTGAGCCCAGCAGATAGCTGTAGAGTAATATTCCGGTCAGTACCCCCACCGCCACCTTGATCCAGTCGGGCGCGTCCGACGGTGAAAAAAACCCTTCGATGGTTCCGGCCACGACCAGGAGGGCCGCGCCTCCAAGGGTTAGCTGAAGCGCGTGGCGCGCCGCCCGAACCAGGGCATCTCTCCGGCGCAGCCGACCGGGCCGCAGGATGGAATCGCCGATCATGAGTCCTGCTCCACCGGCCATGAAAATCACGGACAGCTCGATCACGCCGTGGGGAACGACAAATGACCAGAACCCGGCAGCCAGTCCGTACTGGCCGGTCATGGTCCCGACCGTGCCCAGCATGATGCCGTTGTAGCCCTCGATGAGAATGGCAGGAATGCCCAGGAGTATTCCCCCGGCGAAAGCCTCCAGGGCCACAGTGATGTTGTTGACCATGATGAAGTTGGCGGCGATGGGGTGATTGGCCGTATTTGCCTTCATCCAGAGGTGGTGGTGCGACATGATGGAGCGCAGGTCCGCCGCCTGACCGGGCAGCAGGGTATCGGCGGCGGATGGATGAATGGCGACCAGGATCGCCGAGACGAACGCCCCCGCGGCAAAGGCGGCGAAGGACAGGGCAATATACCCTCCGGCGTCCCGGTAGGCTTGCGGAAACCCGTACCGGAACCACTGACCGACCCGCGTCCAGCTTCCGGCCGGCTCCCGGTAAATGATGGCGTGCGCCCGCGCGATCAGGCCGTTCAGGTAGTCGGTGACGGGAGAGCCGGGAAAATCGCGCTGCGCCATGGCGAAGTCGGACGTCGCCGCCAGGTAGAGATCGCCCATCCGCAGCAGATCGGAGCCGGACATCCGGCGCAGACGGTGTTTCGCCCGCGCCAGCAGGTTTTCCAGCTCCTCCCAGTCTCCCTTTCTGATCTTGATGAAGGTGTCGCGCTGCATTTCGTCTCCCCACGCGTGTCGTATTGTAGGCGTGAGGAAAAAGTCATGGAATTTCAGGTCCACACGCCGGAAGCAGTCTCGATCTCCTACGTCGTGGCCGGTATCGGGTCCAGGTTTGCCGCCGCCCTGCTGGACATGATCATCGAGGTGGTCCTGCTGGTCCTGATTTTGGTCGGGGCCACTGAGCTTGCGCCGTTCACCAGCGCCGGGTCAACCATCGCCACCGTCCTCGCCATTACCCTCCTGTTCCTGTTGATTTGGGGATACTACCTGCTGTTCGAAGCCTTCTGGAACGGTCAGACTCCGGGAAAGAGCGCCCTGCGCATCCGCGTGATCAAGACGTCCGGCCATCCTATTGGCTTTACCGAGTCCGCCATCCGCAACCTGCTGCGCCTGGCCGACTGGCTACCAAGCTTTTACGCGATCGGGGTGATCACCATGTTCGTGAATCGGGAGTCGCGCCGCCTCGGCGATCTTGCCGCCGGGACGGTGGTGGTGAAAGTACCGAAGCGGCTGCGTCCCTCCACGGCGCTTCCCCACGCCATGCCGCTTTCTCGCGCGGCGCCGCCGCGCGGCACCACCGATCCCGATGAGGCACTCTGGAACCTGCGCGCCCTCAGCTCCTCGGATATCAGCCTGGTGGAGCGCTTCCTCGACCGGGTGGCCTCACTCCCCATGGATGCGAGGCAACGGGTGGGCGATCAGATCGCGGACAATATTGCCGCGCGCATCGGCGCCCGAGAGCAATCGGACGCCGCCGTCTTCCTGCGTCGGGTGCTCGAGCTACAGCGATCCGAAGAGGCGGAACCGCCGAACCCCTACGCCGCGCCGTAGAGTCCCTGCAGGCGGATATAGCGCTCCACCGCGGGCTGAACGTAATAGCGGATAGGAGCGCCCTCTTCCACCCGGTTGCGAATCTCTTTGCTGCTGATCTCCAGCTCGGCGACATCCACCACGCACGTCTGCTCCCTGATTCTTGGAAACCGGGCTGCCGCCGCATCCCAGTTCACTGCTGATTCAATGGGCCGCTCCATGATGACCAAACCAAACTCGTCCAGAATCGCGTCCGGCTCATGCCACATATGGAGCTCACCGACGGCGTCGCATCCGACCAGGAAATAGATCTCGGTCCCGGCAGGAACCTCCTGCCGCAGCGCCCGCAAGGTGTCGATGGTATACGACAGCCCTTCACGATCGAGTTCAATCGTCGAGAGCTGGAAGCGGGGGTTTCCCGCGATCGCCAGTTGAACCATGGCCACGCGGTGGCGGACAGCGCTCACGCGCTGGTCTTGCTTGTGTGGCGGCCGCCGGTTCGGGACGAAGAGTACCCGGTCCAACCCCAGCTTCCAGGCGACGTCCTCGGCCGCGGCCAGGTGCCCGATGTGAGGCGGATCGAAAGTGCCGCCGAGCACGCCGATGCGAGCCATCAGGCAGCACCCGTGGTATCCACCGAGGCGTCCGGGATGGCGGAGGCGATCGCCCATGCCGCCGACGATCCCGCGTCTGGGCGCTGCGCCCAGAAGACCAGGGTCGCCGTCCAGTCGTCCCTCGAGACCTTATCGACGTGGATCTCCGGCTCGGGCGTTCGCAGGGTGCCGGGCAGCTTCTCCACGATAGCCACGACCTGCTGTCCCACCCCTACCGGATCGCGATCGCGCGGGAACACGAGCGAGAGCTGCGCCGCGTAGCCGCTGATCGCCGTGCGGTTGGTGACGACCCCGCCGAAGATGGAGGCGTTCGGGACCAGGATCAGCTCATCATTGCGGCCACGCAGGCGGGTAGTCCGCATCTGGATATCCTCGACCGTTCCCTCGTGATTGGCTCCGGCCGGCCCGACCACGGCAATGAGATCGCCAATGCGGAACGGCCGCTCCGCCAGCAGGTAGATGCCCGCCACCAGGTTCTGGAGAAGCTGCTGTAGGGCCAGGCCCGCTGCCAGGCCCACGACACCGATGAATGCCGCCAGGGGCCCAAGCCCCACGCCGAAGGCGTAGAGAACGATGGCTATGCCGAGCGCCCACACCCCGATCCACAGCAGCCGGGAAAGGAGTACCGCTGCGTTGATGGCCAGGCCACGGCGCTCCAGCGTGGTGCTCAAGCGTCCGCGGGCAAACCGAGATACGAAGGTGGTGGCGACAATTGTGAAGACCACCACACCCAGCCGTTCCAGGGGATGTCCGGAGGTCAGAAAGTCGGTCACCGGACTGGGAACCAGATTGCGGAGCATGATCCTCCTCGCGCTCAATCGCTCAACTTTACACCGCGTTCCGGGATCAGCCGGGCGCTCTCACCGTCACGGTTCCCACGCGAATGGGGCGCGCGAAGGAGGGGCAGGAGGCCGAGCGGAATCCTTCCGCGGTGCAGCTCAAACGGATGTAGACATCCACTCTTCCCGGTCGGGTCACGGGCGGCAGGAGCGATAGCGACGCAACACGGACCGTCCGGTGACGCGGCCACCGATTCATGGGAAGCCAGGTGAGCGTCGGAGAATCGCCGATAAACCCGGCCGGCGGCGCGGGTGGACGTCTGTCCGTATAGACGCGGGACACGGCGAATTGCACGCTCTCCGCGGGTGAGAGCCTCCCGCTCACGCGCCAGTACGACTCCACCTCAATAGCCGGCCGCGCGGCGTTGATCCACCCGTAGCCGGGATGAAGGGTCACGCCGATGAGCCTCAGGTGTCCTGTCTTCTCCTGGAGCGGCGTGATCCGGCTACCGCGCGAGAAGACGAATGAGTAGAAGTCCGGCGGAAGGCGGCGAGTATGGCTTCCGCGCTGCAACACCACGATCCCGTCCCGCGCTGCTCGCACTCCGTAGCCGTGCCGCAGCGCCCACTGGAACGTGGCACGGAACACGCCCGGCCGAACCGGCCGTGACGGAATGGAGGCATCGAATGCTATGAACTCGGCCACGGGGCCGTTCGACGGGTGAACCGTGGGCAGGAGGTAGACTGTGCGGCGATCGGAAAGGTGAGGCTCGATCTCGTCGGCGGCGGAGACCACGGCATCCGATGGAATGAGACCGATCAGCTTCTGTTCCAGCCGCTGATGGACCCCAACCGAGGGAACCACGTAGCCCGCGGAAACCGGAGTGAACCCCAGGTTGATAGTGGCGGCAACGCCCGCGACCAGGGCCAGACCGGCCAATACGACGCGCGTCACCCCCTCCTGCCCTCTTCTGGCGGCGAGACGTGACGCCGCTGCTACCCCGAACACCGCGGCCACAATAAGGTAGGGCACGATCTCGGCGGAGTACTGATAGAAACCGCTGTACATGGTGGGGTCGGCGCTGAGCGTGTTGAGCGCGAGGGTGGGAGCGGCCAGCAGCAGGACGGGCAGACCCAGCAGCGGGACGAAGCCGACCGGATCGAGCAGCATATCCAGGTACAGAAGCCGCGGCCGGGACAGAAGCGTTTGAAACACCAGCGGCGGGTGGAGAACGATCCCGGCCAGGACACCACCAACGCCGTGCCCCAGATAGGCATAGCGCTGGAGGTAGGGCGAGTGACCACCGGGATTGAAATGCGGAGTGATGACGAGCAACGACAGCAGACACCAGAGCACGCCTCCCGCGAACACCGCAGCGCCCAGTGCCGGCCGCCGCATCAGATACACCAGCCCTAGAAGACCGACCAGCAGTGCCACCTCTTCCTTGGTGGCTGCTGCCAGGACGCCCATGATGACAAACGCCGCCGGCCGGTCCACCCAGAGGAAATACATGGCCCAGAGCAGAAAGGCGGCACTCATGGTCACGGCGTGGAAGTCGTCGAGCAGCGCGTTTTGTAGGCTGGGGTGGAGGAGATAGGCGGTGGGAAAGACCAGGCTGAGCCAGCGCGACCCCAGAGCTTCGCGGGCCAGTAAATACGCCGGAACTGCTCCGGTGGCGACCACCAATGCTTGCAGCACGAGGAGCGTTTCGGGGCCGGAGTGAATCAGATACAGCAGAGAGATCGGCAGCAGGATCGGCTCGACGTGGATGGCGAGTCGGTTGGTGAGAACTGCCGGACCGACCTGCATGTCGGTGAATCGCAGTGGCATGCCGTGCAGCGTCGCCCACACCGCCTGATCCATGTTTCCCAGGTCGAAGGCATGTGACTGGAACGCCAGATGGCGGACCACTGCCAGCCAGGAAAAGGTGACGGCGTATGCCAGAGTCATTGCCGCCAGGACCAGCCAGGGACCCGTCTGCGCGGCGCGCCGGCGTCCGGGCGGCGAGAGAATGGTCACACTTCTTCGACGGGTCGAGGGGGACGGGACCGGATGGATGCGGGCAGCAGCAGGGCGCCTGCTACCCCGGGCAGAGCAGTGTTGATGGTGAACATGAGGAGCGCCGCCAGCACCGCATCGGCGGCGGGCACGCCGTAATGGGCCAGCAGCAGCGCTGCCGCTCCCTCCCGCACTCCCAGCCCTCCGATCGTCACCGGCAGGACGTTGGTGAGGATGACCAGTGGAAAGGTAAGGAGGACCAGGCTGAGGGTGGGGGTCCGCCAGTCGGACAGAATGATGCCGAACTGCACCAGCACCACCACGAACGACAGCAATGTCAGGGCCAGGAAGACGGTGGTGGAGCGGGCGGAGAGAGATTCCAGGCTGGTCCATATTCGCTGCAGGCGCAGGGCCACCCCCTGCCGGGTCCGCGCGGTCAAGCCCGCAAGCGCGGCATGGACGCGCATCGGGTTGTACACGAGCAGCAGGCCGGCAGCCGTCATGGCAGCAAAGGCCAGGCCCGCCGGAGGGCCGAGCAGGGACCAGGCGCCGGGGATGGCCAGGCCGCAGAGCACCAGTACGTCGAGGCCCTTATCGATCATGACCAGTCCGCCAATCTTCAGCTTCTGTGGGTCGCGCAGGTAGGCAACACGCACCAGCTCGCCAAGTCGAGCAGGTGTAACCAGGGCCAGTCCCATGCCTCCGATAAGCGAGAGGAACGCTTCGCCGAAGCTTGCCTCCACCGAGGCAGCCTGCAACATGAGGTGCCAGCGCAGCGCCTTGCAGTACAGAAAGGGCACGGTAAGTGCGAGAGCCGCCGCGATCTGGACCGGCTGCGCGGAGCGGGCCGCCAACGCCAGTGACTGCGGATGCACCTTCAGCGCCACCACGGCCAGCAGGAGCAGCGTGAGGCCGTAGCGCACCCAGGGATTGCGGAGGAGGCGGCGGAGCGCGAGCACGCCACAGCATAGTCGGTCCAAAATCCTTGCCAAAACTGTACGCTTGGGGTACACTTGGCTACCGAGATAGCTTCGACCCGCGTCGAAGCTATTGTTTGTATGGAGTGAATTGGTGACGTTGGCGTTCGCACCGAGTGAGCTTCCGCGCGAAGTATCTCCGACATTCGACGCTCTCCGGACGGAAGCCGAGAGCTATCTGCCGCCCCAGGCAGTCGAGCTGGTCCTGCGCGCCCATAAATTCGCGGAGTTGGCCCACGCCGGCCAGATGCGCAAGTCCGGAGAGCCGTACCTGGTTCATCTCGTGGCCACTGCTTACTACCTGGCCTCGCTTCGCCTCGACGTCACCTCGGTCGTCTCCGGCCTGCTCCATGACACCATCGAGGACACGTCGGTGACCTATGAAGACCTCGATCGAGAGTTTGGCCATACGGTGGCGCGGATCGTCGAGGGCGTGTCCAAGTTCGGGGAGATCGGGCACCGTCACCGGGTATGGAGCGATGAGCGAGCCGAGGCGGAGGAGCGCCGGTCGCGCACCGATCTGGTGAAGCTGCAAGCGGAGAACATTCGAAAGATGTTTCTTGCCATGGCTGAGGACCCCCGGGTGGTCATCGTCAAGCTGGCCGACCGGCTCCACAACATGCGGACCCTCGACTTCCAGCCGCCGCACAAGCAGCGTCGCATCGCACTCGACACGCGCGAGATATACGCGCCGCTGGCCGGACGGCTGGGCATCTACCAGATCAAGTCACCGCTCGAAGACCTCGCGTTTAAGTATCTGGAGCCCGGAGCCTATGCCTGGCTGGTCAACCAGATTGCCGAGGAGCGCGCCAGCAGAGAAGGCTATATCGAGGCCATGGTCGAGCCGCTCCGAGAGCAGTTGACCGCTCACGACATCGACGCCGAGATTACCGGACGCGCCAAGCACCTCTACAGCATCTATCGGAAGCTCACCTCCCGGGAGGAGCATCTCGATCTCTCGCACATCTACGATCTGTTCGCGCTGAGGGTGATCGTCGATTCCGTCTCCGAGTGCTACCAGGTCCTCGGTCTGGTCCACGGCATGTGGCGGCCAGTACCGGGGAGGATCAAAGACTACATCGCGGTTCCCAAGCCGAACGGGTATCGCTCCCTACACACCACCGTCTACAGCGAGGACTCGCGCTCGGCGGAGATTCAAATCCGGACACGTGAGATGCACGAGACCGCCGAGTACGGCGTGGCCACCCACTGGTACTACAAGGAGCAGGGACGCTCGGCCGCGCTGCCGCAGCCGCTGAATGACTGGATTCAGGCCCTCATCTCCTGGCAGCAGGAACTGAATCCGGATGCGGCTGAGTTCGTGGACACGCTAAAGACCGACATGTTTACCGGTCAGGTGTTCGTGTTCAGTCCCCGCGGCGACGTCATCGATCTGCCGGCCGGATCCACTCCGGTGGATTTCGCCTACCGCATCCATACCGAGCTGGGCCACCGAACCATCGGGTCCAAGGTGAACGGCCTCATGGTGCCCCTCGACACGCCCCTGGGCACAGGCGACCGGGTGGAAATTCTGACAACCAAGCTTGCCCACGGACCGGGACGCGATTGGCTGTCTTTCGTCGGAAGCGCCAACGCCCGGCAGAAGATCCGCCAGTGGTTCAAGCGGCAGGATCGCGAGGTGAATATCGCTCGGGGCCGCGAGATTCTGGACGTGGAGCTCCAGAAACTGGCGCAGCCGAGCATCAACGAGATGGGCAGCGACATGCTGCAGGAGCTGGCGGGCAGCCTCAGCCTCAAATCTGCCGATGAGGTTTTCGCCCAGTTGGGCTACGGCACCCTTACCGTGCATGTGGTTCTCAACCGGCTGGGAGTTCTGCAGCCGGAAGAGCAGGACGCAATCCCGCAGACCGCTCCTCCCCAGCAGCCCACCACCAGTGCCGTCCGCGTCCTGGGCGTGGGAGAGCTGCTGACTCGCCTGGCAAGTGATTGCCACCCCGCTCCCGGCGATGACATCGTCGGCTATATCACCCGGAACCGTGGCGTCACCGTCCATCGATCCGATTGCCCGCGCATACGGGCCGAGAAGGAGCTGGAGCGGCTGGTGGCGGTCGACTGGGGCCCGCGAGACGAGCAAAGGCTGTACTCGGTCTCCATCGAGATTGACGCCTGGGATCGATCGGGCCTGCTGCGCGACATTGCCAATGCCGTATCAGAGGAGCGCGTCAGCATGGCGTCGGCGACGGCTGAGACGCATACCGACGGACGTGCCACTCTGACTGCTACCCTCAGGATTGCCGGGATCGACCAGCTATCCCGGGTTTTTACGCGGATTGAACGGGTGAAGGGCGTGCTGGAAGTACGGCGACGCGGAAAGAGACAGCAGGCCCAGGAGAACACTGCCTGATCGACTCCTCGCCGTATGCCTCCCGCTTCTGGACACAGCACTATCCCCCGGATGTGCCTGCGACGATTGCGTTCCCCGAGCAGACGATCTGGGAGGCCCTGGAAACTACCGTGGCCGGCTCCGGCGCTCTCGACGCTTACGTGTCTCTGGACACGCCAATGTCGTACCGCCGCCTGCTTTCGCTCTCGAACCTCATGGCCGGCGCCCTGGCCGGGTCCGGCGTCCGGCACGGGGACGCCGTCCTGTTTGTCCTTCCGAATACCCCGCACTTTCCCATCGCGTACTTCGGCACCCTGAAACTCGGCGCGGCCGTTGCCGCCGCTCCTCCTGTCTCGGTCCCCCGAGAGATCGAGTACCTGATCAGGGATTCCGGGGCAAAGACGATCGTGACGCTCGACAT
>JAICWV010000013.1 GCA_025966365.1 Chloroflexota bacterium | reverse complement strand
GCGGCCGGAGCATCTCATTCCCATGCAGACCTACGACGGCACGCCGCCGAACGAGCTTACCTGCACGGTGGACGTGGTAGAACATCTGGGCAGCTCGCAGCACGTCTACCTGACAAAGGGCAACACCGCGCTTACGGCGGAGTTCGGCCCGGATGTCCATGTCCAGACCGGGGACACCACCAGCGTTGTCCTCGATCCCAGCAACCTGCACCTCTTTGACGCCAGTACCGGCATCGCCATTGCCCACTCACGATCTCCGGTAGGCGCCGCCGCAGCCGTCTAGCAAAGTAGTCAAAAGGAAGTGGCCGGGCGATCGCCCGGCCACTTTGTCATTTCCAGTGATCGTGCACCACGCTGTCGACAGGAACGTGACCGCCTTACCAAGGGATCCGGCTCGAACCAGGCCGCTCTACGGCACCCGAAGCTTGCTGTTTACCGCTGCTTCCTTCCGGACCTGACGGGATTCACAGGGCTCCGCCGCGTAGAACCCGGTTCTCAACGTCGAATCGATCGGCAGGCGCGGCTGCGCCGAGCCTCGAGCGTGGAATTACGCCCCGCTGTAGCGGATTGCGGGTACAGGGCACCGCTAGCTCCCCGCTTAGCACGATCACTCAAGTGTACCCAGGGGCCGGTCACGCTGTCCATACGCGCCGGATCGCGCCCTCGTGGTACGGTATGTCTGACGGGGAGACATGAGGGTACACAATAGGCGCGCGGGCAGAGTGCGTAGTCATATGGGATGGAGGGCCGCCCTGGTGAGCGGGGTCGGGCTCGTTCTACTCGTCTCAGCCCTGGCAGCGGCGGGGTTTTTCCTCTCCCCAAGTAATCAGGCAGCTGCTTCCTTTATCCGAGCCCAACCGGGCTCGATTTCCTGGAATGGCAAGGGCCGGCTGAATGTCCTCTTCCTCGGCCTCACCGCTCGCAGGACGGCCACGTCCGATCTGGCGGTGGCGTCGTACGATCCCCGCCGGAACACGGTCCGGTTGCTCTCACTACCACCCAGCCTCTGGGTCTCCATACCCGGTTTCGGTCAGGACAGGATTGCCGACGCCTATGCTGACGGAGGTCCGCGGCTGGCGCTCCTCACGGTTCAGAGCGTCACCCGGACCATCATTCCCTATTACGTGGCACTCGACCCTGCTACGTTTAGCCGCCTGGTGGATGGCTATGGAGGACTCTCGCTGGCACGCGGAGGCAGACGTCCGGCCCATCTCGACGGCGCGGCGGCACTTGGATATATGGCGGCCGGGCCCTCGGGACGCATCGGCGAGCCGGAGCGTATGCGCCGGGATGCCATCATCGCCTCAGCGGTCAAGGAGGCGGCGGTGCAGCCGACCAACATCCTCCAGATCGTCTCTCTTATCAACTCCATGGCAGCTGACATCCGCACGAACTTTCCCTACAGCCAGGTTCCCCCGCTCGTTCAGCGATTGAAGGCCGCAGTCATCCAGCCCAGCGTTCTGGATGAGAGCAGCGCAGACGTCACGCAATACAGGAGCAGCAGCGGCTCCGTCCTTTTGCCCGACTGGCAAAGGATAACCTCTACCACCCGCGCCCTGTTCCCACGGCGGGGTCTCCATTCCGGTGCCGTACAGGTTCTGAACGGGTCCGGCGTCCTGGGGCAAGCCGAAGCCCTCGCATCCTGGTTACCCGGCATGGGAATCCACGTGGCCGGATTCGGATCGGCCGACTCGTTCAAGTACAGCCACACCTTGGTTGTGGTCAACTCGGCCTCGCCGGCCCGTGATGTCTCCCTGGCCCACTCACTCTCTGCCATCCTTCAGGCGCCGACTGTAACGCAGTCCGTACATGGCACCAGAGCGCCGGTCGTGGTCATCCTCGGCCGCGACTATCAGGACCTCACCCAGCAGTAACGCATGCGGATCACCCTCGGCACCCTCGCACTTATCACCTTCCTGCTCGCGGGATGCGGCATGCCCGGCTCGGCAGCCGGGCCGTCCCCTACGCCAACATTGGTCGATGCCTCGGCCGCAGGCGTACAGGCAGTGATTGCCAGTACCGACCTGGCGGTGGGCCCCAATCGGTTCACCTTCGGACTTCTCAACAACAACGTCCCGGTCAGCACCGGCAATCCGCGTCTTACCTTCTTCCGCCTGCGGGGCACACAGGGGACTGCGGTATCCAGCACGACTGCCCACTTCAGCGACTTCACCCGCGGCCTCCCTCACACTGCCGCCAACGCCAGCGCCCTCTCCATCAAGGGAGTATTCGTGGCGCATGTGCGCTTCCAATCGGCGGGACCGTGGGGAGTGCAGATCACCACGGTCGTTGGCGGCAAGCCGAGAAGCCTCCACAATACGTTTACCGTCGCCCAGCGCAGTATCGCGCCCAACGTGGGTGAACCGGCCCCCCGGTCTCATAATCCGACCAGTCGGGATATGCCGGTCAAGCTCCTTGACTCCGGCCGGCCGCCGGACGACATGCACAAACTGAGCATCGCGGCCGCTATCGCCCAGCGCAAGCCGCTCGTCGTGATTTTCTCCACGCCGGCCTTCTGCGAGAGTCGGATGTGCGGGCCCGAAACCGAGATCGTCGAGCGGGTCGAGAACCAGTTTCGGGGTCGCGTGAACTTCATTCACATCGAGGTGTACAAGAACGCCAACCCGGCCGACGGCTACGCCGCCACCTTCCTGCAATGGCATCTGCAAACCGAGCCCTGGGTGTTCATCGTCAACCGGCGTGGGATCATCAGTGCCCGGTTCGAGGGACCGACACCTGCCTCGGAGCTGGATCCTGCCATTCGCGCCGATCTCAGGGCTTGACATTCTACGCCTGTCCGGACCTTGCCACTATAATTCCCTCAGGCTAGCGGGCCCGCTAGTGCGAGGTGTGCAGTGGCTCTGGAAGATCGGGTAGACCGAGACCTGGTAACGGCGCTCAAGGGGGGAGACCGTACCGCGCTCTCAACGCTTCGACTGCTCAAGGCGGCAGCCAAAAACGCCCAGGTGGCGAAGCGAGCACCACTGAGCGAGGACGAGTACGCCGACGTCATCCGCCGCCAGGTCAAGCTGCGCCGGGAAGCAGCGACGGAGTATGACCGGGCCGGGCGCGCACAAAGCGCCGCCCAGGAGCTGGACGAGATGCGCGTCCTCGAAGCCTATCTGCCGGCGCAGCTGGACGACGATGCTGTTCGCGCGGCTGTTGAGGCCGCGATCGCCGAGACCGGCGCCGAGGGGCCCGGCGACCTGGGCAAGGTGATGAAGGCGGCAATGCCGCAATTGCGAGGGCAAGCGGACGGGGCGCGCGTGAATACGATAGCCCGCCAGTTGCTGCAACAGCGCTAGGGGCCGATGGACTCCGCAGTTCGTTCTGTCCTCCTGCACACGCCGCGGATGGATCTCAGGCCCGTCCACCGGGTGCTATTCATTCTCAATGCCGTCGCGCTGCTCGCCGCCCTCATGATCCTCTTTACCTTCCAGCCACAGTCTCCGGTACTCCAGGTGGGCGAGGTGTCGGACCGAACCGTGGTCGCGCAGCACAAGATCACCTATATCGATCACCTGGCCACCAACGCCCGCCGCCGGCAGGCGATGCAATCGACGCCGCCGTCCTATGTCGGCAATACCGGCCCCGCAATCCGGCGACTTCAGGAGGCGCGGGCGTTTTTCAAGGCCTTGAAGCCCATCATCACCGGCAGCGACACCTACGACCAGAAAGTCACCGCCGTCCGCAGATTGGAGCCGCCCGACGTCCTTCCCGCCAATCTCAATCAGGTCGCCACGCTCAACAAGTCGGACCTTCAGATCGTTCGCGGCCGCAGCCTGTCGCTGCTGTCCCAGGCTGTGCAATGGCATTTCGGCCAGAGCGATACCACCGCGATCGAAATCGAACTGCTCAGCACTGTCTCCCCGCACTTGACCGTCCTCCAGCGCTCGGTGATCGGACAGATACTGGCCGCATTCATTACCCCGACTGAAATTGTCAACCCCGTTGCCACCAGGCAGCGCCAGAAAGCGGCCGCCAATCGCATCGCGCGGATCGTCGGCACCATATATCCTGGCGAGGTCGTCGTGCGCAGCGGAGACATCGTGACCGCACATGAGATGGATCAGCTCAATGCGCTGGGCCTGGAGTCAGGGAGTGCAGGCTGGCAGGGAACGCTGGCATCGGCGGTCTTTGCGACTCTGGTCCTGGCGACACTGTTCTGGTACCTGCACGCCTTTCATCCCGGATTCCTGGCAAACCCGCGTCTGCTCCTCCTCGTCGACGCCAGCATCCTCGTGTCCGTGGCCGGATCACGCTTCTTGACCAACGGCCATGTGGTCCTGCCCTATTTCCTTCCGGTGGCCGCAGCGTCCATCTTTGCAGCCGCCCTCAGCGCTCCCGAGGCCGCTATCGCCATCGCTCTGGCCATTGCCATTCTTGCCGGCTGGGTCACGTCGAATTCGTTTGAAGTTACGATCTATTACTTCCTCACCGGGGCGGCTGGCGCTCTGGCCATACATTCACTCCGGAGCCTGAAGCAATTTATCTTCGCCGGACTCTATGTGATGCTCTTCGGCATCCTCACATCGCTCGCCTTTGCCCTGCTCGATCGATCGTACGATGCCGCGGCGCTGCGAGAGTACCTCTTTGCCGCTGTTTTCAACGGCTTCGTTTCGTCTACCCTCGCTCTCGGCGGTTTTGCCCTTCTCTCCGGGTATTTCGGGATAACCACCACCCTGCAGCTTCTGGAACTGGGTCAGCCCAGCCATCCCCTCCTGCGTCGCTTGATGGCACGCGCTCCGGGAACCTACAACCACAGCTTGATTCTGGCCAGCATGATGGAGCGCGCGGCGGACGAGATCGGCATGAACGCTCTTGTCGCCAAGATCTGCGCTCTCTACCACGACGTCGGCAAAACCCAGAACCCACTGTGCTTCGCCGAAAACCAGTTGGGGCAGGGTAATATCCACGACGATCTGCGGCCGGACGAGAGCGCGCGGATTATCCGCGGACATGTGGGCCAGGGACTCAAACTGGCGCACCAGCACCGGCTGCCGCGATTCGTGCTCGATGCGATTGCCGAGCACCATGGGACCACCCAGATCGCCTACTTCTTGCACCGCGCCCGGGAGCAGGCCGAGGCCCCGGTTGACGTCTCACTCTTCACCTACGGCGGACCCAAGCCGCAAACGAAGGAATCGGCCCTGCTCATGCTGGCCGATGTATGCGAATCCACAGTGCGAGCCACCGGCGATCATTCACCGGCCAGAATACGCGAGACCGTGGACAGAATTTTTCGCGAGCGCATCGAGAGCGGCCAACTGGATGATTCGCCGATGACCCTGCGCGACATCGAGCTGGCGCGTGAAGCTTTCCTGTCGGTGCTCAACGGCCTGTATCACCCCAGGGTTGAATATCCCGAGGTGGAACAGCCGGCCCAACCGGCGAGTCAGGTGCTGTGACCGTTCCCCGAGCCATCGTCGAGGTAGACGTGGCGCCTGCATTTGCGGACTCGGTCAATTCGGAGGCCATGGATGCGGCTGTGCGGGAAACCCTCGTTGCGGTTGGGAACCTCGATGCTCCAGGAGTTGAGCTTCTGGACGGCCGCGAAGGCCACGTGAGCGTGCGGGTAACCGGCGACACCGAGATGCAGGAGCTCAACCGAACCTACCGCGGCGTGGATCGTCCCACCGATGTCCTGTCTTTCGCCTTTGCTGAAGGAGAACCCACACCCCTTCCGCCTGACCTTCCGGTGCAGCTGGGAGAGGTGGCAGTGGATTGTGAATTCGCTCAGCGACAGGCGGAAGAGCTGGGTCACTCACTGGACATGGAGATGGCCTGGCTGGTCGTCCACGGCACTCTCCAGCTTCTCGGCTACCACCATGCCACCGAGGTAGAGGCAGAGCACATGGAACGCCTGGAAACGTCGGCTCTGAGGGCACTGGGCTTCAGAAAGGGCTGATCCACATGGTTCGGCCCATCGGACCAAATCCCCGGGAATCCACTATATTCCCGTCGCCGAAACCAGCTCCGAATCAGTGATGACATCGCTCTCGGTTTCGGACGCTATGTTGGCCATCCACTGGATGGCACCTGCGCCCCAGGTGAGGCCAGCCCCAAAGCCCACCGTCACAATCGTGTCACCTGGCCTTAACCTTCCCTGCTGCTGGGCTTCGAAGAGCGCGATTGGAATCGATGCGCTGGACGTGTTCCCGTAGCGATCGATATTCAGGAACACGCGGTCCGGCGGGATATGCAAGCGCTTGACGGCATGGTCGATGATGCGGACATTGGCCTGGTGCGGAATAAAGAGGTCAATGTCTCCCGGAGTCAGCCCGGCCTTTTCCAGCACCTGACCGGTCGATTCCTCGACCACCCGGGTGGCAAAGCGAAATACCTCCGGCCCCGCCATCTTCACAAAGTGCATGCGGTCGGCCACGGTCTGATCGCTTGCGGGGCGGGCACTCCCACCCGCCGGAACGCACAGGGACGGGCCACCGGAGCCGTCTGAGCCCAGGATGAATTGCGGCGCAAACGAGGCGTGCTCTCCGGCCGAGACCACCACCGCGCCCGCGCCGTCGCCGAAGAGGACGCAGGTGGAACGGTCGGTCCAGTCGAGAATCCGCGAGAGCACTTCGCTTCCGACGACCAGCACATTGCTGTGCATTCCGGACGTTACAAAAGACGATGCGGCCGACATTGCATACATGAACGACGTACAGCCGGCTTCCACGTCAAAGGCGCCGCCGCGAATGCCAAGCGCATCCTGCACCAGACAGGCGGTCGCCGGAAATGGGTAGTCGGGCGTGGCGGTTCCCACGATCACCAGATCGATGTCGTCCGGGGTCAGGCCAGCGTTCTCAATCGCGCAGCGAGCGGCCCTGACTCCCATGGAGGACGATGTTTCATCGTCGGCGGCGATACGACGCGCGCGGATGCCGGTTCGCGACGCAATCCACTCATCCGACGTGTCCACCAGGCGCTCGAGATCCGCGTTGGTCATGACCCGCTCGGGCACGTACATGCCCACGCCGCGAATGGTTGGGGCGATCATAGTTCTCCTCCCGGGCGCACATACATGATGGGCTTCCCGGCTTCAACCAGATCGCCATCGTGCGCAAGAATCTCGGTGACTTCTCCGCTCACCTCTGAGATGACCTCGTTGAAGAGCTTCATCGTCTCGATGAGCGCGACTACCTGCCCCGCCTCAACCGTCATACCCGGCTCGGCAAAGACGGGCTGATCCGGCGTTGGCCGGGAATAGTAGACCCCGGTCAGGGGGGCAATCACGGGAAGCCCGGAAGCCGAGCCGCCAGGACTTTCACCCTCGGAGCCCACCTGTAACACCACTCGCTTGCCGGGATCTCGACGGAGATAGAGCCTGCTCGATCCCATGACCACTTCGAGCTCCTCGACGTCCGTGGCTTCAAGCCGCCGCAACAGCTGCCGAATGGTGTCGGGGTCAAGCAGTGATGCCGTCATCTCACTCGGCTCGGGTGAAGATCAGACTCACGTTGTGACCCCCAAAACCGAACGAGTTGCTCATCACCGCATCCAGCTCCTTCGACCGTCCCTGGTTGGGGACGTAGTCGAGATCCATCTTGGGGTCGGGATGCTCGTAGTTGATGGTGGGAGGTAGAAAACCTTCACGGAGAGCGAGGATCGAAATAATGGACTCGACCGCTCCCGCCGCGCCCAGCAAATGGCCCGTCATGGACTTGGTTGAGCTGACGGGAACATCGTGGGCACGATCTCCGAAGACCGACTTGATGGCCTCCGTCTCGGCCTCGTCGCCGACGACGGTAGAAGTTCCATGGGCGTTGATGTAGCCGATCCGATCCTTGGAGAGCCCCGAGTCCGCGATGGCCATTTCCATGGCCCGAGCGGCGCCCTCACCGCCAGGAGCGGGATCAGTAATGTGGGAGGCATCGGCAGTCGAGCCGTAACCCGCGATCTCGGCATAGATGGTTGCGCCGCGGGCCTTCGCATGTTCGTACTCTTCCAGGATCAGCGCCCCGGCTCCCTCGGCCATGACAAAGCCATCTCGCTCGGCATCGAAGGGGCGGCTGGCGCGCTCGGGCTCGTCGTTACGTGTCGAAAGCGCGCGCATGCTGCAGAACCCGGCGAGACCAATCTCCACGATGCCGGCCTCGCTTCCACCGGCGATCATGACATCCGCCTGCCCCACCCGGATTACTTCCGCCGCTTCTCCCACAGCGTGCGCGCCGGTGGAGCAGGCCGAGACGGTGCTGAAGTTCGGACCCTTGGCGCCGAGCAGGATGGAAATGAGGCCCGGGGCGAGATCCACCACCATCATGGTGATCAGAAACGGACTGATCCGGCTGGGACCCCGCTCGTGCAGGACTTTGAACTGTTCCGAGAGCGTCTGCAGCCCACCTATGCCCGAGCCCATCACCACACCAATCCGATCGGCGTTCTCGGGCGTGATCTCGTAGCCGGAGTCATGTAGCGCCTGTACAGCCGCGGCATACGCAATCTGCTGGAAGCGATCCATGCGCCGCGCCTGCTTGGTATCGAGTACGGAGCGGGGATCGAAGTCGCGCAGCTCGCCGGCTATCTGCGACGGCAAATTAGAGGCATCAAACCTCGAAATTGGGCCGATGCCGGAGCGTCCCTCCTTGATGCCGCACCAGGTGGATGCCACGTCATTGCCGAGCGGAGTCAGGGCACCCATGCCCGTGACCACGACTCTTCTCTCCATTCGTCTCCCCGTCTGAATACACTGACGCCGCCTATCTGGCGGCGCGGTCCCTTGTCTACCAGCATGATTGTGCCCTAGTCGCCCGAGCCAACACAACGCCGTTGTGCTCTCATTCTCTTCTTTCGTACACTATGGCCAGCGCAATTGCGCGCTTTTTTTCTGCCGATGTAGCTCAGTTGGTAGAGCAGGCGCTTCGTAAGCGTCATGTCGCCGGTTCGAGTCCGGCCATCGGCTCCAGGTCGGGCGCCCATGGCGGGCGCCCTTTTTCATTCCCCCTAGAATCGGGCCGAGATCTCTTTCGGAGACCTGGATGCGCCGGAACCACCTGTTTCTCCTGCTCCTTCTGCTTTTGCCCCTGCTCCAGGGCTGCTCCTCCTCCGCTTCGGGCAACGCCGGTATCCTCCGACTACCGCTCTATCGCGGAGCGGTCGTCGCTGACCCGGCGCGGGCCGAGGGCCTGCAGCAGCTGTTCGTCGCATCGCTTCTCTATTCCGGCCTGGTGCGTTTTGGCCCGGACCTGCACGTCATCCCGGATCTGGCCGTGTCCATCCCGACCATTTCCGGAGACGGAAGCAGCTATACCTTCACCGTCCGGCGAGATGCGCGCTTTGCCGACGGAACCCGATGCACCGCTCGCGACGTGGCTTACTCGCTGGCCCGCGCACTCATGCCCGGCACCCATTCCGCGCTGGCGCGGCGCTATCTGGGTGGGATTCGCGGCGCCACGGCAGTCGAAAAGGGGAAGACCACACGCCTCACCGGGGTCACTGTACTTCACCCGCTCACGCTTCGTATTCGCCTCGCCCATCCGGATGCCACCTTTCTCCAGAAACTCGCTTTTCCCACCAGCTTCGTCGTTGAGCCGCGGTACGCGCGCCACGGGGCGCTGCGCCTGGACCGTACGGACGGGACCGGGCCATGGTCGGTGAGCAGGCGCGACCGGGACGGGACGCTCATCCTCTCTCCCCGGAAGCACTTCTACGCCGGTCCGCTCCAGCTCCGGTCTCTGACTCTGGTGCCGGTCCAGGATGAAGACAGAGCGCTGGACGCTTACCGGAAGGGAGCGATCGACGCTGCCTATATCGCCCCACAGGACTTCAGGGTCTGGTCCAGGCGGTCCGACTTTCACTCCACTCCTGGATTGACGGGATATTACGCAGTCCCGTCAGCCGCCGCCAGGTCGTCCTGGAACGGACTGGACCGCACCAGGCTCGTACAGGGCTTCTCGGGCGCGCTCACGCCGCTCACCTCGGTCGTGCCCCCCACCGTTCCGGACTACGTGCCTGCCACTGTCTCCTCGGCCGCGTCAGATACCGGCCCCGACATCGCCATCCATCCGGCTGATAGTCGCGATCCCGTGCTCCGGCAGCTCAGCACAGCCCTCAGCGCTCAATTCGCGAGCGGTTCACGCGATTCCTCCGACGTGGCCATCGTGACCCGGCACACGTATCTCTTGCCGGTTCCGGGTGTCTGGCTTTCCATGGTCCTCCCTCACACCTCCTCTGTCTGGTTCCGGCACGATCTGGAGGCGACATCCAACCTCACCAACGATCCTGTGCGGCGAATGAGCATCTACAGCAAGATCGAGCAGTGGGCGCTCAATAAGCGCTTCGTCGTTCCGCTGGCGAACACATCCGTGGGTTATGCCGTCAAGCCGTCCGTCTCCGGACTGCAGGTCACCGCCTTCGGCCTCATGCCTGACAACGGGAGCTGGAACACCGTGCAGGTGAGCTAGAGAGCGTGCGCGCTACGTGACGTTCGGCGCGTGCGGGGATAACTCGGGTGTGGCTTCCACGACCTGCCGCAGGTCGGATGGCACCCGGGCCGGCCGGCCCCGCTCGTCCACAAAGACAAATTGCGCGCGTCCGGTGGCGACGGCCACATCTCCCCGGCGACAGAGATAGAGGACGGTCATCGAAGCGGCGGTAAGGTCCTGCACGCGCACGTCCACCGTCAACAGATCGTCCATGAAGGCCGGTGTGTGAAAGTCGGCGTCGACGTGCCGGATGACCGGACGCAGCCCGGTCGTCTGCATTCGCGCGTAGTCGTACTCCAGGCGACGGAAGGTCTCGATGCGCGCGTCGTCGAAGACGTCGAAATAGGCCCCGTGGTACATGGCCCCGTTCAGGTCGGTTTGATGGGCGCGGACGCGCAGGGTATAGCGATTGAGGGGATCAATCACGCGGCAAGCTGGCGCGGAAGGATGCGGTCATTAGACAGCGTACACTGGAGAGCAGTTTACGCCGGGCCGTTGGGCCTGTGAACGGGAGACGG
The DNA here is from genome assembly GCA_025966365.1 of Chloroflexota bacterium. Lineage (GTDB taxonomy): Bacteria > Chloroflexota > UBA5177 > UBA5177 > UBA5177 > JAICWV01. Next base: position 29,975 of record JAICWV010000013.1, on the reverse strand, counting down.
ACGAGTATGTACCGAGAGGTCCAGCGCATCCGGGATGACATCGAGGGCGTACAGCAATCAATTCGCTCCGGCATCCTCGCCGACACCACGCGCGACATCAGCGGCTACGCCGGGCAGGCAATGGCCCAGATTGACTCTCTTCTCTTTGCCCTGAAGAACCTCCCCGCAGGCGACAGCAACGGTGTCGAGCCGGCGCTGGTTCGGGCAGCGCAGCGATCGCTAGACCTCGCCTGGGCGCGTTCACAGCGAGTCGGCCTCGGCAATACCGTTCCGGAGATGCGCGAAGCACTGGTCGATTGCAAAACCTTTGTCGACTACGCCGAGGCCTACGTCGCGGCGTCCCTCGGCGTCGAGTTCGCGGAGTGATCGTTCACATCGTTCTGATCGAGCCTCGACCCGATCTGACCGATCGGGAACGATCCGAGCTGGAGGAGACCATTCCCCAGCTGGCGACGGTACCAGGCGTCCGCAACTTTACCTGGGGACCGGATTTCAGCGGCAGAAGTAAGGGGTATGCGTACGCGGCGGTCATGCACTTCGATGCTCGTGACGCACTCCACGCCTATGGCGCGGACGGCATTCATCGGGGCATCGTCGCTATCTTCGAGCGGCTGACGGTCGAGCGGCTGGTGGTGGATTACGAGACGAGGACCAGCGGTATCTCGATCTGAACCGGCTCGCCCCACAGCCCATCCCGAAAATGCGCGTCCAGTCGAACATTGCTGAGCAGCCCCACCCTGGCCTCGGCCGGAGTCCCGAAGACCCGCACGTTGGTGTCGGTCAGTCCGCGCCAGATGCCGTCCTGTTCCGACTCCCACACCACCTCCGCCCGGCACGCGGCATGGCGGGCGAGCAGCCGATCCACCCCGGACGAGGCTTCCTCGCGCAAGCGCTGAGATCGCAGGGCTTTGATGTCCTCCGGCACCTGTCCCGGCATCCGCGCCGCCCGCGTGCCGGAACGCTGCGAGTACTTGAACACGTGCATGCCGTCGAACCGGATCGCGCGAATGAATTCGTATCCTTCCGCGAACTCGTTCTCTGTCTCGCCGGGGAAGCCTACCATCACATCGGTGGTGATGGTGACGTCCGGGATTGCCTGCCTGCAGGTATCTACCATCCGCGCAAACTGAAGCGGGCTGTATTTTCGCTCCATTCGCGCCAGAACACTCGCGCTTCCTGCCTGGAGGGGGACATGCAGATGACGGCAAAGCCGCCGGTCTTGCCACAGGTTCAGCCACGCGGGGTTAAAGTCCCCCGGCTCCAGAGAGCTTACTCGAACCCGGCGCACGTCGGTCTCATCCAGGATCCGCTGCAGCAGGCCGCCGAGATCCGGCAGCTCCGCATCCTCCTCGCCATAGCTGCCGAGATCGACGCCGGTGATCACCACCTCGGCGTGTCCCTCCGTCACCAGGGTGCGAACCCGTTGGATGACCTGCTCCGGCCCCAGGCTGCGAGATCTGCCCCGAGCGCGGGGAATGATGCAATACGTGCAGTGTGAATCGCAGCCGTCCTGCGCCTTCACCATCGCCCGCGTGCGGCCGACCCCGGTGGGGATCACCGCAGATGGGGCCTCATACTTCTCGACCTCCGAAAAGGTGGGCGGCGGGTATTCCTGACGATGGAGACGGCCATCCACCAACGCCACCACGCGATCCTTGTCCCGGTTGCGCACAACCAGGCGTTGTGTGCCGCCCAGTGCGTCGCCGACGATGGAGGCGTAACATCCCGTGGCCACCACCAGCGCCTCGGGATTGGCGCGTTCCGCCGCATTCAGGATTTGCCGGGACTTGCGGTCGGCCACGTGCGTGACGGTGCAGGTATTGACTACGTACACGTCCGCGCTACTCTCGAACGGCACGCACTCGTATCCGGCGGCGGCAAATTGCCGGGCCATGTGCTCGGTCTCGCTCTGATTGACCTTGCAGCCCAGGGTAGTGAGGGCAACGCGTGGTTTGATCATGAGTTGTTAGTTTTCAGGTGTCAGTTTTCGGTTGTGGTGGAGGCTCGAAGAGAATGCATGAATCCGGCCATCATGCGTTTGAGCTCAGTCGTCTGGCCAGCCAGTTCGTCGTAGCGCTCCCCCACCCAGCAATTTTAGATCGCGAGCGAGCATTAGCTGGTAACCAAGTTCAGAGGCTGAGGCAAATGCAATATCGAGAAACCGCAAAAAATCCGGCGCCGTACTCCGACCCGTCCCCTCAGCGATATTGCACCGAATCGACATCGAAGATCTTCTTATCTGAGATGTCCAACCATAGCGCTCATCTCGTGGGAATTCCCCGCTAGCACGATACACATTCAATGTCAGCTCGTGAGATTTCTTCCAGATCTTCAATCGCTGAAAATCCTGCGCCGCACCTCGTCTTCACTCCCGGCACATAACTGACAACTGACGACTGACAACTGACAACTGACAACTATGGTGACAGCCGATTCACATCCCGGGGGAACAGCGTGGTCTCACGGATATTCCCCGCCCCGACCAGGCGCATGAGCAAGCGCTCCGAGCCGATCGCGAAACCACCTTCCGGCGGCATCCCATACTTGAACGCCTCCAGGTAGCCCGTGAAGCTGGCAGCATTCATCCCGCGCGCCTCCAGCCGCGCCAGAAGCTCGTCGTGGTCGTTGATGCGCTGGCTCCCCGACACCAATTCCTGTCCCCGGAAAATCAGATCAAAGTTGAGGGCGTACTCGGGATCGCCGGGATCGGGCTTGCTGTAAAACGCCACTTTGGTCGTGGGGAAATGCGTGACGAAGACGAAGTCGGTCCCGTGCTCTTCCAGGGCCCATTCGCCCAGCCAGCGCTCGTCCTGCGGCGACAGGTCGGGCTCTTCGAAGCGATTTTCGCCATGTCGGTCGAGAATGATCTGCTGCGCTTCTCGGAAGGTGATGCGGGGCACCTCCCCAAACGTCGGAAGCTCGATACCGAGCGCCTCGACATCCCGCGGATGCCGACCCACCATCGCCTGCACCATCTGCTCCAGGAGTGCGATCAGCAGTCCCATCACTTCTTCCGGGCCCGTGATAAATCCCATCTCGACGTCCAGGCTGGTGTATTCGTTGATATGCCTGACCGTGTAGTGTGGCTCGGCACGGAATGCAGGACCGATCTCGAAGACGCGCTCGAAAACGCCCACCATGATCTGCTTGTAGAGCTGCGGGCTCTGTGCCAGGTACGCGGGCTTGCCGAAATAGTCAAGCTGGAAGACGTTGGCTCCGCCTTCCGTCGCCTCTCCCACCAGCTTTGGCGTGTGGATCTCGGTGAAGTCGCGGCCCAGAAGGTAGTCCCGAAATCCGAAAAGTAGATCAGAATACAGCCGGAAGGTGGCGGCCCGGGCCGGGTAGCGCAAGCCGACCGTGGCGTTGTTGAGAAAAACGTCCAGCGACGGCTTGAGGACGCGCTTATTCAGCTCGAACGGCAGCACGTCGGTCACCGGGGAGATGACCTCCAGGGAGGCGTCGCGAATCTCGACGCCGTTGGCCGCGCGCTCCTCCTCTTCCACCGTGCCCTCGACCGCGACCACGGTCTCCACCTGCAGACCGTCCAGCCGCTCCATCTGCCCCGGCTCGAGAATCACCTGTGCCTGACCGGATCGATCGCGCAGAATGAGAAAGTTGACGGCGCCAAACTTGCGGATAGCATGAACCCAACCCTCCACGCGGACACACTTGCCCACGTGACCGGGCAGGTCGGCATTCAGCACACGCTCTGATTGCTGCGTCATCGGGTTAGTACGATTCCTCCCAGTTTTCGGGCGCCTCTGCCAGCCGCTCAGCCTCCTCTGGCGAAAGCTCCTCGGCGAGGTAGTCGAGGTACTTGTCGGCGCTCAGCGCGGCAATAGACCCGTCCGACCCGGCGGTGACGATCTGCTTGAGTGGGCTCTTACGGACATCGCCCGCCACATAGACCCCCGGGCATCCGGTTGCCATGGTGGCGTCCACTTCGATGTAGCCGGAGTCATCGATCTCGACGTATTGCTCCAGAAGATTGGTACTGGGGATATTTCCGATGTAGACGAAGAGCCCTCCCAGCGGAAGTTCCCGGGTCTCTCCTGTTTTCAGATTCCGCAGCATGGCGCCGGTCACCGCCTTGTCGCCACTGATGGAATCGACCACGGTGTCCAGGATGAACTGCATCTTGTCGTTGGCGCGGGCACGGTCCACCAGCACCTTCTGGGCACGGAACTCGTCCCGCCTGTGGATGAGGTACACCGTCGAAGCGTATTTGGTCAGGTAGAGAGCCTCATCAAAGGCCGCATCTCCGCCACCCACCACCGCCACCGGCCGGTCGCGGAAGAAGGGGCCATCGCACACGGCGCAATAGGAGACACCGTAGCCCCGCAATTTATCCTCGCCCGGCACGCCGAGGGTCCGCGGCTCTGCCCCGGTAGCCAGGATGACCGATCGTGTACTGAACGTCCGTCCCGATTCGGTCTTGACCTTCTTCACCTTGCCGTCCAGCTTGACCTTGGTCACCTGCTCGCCGATCTCGACCTGAGCGCCGAAGTGCTGAGCATGCTCCATGAGCTGCATGGAAAGCTCGGGGCCCGTCGTCATCAAAATGCCGGGGTAGTCCTCCACCTCCGAGGTGGTGGCGATCTGGCCGCCGGGCATCACTTTTTCGAGAACCAGCGTCTTGCGCATGGCCCGGGCCGCGTACAGCGCCGCCGCCAGGCCTGCCGGCCCGCCGCCGATGATCAGCACGTCCCAGACAGACGTGTCGCCTGAATCTGTATGACCGTTTGAGCTTTCCATGGAGCCCCTTCTAAAAACGAACGTCTCGGTTGCGGGAGCGGCGAGGAGCCCGGCGAGAATTCCCGCGCTTGACCGTGCTCAGGGACGGGTCTCGATCCTCCTCGTCCTCCCGGGCGGGCAATCTCCGTACGTTGCCCGGCAACTGGTCCAGGAGGTTTTCCGATCCACTTACCTCGCAGCCGGCCGCGCGGCACTGCTCGCGCACCTCAATATCGTTGGTGACGACGATCACCTGCCCGCCGGCCCGCGAGGCCTCTGCCTCACGCACGATGACATCGTCGGCCGATTGGCCCCGGGCCGAGTAGAGGACCCGGATTCGCCCCACGGTGTGCGCGTGTATGTGCCCTCGCGTGCCTCCCGTCCCATCGAACACAACCGTGACCTGATCCGCAGCCAGACGAGGCGAGCTGGACAGCGTGCGCACCAGAACATCTCTGGCTTTCTCGAGCCCTTCCCGCTCAAACGATTGAAGCCGGGGGTCGGCCCGAATGACGTTATAACCGTCCACGATGATGTGCCGCACAGAGTCCTCGCCGTATCCTAGCACGCTATTTCTGGCGTCAAGATGCGCAAATGGCGATTGGGCACCCCCAATCGCCATTCTCTTCTTCCTGGTGGGCGATACTGGACTTGAACCAGTGACCTCTGCGATGTCAACGCAGCGCTCTAGCCGCCTGAGCTAATCGCCCTCGCTGGTGCAGTATATCCGCGCCCACGGAAGACGGTCAACGATATGTCCTCCCTTTCCAACTGGGCTCGCCCACGAGCCCCACTCATAGCGACCCTGGTTATCTTGCTGGTCGCAATGGGACTGCTCATCGCCGTGAAGCTGATCTTTTAGAGTCTGGAGCACTGATGACGTTAACGCAGATTGAGTCTCGCGCCGACTCCGGCATTGACCGCGAGCGCATCAAGCACGCCATGGAAGAGATAGTCGCCGCCATTCCGATCGACCCCGATGAGGAGGGCATCCGGGACACCCCCCGCCGCGTCGCCGACATGTACGCGGAGTTGTTCGCCGGTCTGGCCGAAGACCCTGTGGAGGTCCTGTCCACGGGGTTCGAAGAGGGGCACGACGAGATGGTGATCGCCCGCGACATCACCTTCTACAGCATGTGCGAGCACCACTTCCTGCCGTTTTACGGAGTCGCCCACATCGGCTACACGCCGCGCGGCCGCATCGTGGGCATCAGCAAATTGGCCCGTGCCGTCGAGATCCTGGCCCGGCGCCCGCAGGTCCAGGAGCGGCTGACCGCCCAGATTGCCGACGCCGTGGCCGAGGGTACCAATCCCAGCGGTGTGGGCGTCGTGGTGGAGGCGGAGCACCTCTGCATGGCCATGCGCGGCATCCAGAAACCGGGGACGAAGATCCTGACCAGCGTCAACCGCGGATGCTTCCGCGATGACTCGCGCACCCGTGCCGAGTTCCTGGGCTTCGTTCGGAACGGGCAATAGGCAGAGTCTTGCCGCGCATCAGAAAACTCGGTAGACTGATGTGGTCCGCGAGCGGGTGTAACTCAGTGGTAGAGTGTCTGCTTCCCAAGCAGAAAGCCGTGGGTTCGAATCCCATCACCCGCTCCATTTTTTATGCGACGATCACAGCATGCAGCTGATCTTTGAGCGAGGCAACCGCGACGAGCCGGCCGGGCACGCCCTCGTCTACTTCCAGGCCGAAGACGGCGCCGTTCTGGCCACCTATGTGACCGTCCCGCCCATCGCCTTCGACCTCACCAAATTCGTGCCCCAGTTTCTCTCCAGCATGTTTCAAGACATCGAGATGCCGGAGGGGGTGGTGGCGACGCCGGTGCCGCCGGTTCCCGAGGAAGTTGCCGGCCTGGAGTATCTCCGCCGGCTGGCGGAGCGGCGTTCGGACGACCTGGTCTTTGCCGGCGGCACTTCGCGGTCCGATCCCATGCGTCTGGTGGCCGAGGCCCAGGAGGCAGCCCGGGAGTACGGCGAGCTCTATGAGAGCTCGGCCGGTGTATCCGCTCCGGCGCCGTCCAGGGTCCCGCCGGCCGACATTTTCAAGTATGAGGGACTGACGGAAGAGGAGCGGCTGAACGAGCTCACCCGCCTCACGGGCCGCGCGCGTGACGCTCTGCGCGAGGGCTCGGTCGACGGTGACCTTCATCAGGAGTTACAGAACCTCGTCTCCAGCTTGCCCGCGAAGTACCGCGCCGACCGGCTGGTGGCAGCAGCTGAGACCCCGGGGGAACACGGCGAGCGGCTGGCCTCTCTCTACCTGCAACGCGCCTACAAGCTTCACCGGGAAGAGTATCTGGACCTGGAGCGCATCGACCGCGAGATAGACGCGCTGTCGCAGTGAGCGTGCCTGTCCTTTCCCTTCCATCCGGCACGCTCTCTCTCGATCGCGTGCGGATCATGGGCATTCTCAATCGCACACCTGACTCCTTTTACGACCATGGCAAGTACCAGGGTCTGGAGGCAGCCATCCGGCGTGCCGAGGAAATGCTTGCCGAAGGGGTAGACATTATCGATGTCGGGGGCGAGAAGGCAGGACCGGGGCCGGCGGTATCCGCCGATGAGGAGACGCGTCGGGTCGTTCCGGCAATCGAGGCCGTTCGGAAACGAACCTCCATTCCGATCTCGGTTGACACCTTCAAGCCCGAGGTAGCGCGTCGCGCCGTCGAAGCCGGTGCCGACATCATCAACAGCATCGGGGGCTTCGGCGAACTCGACATGCGGCGAGCGGCGGTGGACACAGGCGCCGCCGCCGTCATCATGCACATTCGCCGGGAGCCGCGGGTGGCCGATCCCAATCCCGTGTACGGGGATGTGGTCCGGGACGTGCGCTCCTTTCTCGTCCACCGCGTTCAGGAGTGTATCGCCGATGGGATCGCGCCCGAGAGAATCCTGGTGGACCCGGGCCCAGGCTTCGGCAAGACATCGGATCAGGACGTCGAAATTCTGCGCAACCTTCGGGATTTCACAGATCTTCCGTACCCCGTGCTTCTGGCGGTGTCGCGCAAGCGCTTCATCGGCGACACCCTCGGACTGGCCACCGACGAGCGCCTGGAGGGCTCACTGGCAGTGGCGGCATGGGGCACCATGAAAGGCGTCAAGATCATTCGCACCCACGACGTGAAGGCGACCCGGCGGGTGGTACGGATGATCGAAGCGGTTCTGGATCCCGCCTTTACCCCCGAGTACGCGTGATGGCTCGAATCCGTCTCATGCCGGAGTCTCTAATCCTCAAGATTGCGGCGGGCGAGATCGTCGACCGTCCGGCTTCGGCCGTGAAAGAACTCATAGACAACGCCGTTGACGCTGGTGCCGATACCGTACGTGTCGATGTGCGCGACGGCGGCATGAAATCGCTGACCGTGACCGACAACGGGTGGGGCATAGCCCGGGACGATCTGCCGCTGGCTTTCGCCTCACACGCCACCAGCAAAGTCCGGAACCTGGAGGATCTCGCTCATCTAACGACCCTCGGGTTCCGCGGGGAAGCGCTCGCCTCCATCGCGGCGGTATCGCGGGTCGAGATCCAGACCCGCGCCCAGGACGATAACGTGGGCAGCACGCTGAGTATCGAGTATGGGCGGATCGTCCGCGAATCGGCCGCAGCGGCACCGGCCGGCACACGCATCTCGGTGCTGGACCTGTTTTCAAACGTTCCAGCCCGCAAGAAATTCGTTCGGTCCGTCCGTGCCGAGGGAGGGCAGATCGCGTCGGTCGTCTGGCAGTACGCGCTCGCGCGTCCGTCGGTCCACTTCGTCCTTTCCATGGACGGCCGCGATGTCTTCGAGTCGACGGGCACCGGCCGTCTGTTGGATGCGCTCGCGGCCGTGTACGGCACGACCGTGGCCGAGCAATCCATACCGGTCGAGGCCGAGAAAGATGGACTGCGAGTTGAGGCGTTGATCAGCCTTCCCCAGCTGTCCCGCCCCAATCGGTCGGCCATTCACATCGCCGTCAACGGGCGGCCCGTCAACAGCCGCAGCGTGCCCTTCGTGCTCGACGAAGCCTACTCCGGTTACCTCATGGTCGGGCGCCATCCGCTGGCTGTGCTCAACCTCGCCCTCCCTCCTGCGGAGGTCGACCCCAACATTCACCCATCGAAGCTCGAGGTTCGAGTAACTCGCGATCGGGAGATCAACAGCCTTGTCTTCCACGCGGTATCCGGAGCATTGATGGACGCCCGTCCCGGAGCCACGGAATCGATGTTCCTCCCGGCGGAGGTGGATCTACCAAATGTCGGGGCGTCGCCACTGCCTCTCGGTATCGAATCAAAGGCCGACGACGGCGCGTCCCCGGATCTGATCTCAGAGACGCCCGCCCTGCGGGTTTTCGGGCAGTCAAACCGGACCTTCATCGTGGCTGAAGGACCGAACGGCATCTATATGATCGATCAGCATGCCGCGCACGAGCGGATCCTCTTCGACCGTCTCGACGCGGCACTTGATGCCCACAATGTCCCGGTCCAGCCCCTGCTCGAGCCCCTATCGATTCCCGTGTCTCCCGGGCAGATGCAGTCGCTGGAAGAGAACGGCCCGCTGCTTGCGTCCATGGGTCTGGCTCTGGAGCCCTTCGGGACCGACACCTGTCTCCTCCGCTCCGTGCCCGCCATTTCCGCCGGTGCTTCTCCCTCGGAGCTGGTCGGCGAGGTGTTGAGCGAGCTGGAGACACTTCCGCGCGCCGACTCGGCGCGGGAGCGCGCGCTGGCGGCCATGGCGTGCAAGGCGGCAGTCAAGGCGGGCATGACTCTGGACCTGCAGGAGATGCGCGAAATCGTGATGCAGCTGGAGCGGACGCCTCGCCCTTCCACCTGCCCCCACGGCCGGCCGACCATGATTCACCTCAGCCACATGCAGCTGGAACGGGAGTTCGGCCGCCGCTGACGAATGTTACGTCAAGCGTGTATACTTTCCGTGGCCCCGCAGTTGTGCGGGGCTTACTTCCTGTTCTGGGCCGGGCGATCGCTCGATGACCCAGAACAAGCCCGTGGGAAGAAGGAGGACACTTGGAATCCTACGAGATCACGTTTATCGTGCGTCCCGATTTGGACGAAGATCAGATCCGTGGCGTCGTCGACGGCATCACCAGCCGCATCAACAGTTCCGGTGGCGAAGTGATCGCCACGTTCCCCTGGAACCCGGCCCGCCGCCGCCTGGCCTACCCGATCAACGACTTCGGAGACGGCTTCTACGTCACCACCACGTTCCGGTTTGCTCCGGACGGCATCAAGGAACTGGAGCGCGGGATCCGGCTCAATGAGAACCTGCTCCGATTCCTGATCGTGCAGGCGACCGAGCTCTCCATTCAACAGTCGCAGCAGCGCTCGCAGCAGGCGGCGGCAGCCGCCGCGCGCGCAGCGGAGCAGGCGGCAGCCCCGCCTCAGGCAGTCCCAGCTCCGTCTGTCCCGGCTCAGCCGGTACCGGCCCAACCTGGCCCGGCTGAGTCCGCGCCATCGGCGCCCGAGCCCAGCCCTGAGCCTGTCGAGAGTGCTCCCGCTCCGCCCCAGACGGAAGCCGCCCCGGTACAGGCGCAAGCAGCGCCGGCCGAGCCGGAAAACGAGCCCGAGGCAGCGGCGCCTGTTGTCGAAGTTGAGGTCGAGACGCAGCCGGAGCCGCTGCCGGCCGCGACCGTGGAGGAGTAAAGAATATGGCTGGATTTGCCAAGATCACGATTATCGGCAATCTCGGGGGTGAGCCCGAGATGCGGTATCTACCTAGCGGCGACGCCGTCACGAACTTTAGCGTCGCTGTCAGCCGGCGCTACAAGACGCGCGACGGGGAAGATCGGGAGGAGACCGACTGGTACCGCGTGAGTTGTTTCCGCAGGCTGGCTGAAGTCGCCAACGAGTACCTGTCCAAGGGCAAGCAGGTGTACATCGAGGGGCGCCCTCGCCTCCACACATGGGATGACTCGCAGTCAGGCGAGAAGCGTGCGCGCATCGAAATCGAGGCGCTTGAGATGCAGATGCTTGGTTCGCGGGGTGACACCGGAGCGGAAGGTCGGGGCGGTCCCCCCTCCAGCCCGGATAATGCCGATTTCGACAACATGCCCTTTTAGGCTTTCGGAGGACTGAATTTTGGAACAGAATCGATCGGCTGGACCGCCGTCCGGCCCCCGGCCCGCGGGGCCCGGCGGACCGCGTGGTCCGCGCCGTGAATACCGTAACTACAATCGCCGCAAAGTATGTGCTTTCTGTGTCGACAAGGTAACTGAAATCGACTATAAGGACGTGGGGCGGCTCCGCCGCTACATCTCTGATCGTGGTAAGATCGAGCCCCGCCGAAAGACGGGAACCTGTGCCAAGCATCAGCGGCGTCTTACCAACGCCCTGAAGCGCGCGCGGGTGCTCGCGCTCCTTCCCTACACACCGCAGCAGGCCCACCGCATCGGGATGTAGTCCCGGCGCCCGATCCAAGGAGTCTCAGTCTCAGTGAACGCGGAATCTCAGAAAAGCGGCCGTCGAAAGCGAAAAGTCCAGCGCCTCACTCCTGCCATCATCGAGCAGCGGGAGCGCACGCCGTTCATCTTCGGCTGGGGCCATCACCTCGACCGGCGCCAGCGTGAAGCCATTAAAGAGCGCATCGCCCTCTTTTCGGGCATTGGAATCGCACTCGTGCTCTTTGCTCTGCTCGGGTGGGGCTGGTACCACGACAACATCGCGGTTCCCGCCGCTCAGCAGGCGAAGAATGACCGCATCGTGGCGACCGCCGGGAATCAGGCCATCCGCTACGGCTTTTTCCACCGCTTCGCCACCTTCCAGAAGAAGCAGCTCAGCAGCGCGCTGACGCAATATCAGCAGGAGTTGCAGCAGCTGCAGGCGGCCAAGAAGAAGAACCAGAGTGGCATCGCTCAGGTCAATGCACAGATCAGCAGCGTCCAGCAAGAGCTGAATTCGGTGGCAACCGTCACTCTGGACCAGACTCTGGCCGACTACACCCTGGTGCAGCGCTCCGGGAAAGCAGGCGTGCCGCTGACCAAGAAGATCAAGCAGGCCGCGATGAAGCAGGCCGAGACTCCCGTTGGTGGCCGGCTCCATTTGATCACCCTGCTCAGTGCCGGCAACCTGTCGCTCAGCGAGTTCAGGCCGATCATCTTTGGCGACTACCTGCACAACCTGGTCGCCAAGAAGTTGGCGGCGTCCGTACCGCACCAGCAGGAGAAGGTGCGCGCCAGTCACATCCTCATCGCCTCCAACAACAAGAAGCTGGCAGAGCAGGTCCTGGCAAAGGCCAGGGCCGGTCAGGACTTCGCGAAGCTGGCCAAGAAGTACTCCACCGACAAGACCTCCGCGGTCAAGGGCGGAGACCTCGGCTACTTCGCCAAGGGGGCGATGGTGCAACCGTTCAGCAAGGCGGCATTCTCGATGAAGGTCGGAGACATCCGTCTGGTGAAGTCGCAGTTCGGTTGGCACATCATCAAGAAGACCGGCCAGAAGCAGGCCAGGCTCACCCCCACCGAGTACTCACAGGCCCAGCAGCAGGCGTTCAGTACCTGGCTGCAGACACAGCAAGCCGCGATCCACGTCGAGAAGATCATGGACGTTACCAAGATCCCCGGCCTGCAGCCTGCCGCAACCGGTTTGGGCAGCACCGGGCTGCCGCCGGGCATCTCCGGCGCCACGTCCAACGGTCAGCCGGTCCAGGTACAGCCCGGGTCGAGCGGACAAGCCGGAACCATCTCCGGCAAGACCGTATCCGGAAGCACGGGCAAATCCGGGAAGTAAGGAACCAGAGGGGGGCATCAACCGCCCCCCTCTTTTCTTTTCACCTATGCATGGCTATACTACGCCATAGCATATCTAGGTAGAGGCTGATGTTCAAGCGATCGCTGTGGCGTGAGATTCTGGAAACGCTCGTGCTCACCGTTGCCATCTTCCTGGTGGTCAAGGTTGCGGTGCAAAACTTCCGCGTTGACGGTGAGTCCATGCTGCCGAACCTCCAGAACGGGGAGTACATTCTGGTCAACAAGTTTGACTATCTGGTCGGCGCCCCAGCGCGGGGCGACATTGTGGTCTTCCGGGCCGTTCCGGCCGGAGAGCCCGACAAGGACTTTATCAAGCGCGTGGTGGGTCTGCCCGGGGAGACGGTCGCGGTGCGGAATAACGTTGTCTACATCAACGGCAGAGCCCTTCACGAGTCGTATCATCACCTCCCGTCGAACTACACCTTCGGTCCCAGGAAGGTGCCCGCGGGAGACTACTTTGTGCTGGGGGATCACCGCGGGAACAGCGATGACTCCCACATGTGGACATCCACCTGGCTGCCGCGAAGCGACATCATCGGCAAGGCGTGGGTCTCGTATTGGCCCCCCTCCCAGGCCCATCTGTACGCCGGACTGCCTCAGATACACCTGAGCTGGTAGCGAGGAGCGATATGGCAGAGTACTCACGAGAGCTGCTCAAGGGCGCGGCTGATACACTTGTCCTCTCCACCTTTGCGGGAGGCGAGATGTACGGCTACCAGATCGTCAAAGAGCTAGAGCACCGGAGTGAGGGATTCTTTGCGCTGAAAGAGGGAACGCTCTATCCCATCCTGCACCGGCTGGAGCGGCAGGGTTTGTTGAGCGCGCGCTGGGAGACCATGCCGAACGGGAGTGAACGGCGCTACTACGCGCTCACAGGACGGGGTCGCCGTGCTTTGACCGCCAAGCTCGAAGAGTGGAATAGTTTTTCCCGCGCAGTGGGCCGCGTCACCGGCGGCCTGACGTTGGACTGGAACGAGGCGGGGTAAGGATGGAGCTTCGTCCCCCCCGTGGATCCGTCCGCGTGCCGTCGCTGCGCGGCAGGCGCAGGCGAGAGATCGAGCGCGAGCTCGCATCCCATCTGGAGGATGCTTGCCGGGATCTCGAGCGGGCCGGAATGTCACCGGACGAGGCCTCGAGACAGAGCCTCATCCGGTTCGGCGACCCCGGTGAGATCGCCGACGGATTCGCCCGCGTGTACCGCCCCCGCCTGTCCGCTCGTCTGGCTGTGGCCTGCGGCCTCGCCGCCAGCGTGTTTGTGGGCGCGTACAGTAGCGGCGCCTTTGCGTCCGGTGCAACCTCTCACCGCGCGCATGCGGTGGCACACCACGTTCGAATCGCCACCCCCGTCCGCGCGCGGCCCTAGCATCGATTTCCGACGACGTTTTCGTTCAGAGAACGTTCACGGTCTGGTAGTCGCCCCATAGGATTTCAATAGTTCTCGGCATCGCTCTTGCACCACGTCCCCCGGACCCCAGGCAGGTGCTCTGGAGTCCAAGGAGGTAGCGATGCATAGACGACTTGCACTACAGGCCGCCCTGGCGGTCTTGATTTCCACCGGGATGCTGCTGAGCGGCGGGATAGTGCCCGCCGGACACGTGTCGGCTGCGGCATCCCTTCAACTGAACCCAAGGGCCGTTCCCGCCGGCGGCCATACGAACGTGAATGGTTCCGGATTCTCACCGAACGGCCTGGCAACGATCAGCGCCACCGTGGACGTGGCCGGGAAGTCCCGCACGGTCCAGGCCAACACGACCGTGACCCCGAACGGCACCTTTGGCGCCGTGTTGACCTTTCCCGGCGGCACGCAGCAGGGTACCTACACAGTTACCGCGCGAGATTTCGCCGGCCACTCTGCCACCGCCGAAATCGACGTCCTGCCGGTCGCGAACATCCGCGTCGGGTCGAAAGCACGGGCGACAAACGCGGTGCCGACGCATCGGGTCTGGGTCAATGCGACGGGATTCGACCCCAATGAAAACGTCAGCTTCCAGGCAACGTTTCCGCTATACAACGGCAACTCGACCACGGTTCAGCGGACCCGCAGGGCGAACTTGCACGGAAACCTGTTCGGCCTCATCCTCACCGTTCCCGGAGATGCCAGTACCGGCACGGTGACGCTCACCGCGACCGGCCAGACCAGTAAGCGCACCGGGTCGGCGACGCTCCACGTCATTTACCTTCCTGCTATCTCGGTCAGCCCGGGCACCGCGCGTCCAGGTACCGCGGTCACGGTGAAGGGCCGCGACTTCGTGCCCGGGTCCACCGAGCGTGTGACCGCCGGCGTTACCTACGCAAACGGTGTGACCACCACGCTCGGACACACCGTCGCGGCCAACGGCAGCGGTGCCTTCACGACCACCGTGGATCTGCCGCCGAATGTTCGGGCCGGAACCTACACCATGAGGGCTCAGGACGTGAATCGCAGCCTCCACGCCACTGCGCGGTTTGCGGTCTCGGTCAAGCCAACGTTGAGCCTTTCGCCCGCCACCATCTACCCAGGCCAGACAGTCACCGTCAGCGGCAACAACTTCGGCACGGGGACAACCGTCCATATCGCCGCAAGCATCCCAACCGACAACGGGACTCAGCGCGTGACAGCGCAGACAGTGGCAGGCAGAGGGGGAGCGTACCTCGCCTACCTGCGGGTTCCCGCCAACGCTCGGGCCGGTAGTGTCGTGGTCTCGGCGCGAACCGTCAACGGGTCGGCGCGGGCCACGCTACACATCCGACAACAGCCAACCCCCATGCCCACTGCCGTTCCACCCACGGCGACGCCGCAGCCGACCGCGACAGCGACTCCCAGGCCCCACCAGTCCCACCATACCCCCGCGCTGGGCTTCCGCTCCGTGTCCATCTGGTACCACTGGATGCGGCCGGGAACCAGGGAGCACATCATCGCCCAGTCCACCATCAGCACCAAGCAGGGGATCTGGGTCCATGTCTGGTATCCCAACGGCCAACATCAGGCCTGGTACCAGCAAACCGATAACTCCGGCCGCTGGGACAAGTGGTTCATCGTGCCGTACAACAGTGCCACGCGCACCAATAACAAGGCGCTGATCACCTTCCGGCTCTGGCACGGGAAGAATAACGTCAAGGACTTTGCGCACTTCGGCATCGTCCGATAACAACGATCACGCGGCCCTCTCCGTCCCGGAGAGGGCCGCTTTTTTGTCTCAGCGTGACCGCCAATCCAGTCGAGACGTCACGACGTACAGGCTCACCAGACTGAAAGCCGCGAGAATACCGATGTCGAGGATAAACCCGGCGTCGAGATGCCCGGACAGCGTCTGACGCAGGGCATCGGCGGCGTACGTCGGTGGCAGCAGGCGCGCAGTCACCTGGAGCAGAACGGGTAGCCGTGACAGCGGAACAAACACCGGCGAGAGAAACATCACCAGCACCATAAAGACATTCGCCACCACTCCTGCCACCTGTTGATTCGGGGCAACCACCCCCACCGTGGCTCCCAGTCCCGACAGTGCCAGGGGTGAGAGGACGATGACCACCACGATGAGCGGGCTGGGAACGATCCAGAGGTGAAAGAGAGCCATTCCCACCACCAGCAACACCACCATCCCCGGGATCGTGAACATAACCGAGACGCTGATGGCGGCCAGGATCAGCGCCACCCGGGAGATGGGCAGTCCGGCGTAGAAGTCGAACGCTTTGCTCTGCTTTGCCCACGAGAGCTGACCTGAGAGCATGAACAGCGGGTTCAGCATCAGAGCCACCACCACGTTTCCGGTGATGTAGTAGAGCAGAGTGCTGGGCCGCGCCGACTGTGCCAGGAACGAGAGAAAGAACAGCAGGCCCAACGGCATGACCGCGGAGACCAGAAATATCCACTGCCAGGCGGTCCGAACATTGGAGAACTGAATCAAGAACAGGTCGGAAAAGGTATCGGCGGCGCGTCTAATTCGCGCCGTCCGGCCGGGGGTGGCCGGAACGACCGTGGCGCCGGTGACGGCATTCCGGGGAACCTCCTCCCGGACCGTCGCCCTCATGCGTCCTCCCGGAGCGGCTCACCGGCGAGGTGGAGGTAGACGTCCTCCAGCGAGGGCGTGGAGACGCGGAAGTCGTCGAGTCGGTCCAGGCCGATGTCCTGCAGCACGCGGGACATCACGGCCGGCATACCATCTCTACCCGCCAGAACCACCCAGTGGCGGTCGGTTACCCTGGTGGCCTGCCCGAGCGAGGCGATCGCCGATCCGAAACCCTCCTGGCCGTCGGCGAGCGTCAGCTCAAGATGAACGCGGCTGTCAATACGCGCCTTAAGCTCCCCGGGCGTTCCCCAGGCAACGACCCGGCCGTGGTCGATGATCCCCACCCGCTCGATCACGCGCTCGGCTTCCAGCACGTTATGCGTGACCAGGATGATCGTTCTGCCCGACTCCACCTTGAGACGAAGCAAGAGGTCCCAGATCATGCGGCGATTCACCGGATCGAGCTCGTTGGTGGGCTCGTCGAGCACCAGGACGGGCCGCTCTCCGATGAGCGCGACGGCGATGGTGGCCAGGCGCCACAGCCCGCCGGATAGTTTACCCAGCCGCTTGTCTCGCTGATCGCCGAGCCCCAGAAGGCCGATGAGTCGCTCGCCCTCGGCCCGTGCGTCCCGCCTGGTCAGGCCGCGAAGGTGGCCGGTGACGCGCAGTACCTCACGAACCGTCAGATCACCGAGAGGAAGAGGAGTCTGGGTGAGGGCAGCGACTACTTCCGTCGCCAACCGGCTGTCCCGACCAATGTCGTGACCATACAGCCGCAGGGTGCCCGAGTCGGGCCGCAGGAGCCCGGTAAGCTGTCCGACGAGGGTGCTCTTCCCGGCGCCGTTCGGACCCAGGAGACCGAAAATCTCTCCCTGCTGGATATCGAATGAGAGCCCGTCGTTTGCCCGCACCTTCCCTGCTTTGTAAGTCTTGACCAGGTCGCGAACCTCGTATACGGGCGTTGCAGTGCTCACCGCACGACCACGTTCACCAGCTTGTCCGGCACCGTCACCACGTTGACGATCTCCTTGCCCTCGGTGTACGGCTGGATGCGCGGACTGGACAGCGCCTGCTCCTTCACGCTCTCCACGTCTTCCCCACGCGGCACCTCCAGCCGGTCGCGCAGCTTGCCGTTCACCTGAACCACCACGGTCACGACGTCTTCGATGGTCATCGCGTCGTCGTATTCCGGCCACGGCTGCAGATGAACGCTCATCTCATGGCCGCGCCGGTGCCACAGCTCTTCGGTGATGTAGGGGGTAATGGGGGCCATAATCCGCAGCATCTGCTCCACGGCCCACTCCCAGACCTGAGTTCCTTCCAGCACCGGACGGACCCGCTGCATCACGTTGGTCAGCTCCATCAGGGTGCTCACCGCCGTGTTGTACTGGAATCTCTCCAGGTCGCGCTGCACACGCTTGATGGTCCGGTTCACGGCACGCCGCAGCTCCAGCTCCTCCGGCTCCTGGGGCGCTCTTCCCTGCGCCTCGGCCGGCTGGGCCATGTCCCAGACGCGCGTCAGCCAGCGGTACACCCCATTAATTCCCTGCGGGTCCCAGATGGCGTCCGCCTCAAACGGGCCCATGAAGCACAGGTAGCCGCGCAGCGTGTCCGCGCCGTATTGGGCGACGACGCTATCGGGCGTGATCACGTTCCCTTTGGACTTGGACATGCGCCGTCCATCCGGCGCGTGCATCGTTCCCTGGTTCCTGAGACGCGGAGCCGGCTCGCGGAAATCGATCAGTCCGGCGTCGGCCATCACCTTGGCAAAGAAGCGGAAGTAGAGCAGGTGCATGACGGCATGCTCCGCCCCGCCGACGTACAGGTCGATCGGTGTCCAGTAGCGCGCTTTGGCGGGGTCGAAGGCGGCATCGACATCGTGCGGGCTGGTGAAGCGGAGGTAGTACCAGGAGGAGTCCACAAACGTGTCCAGGGTGTCGGTCTCCCGCTGAGCCGGACCACCGCAGGAGGGGCAGGTGGTGTTGACAAAGCTGGGATCGTTGGCGAGCGGCGAGCGTCCGTCGCCACCCGGCTCAAAGTGCTCCAGCGGCGGCAGGATCACCGGCAGCTGTTCTGCCGGAACCGGCACGATGCCGCAGTCATCGCAGTAGGCGATGGGAATGGGCGCGCCCCAGTAGCGCTGCCGCGAGACCAGCCAGTCGCGCAGGCGGTAATTGATAGCCGGACGGCCGATCCCCCGCTCTTCGGCCACGGCCGCGACGGTCGCCTTGGCCTCCTCGACCGGCATGCCGTCGAATTGCCCCGAGTTCACCAGGATCCCGTCTCCCGAATAGACATCGTCCGCGCTCTCAGCCAGGACCGGCCCTTCGATGACCTGCCGGATGGGCAGGCTGTACTTCCTCGCGAACTCGAAGTCGCGCTCGTCGTGAGCAGGAACGGCCATGATAGCGCCGGTGCCGTAGGACATGAGGACGTAGTCCGCGATCCAGATGGGAATCCGCTCCCCAGTAAAGGGGTTAGTCGCGTGCGCCCCGGTGGGTACACCGGTCTTCTCACGCTCGGTGGACAACCGCTCGATCTCGGTCTCGCGCGCCGCCTCCTGCTGGTACTGCACCACGCGCGCGCGGTGATCCTCGGCTGTCAGCACATCGACCAGCGGGTGCTCGGGAGAGAGGACCATGAAGGTGGCCCCAAAGACCGTGTCAGGCCGGGTCGTGAAGACCTCGATCGGGTGCTCGTCCCCTTCCGGGTCCTGCGCCATGAAGGTCAATCGGGCGCCGCCGCTTTTTCCGATCCAGTGGCGCTGCATCAGGATGATCCGCTCCGGCCAGTCCAGTCCATCCAGGCTGGCCAGCAGCTCCTCGGCGTAGTCGGTGATCCGGAAGTACCACTGTTCCAGTTCCTTTTTCTCGACCAGCTGATCGGTGTGCCGCCAGCAGTAGCCGTTCTCGACCTGCTCGTTGGCCAGGATGGTCTTGCACTGGGGGCACCACCACTGCAGGCCCCTGGCCCGATACGCCAGGCCGCGCTCGTACATCAGCAAGAAGAACCACTGAGTCCAGCGGTAGTAATCGGGATGCGAGGCATTGATCTCCCGACTCCAGTCAAAGGATGTCCCCTGGAGATTCAGCTGCCGCTTATAGTTGGCCACGTTCTTCTCGGTGTTCTCAGCGGGGGGAACCTGGCGCAAAATGGCCTCGTTCTCGGCGGGTAGGCCGAAGGCATCCCAGCCCATGGGGAACAGCACGTTGTAGCCCCGCATGCGCATGAACCGGGCAGAGACGTCGGTTGGCACGTAGTTCTTCGAGTGCCCGACGGACAGGCCATCACCGGATGGGTACGGGAAGAAATTGAGCAAGTAATACTTGGGCCTGTCGCCGAAGTCAACCGCCTCGTACAGACCCTCGTCCTCCCAGCGGTCCTGCCACTTCTTCTCGAATTGATTGGGCTCGTATCGAACCCGTCTTGTTTCAATTGCTGCCATCGTCCGCCTCCATGTGCAAAAAACCCTCCATCCACCCGGGACGGAGGGTTATCCGCGGTACCACCCGCATTGCCAAAGCCGGTCGACTGAGAAAGTTGGTGGAGCTGAGGGGATTCGAACCCCTGACCTTCTCAATGCCATTGAGACGCGCTCCCAACTGCGCCACAGCCCCGCAAGCTCAGCCCGACCGCACTCTGGCCGCTCATTTTAGCACTGTATCGGGTGCTCCCCGGCCGCTCCCGAGCGAGTTCGGTCGTTGTGCCGGCTCTCACTGCCCCGGCTCGCTGAAGGAATGACCTACTACTCTCGTTCACTGCGGATATTCAATTGAGTCTGGTGGAGATGAGGGGACTCGAACCCCTGACTTCCGCGATGCGAACGCGGCGCTCTCCCAGCTGAGCTACATCCCCATGGGATCGGGCCCAGCGGGCCCGTATCCGAATCTTACGCGATCGGCGTCACGTTGACGCGGGATTTGCCCCTGCGCCGGTCAAACGTCACGGTGCCGTCGACGAGAGCATAGAGAGTGTAGTCCTTCCCCGTGCCCACGTTCAGGCCCGCCGTCTTCTCGGACCCGCGCTGGCGCACGATGATGCCCCCGGCCCGGATCGCCGTGCCGTCCTGAACCTTCACGCCGAGGCGCTTGGAGATACTGTCTCGACCGTTCTTTGAGCTGCCGACGCCCTTTTTATGTGCCATGGAGTCGCTCTCCGATCTAGCTGGTAACGATTTCGTCGATAGCGATCCGCGTCACCTGCTGACGGTGCCCCATTTTGCGGCGATAGCGGACCTTGGGCTTGTACTTGAACACGATGATCTTCGGGCCCTTGGTCTGCTTGACCACGCGCCCCACGACCTTCGCGCCCTCAACCAATGGCCGGCCGTGCCGCAAACCGTTCTCGTCGGAAACCAGAAGCACCTCCGAGATCTCAACCGTCTGTCCCTCTTCCAGGGGCAGGCGCTCGACCTCGATGGTCTGTCCCGGCTCGACGCGATGCTGCTTGCCGCCAGACTGGATTACTGCGAAAGGCATCAGAAATTCCTTTAACGGGGTAGCTCCCTGCAACACAGAGAGATAGCGGCCCCGAAAGGCCGCTCACTGAAAGTCTAGCAACCGGGCGGGAAAACGGTCAAGACGCCAGGGCGTGCTGCTCCGACTGCGTTGCTGCTTCTGAGGCGTGATAGGAGACGATCACCCAATTGGTATTCCGACGCTCCAGCACCGCGGTCATCCGCAGATGCTCCTGCCGCTGCTCGTCACCTTCGGTAATCGTCCGAATCTCGGTCCCGGAAACCCAGGCAACGTCGCCCACCGCCCGCACCACCGGATGTATCAGCTTCGCCTTGACCGTGATGGGACCGAGCTCCGAGAAGCGCCGCTTCCAGTACCCTTCGACCGCCGGCCAGCCGTGCTTGAGTTCACTGGAGCGGCCGGCGACGGCGGCATAGGACTCGTGCGCCCACTGGTCGCCAACACCTTTCAGGCTCTTCTTGGTGACTGCTCGATAAAACGACTCAATCGTGTCTCTAATCTCGTCTGGAACCCCGTAGCGGGCTCGACCCATTGCTTCCTCCAGGCGCACACCGGCGCAACACGGCATCTTACCCGGAGTATAAGCCCGCCGTCTAGTGCCGCTACGCGGCGCTGGAGCGGCGGTGCTGGCGGTGCCGTCCGCGCCGGTTGGACTGCTTCCGCCCCTGCGGCTCCGGCTCGTCCTGACCTCTGGGGGTGAGCTTGACGGAATATTCGATGCGGTAGGGGCAGCGGATCGGCCCCCGCCGAACCTCCTCGCCTACTTCGCGGCCGGAGCACAGCATGACGCCGGTTCGCTCAGTCTCGCCATCTCGGACCATCTGCGCGATCAGCCGATCGACCTGGTAGCCGCCCTCGTGGCAGGCGGAGTTGGAGCAGGGAAGGATGCCCTGCGTGAAATTCCCGCGGCGAAAGCCGGTTTTCCGCGAGTCGAGTCCCCGCATGTCCTCAGGCCCGCGGTGCTCCTGCCACTCGACCGTGGCATCGTTGAGATCGGGAAACGCGGTCTTGAAGGAGCTGACGCCGTTGAAAAAAGCGTTGGTTCGGTACTTGACACCCATGATGCCCGATTGTACCGGTTACACACGTTGGGAGTCGGGAGATTCTGACCCGGCGTGAAGTTCAGAATCACTGCCCCTTTCTCCCTGGCACAGTCCGTGCTGGCCTGCCCCGCATTGGCAGATTCTCGCCCTCGAGGAGGCACTTCATGTCGGTGCAAGACACGCTGCGATCCATGGGGCTGACGCTCCCCCAGCCCGCGCGCCCCGTCGCCAGTTACGTTCCTGCCGTTCGAGTTGGCAACCTGATCTACACCTCGGGCCAGATCCCTACCCGCGACGGCCGGCTCACGCGCCGTGGGAAGGTGGGCATCGAGCTCACCCAGGACGACGCCTATGACGAGGCGCAGACATGCGCCCTCAACGCTCTGGCCGCGGTCCAGGACCTCACCGGCAGCCTGGATGCGATCAGCCAGGTGGTGAAAGTTACGGGTTATGTCAATAGCGCCGAGGGATTCAGCGATCAATCGACCGTGGTCAACGGTGCCTCGGATCTGCTTGTGAAGCTTTTCGGCGAAAAGGGGAAACACGCCCGCGCTGCCATTGGCGTGGCCGGGCTGCCGCTGGATGCGGCAGTCGAGGTGGACCTGATTGTCGAGGTAGGCGGCTAGCAGCCCGGCTCTATTCCGCCACCGGCTCCCGCAGCACGTATCCGGCGCCACGAATGGTCTGGATGAGATCTGGCTCGCCCAGCGCCAGCCGTAGATTGCGGATGAAGACCTGCACCACGTTGGAGTCGTAGGTGCTCCCCCACACGTGGGAGTAGATGGTCTCGGCCGAGAGTACCTGCCGGGGATGGCTCAGGAAAAACTCCAGCAGGTCGTACTGCTTGGCGGTGAGGTGCACCAGTCGCTCGCCGCGTTTGACCTCATGGGCCTTGGTGTCCATGAGCAGGTCGGCAAAGTGGAGTTCCGTCTCTTCGGCCGGCTGCTTGCGCCGCAGGAGCGCTCGCACTCGCGCCAGTAGCTCGTCGATGGAGAACGGCTTGACCATGTAGTCGTCGGCGCCGCTATCCAGGCCCGCGATCCGGTCAGAAACCGTCCCCCGGGCCGTCAGAACCAGGATGGGAACGTCGTCGGCAGCCCGCAGGCGGCGGCACACTTCCAGTCCGTCGATGCCCGGAAGCATCAGATCGAGGACTACCAGATCAGGAGGCGCGTCCCGCGCCATCAGCAGCCCGGACGTCCCATCCTGCGCCACCGATACCTTATAGCCCTCATAGCTCAGTCCCCGGCGCAGCAAATCGCTGATCGCTTCGTCGTCCTCGATAACCAGGACCTCGGTCACGCTCCCCACCTTTCTGTGGCCAGATTGTATAGGCAGGCTATAGCGATCGGCCAGATGTCTCCGACCGAGGTCGATATCGCGACCGTGATCGTTGACCCGCTGCATCATACTGGGCTGTAATGCCTGAGCTTCCTGAGGTCGAGACCATGGTGCGCGACCTCTCGGCGCGAGTCGGGGGTCGCACCATCACTGCCGTCGCTGCGCCCTTCACCGGCACCGTTCGGTACCCTGAATTTCCCGAGTTCGCCCAGCGGGTCAGCGGCCGCACCATCACCTCCATCCGGCGGCGCGGCAAGTACGCCATTTTCGAGCTTGATTCCGGAGACGCGCTCATCATCCACCGCGGCATGACCGGCTCAGTCCTCCTTCGCTCGCATGGCGCGCCGATGGAGCCCTACGTCCGGCTTATATTTCAACTGGACGACGGCACTGAGCTCCGGTTCGACGATGCCCGCAAGTTCGGCAAGGCCCTGGTGATGCAGTCAGATGGGTCGGAGCGGTCGATGCCCTGGAGCCGGATGGGACCGGAACCGCTGTCGACTGACTTCACGGAGCACGACCTCGCCACCACCCTGGGACGACGCACCGCGCCCATAAAGTCATTGCTCCTCAATCAGGAGATCGTGGCCGGCCTGGGCAATATCTATGTCGATGAGAGCCTCTTCCGGGCGCACATTCACCCGCTCAGGCGAGCCGGAACCCTATCTCCGCGGGAGATCACGCATCTGTACGGGGCCATTCGAGAGGTTCTCGGCTCGGCCGTGGACAGCCGGGGAACCACCTTCAGTAGCTACCGCGACATCGAAGGCCGCCAGGGAACCTTCCAGAACACCCTCTCCGTCTTTCGCCGGAACCAGGAACCCTGCCCCGCCTGCGGTACTCCTATCGAGCGCATCGTGGTGGGAGGTCGGGGAACCCATTTCTGCCCCGCCTGCCAGGTATAAATGACATGACCCCATGTCCCTCATCACCCTTTCCAACGTTTCCAAGCGCTTCGGCGCCGAGGAGGTTCTCCGCGGCGTCTCCTTTGGCGTGGAGCGGGGCGACCACCTGGCACTGATCGGAACCAACGGCGCCGGGAAGTCCACCATCCTGCGGATGATCGCGGGGCTAGAGGAACCGGACGGAGGAACTGTGGGCCGAGAGCGGGGGTTGCGCCTGGCCTATCTCCCACAAGACCCCGACTTCGCCGGCGCCGAGACGGCCTACGAGGCCATGCTCGACGTCTTCCGGCACGTGATCGAGGCGCAGGAGCGGCTGCGGCTGCTGGAAGCAGAGATGGCGAGAGACCCGAACCCGGCGCTCATGGCCGAGTACGGCGAGCTGCAAGCACTGATCGAGCACGCGGGCTATGACTATCGAGACCGAATCGAACGGGTCCTGCTCGGCCTGGAGCTTGGCCGCGATCTCTGGGATGTGCCCATCGACAACCTGAGCGGCGGGCAGCGGACCCGCGCCAATCTGGCCCGCACCCTCCTCGAAGACGCCGATCTGCTCTTGCTCGACGAGCCCACCAACCACCTGGACATCCCGGCCGTGGAATGGCTCGAGTCCTACCTGCGTGACTTGAAGCGCAGCTTCGTGATCGTCGCCCACGACCGCTATCTCCTCGACCGCGTCACCAATCGAACCGTCGAGGTCTCGTTGGGCCGGACGGCCGAATATGACGCGCCGTACTCGCGCTTCCTGCAACTCAAGGCCGAGCGCACGGAGAGGCAGCAGGAGGAGTGGGAGGCGCAACAGCGTCACATCGCCAGGACCGAGGAGTTTATCCGGCGCTACGGCGCCGGGCAGCGCTCGAAGGAAGCTCGGGGCCGGCAAAAACGGCTGGACCGGCTGGAGCGCATCGAACGCCCCCAGGACGCCGAGGCGGTACATCTGCGCCTGGAGCCGGCGCGGCGCAGCGGTGATCTCGTGCTGCAGGCCCGGAACCTGGTCGCGGGCTACGACGGCAATCCGCTGGTGACGCTGCCCGAGGACGTTGTCGTCCGGCGAGGCGAGCGCGTTGCAGTGGTCGGACCTAATGGCGCCGGCAAAACGACTCTGCTGCGCACGCTGGTGGGAGAACTGGAGCCGCTAGAAGGAACGATTCGCTGGGGCAGCAACACGACCCTCGGGTACTACTCGCAGTCATTGGAGAGCCTGGACGAGTCTCGGACGGTCCTGGAGGAGATCCAGCAGGCACGACCCATCGGCGAGGAAGAGGGTCGTGGCTACCTCGGCCGCTTTCTGTTCTCCGGTGACGACGTCTTCAAGACGGTCAGTGTCCTCAGCGGGGGAGAGCGAAGCCGGGTTGCCCTCGCCCGGCTGATCCTCGAGGCGCCGAACGTTCTGATCCTGGATGAGCCCACCAACCATCTCGACATTGCCTCCCGGGATGCGCTCCAGGCGGTCCTGTCCAGCTTCGGCGGCACCATCCTCTTCGTATCGCACGACCGCTTCCTCATCGACAGCCTGGCCCAGCAGCTCTGGGTGGTCGATGCAGGAGTGATGACTCGCTACGCAGGCACCTACAGTGGGTACGCCGACGGCACTGCCGCCCCACTCGACCGGACCGAGGCGGCCACCCGAGAGAGCGGGCCGCCGGTGGAGCGCTACAGCCTGTTGGACCTGGAAGCGGAAGCCGTGTCTCTGGCAGCTCGCCTCGCCGACGTGGGCTCGGCGGGCACCGTGGCACAGCTCCGCGAGCTGATCGACCGCTACCAGACGGTTCAGCGATCGCTGGAAACGGCGCAGGGTCAATGGATCGACGACATACGGAAGCGTCTCCGCTCGTCCTCGGCCTGACCGGGCCCATCGGCTGCGGCAAGACCACGGTGGGCGACATCCTGCTCGAGATGGGGGCGCTGGAGCGGATCGACGCAGATCAAATCGTCCATGACCTCATGGCCCGCGACCGCGAGCTGATCCCCCGCGTCGCAGATGCATTCGGGCAGGAGGTTCTCAACGCCGACGGCTCCGTGAATCGTCCCGCCCTGGGCCGGATCGTCTTCGCCGACCCCGAGAAGCTGCGGCGACTCGAGGCCATCACGCATCCGGCCGTGCGGCGAGTCGTGCGGGAACGGCTGCACGCCCACGCCGGAAGGCGTGGGCTGGTGATAGTGGACGCGGTAAAGCTGCTCCAGAGCGACCTCCTCCCGCTGATGGACGCTGTGTGGGTAGTTCGCTGTCCGCGCGGCGAAGAGATGCGCAGGCTGACAAAAACACGCGGCATGACGCGTGAGGATGCCGGTGCCCGCATCCGCGCCCAGCCATCCTTCGATCACCCATCGGTCACCCGAGTGGTTAACAATAATGCCTCTCTAATGGAGCTGCGAGAGAATGTGAGCGGCGGTTGGGCAGAGCTCACCCGCGAATTGACTGAATGAGAGAGGCATGGCACAGAGACGGCAAACAACCAGGCGGGCGGATGCACGAAAACAAACCACCCGGACCCAGCGGCGGGCAGTCGAGCGGCAGCAACGAAAGGCGCCGGCATCCGGGAGCGGCTTCTCGCCCGTCCAGATCATCGGTGGACTGATTACCGTCGCCGTCGTCGCCATCATCGTGGTAATGGCATTTATCCGGATCAACAGCGTTGGCGGTGTCCATAACGGAAACGGGCCCGCGGTCACCACGCCAACCGCCTATTCACCCAATGCGAACATGCTCAAGGTCGGCACCCAGGCGCCCGATTTCACGCTTACCGACGTCGGCGGCAAATCGTACTCACTGGCGGCACAGCGAGGTCATCCGGTTCTGCTCGAGTTCTTCGCCGTCTGGTGCCCGCATTGCCAGCGTGAAGCCTCCATCATTCAGAACCTGGCAAACCGGTACCAATCTCACGGCGTCCGGGTCTGGTCTGTCCTCGCCAACCCTTACGGTCCCAACTACGACAGCAGCTTCGGCCTGGATACAACGCCCGCCTCGGCAGCAGACCTGCGCTGGTTCGCCAACACCTTCCACGAGCACGTGCCGCAACTTGTCGATCCCGACTTCCGTACTGTGAACCGGTACGGGATCTCCTCATACCCGGGCATCTACATCATCGACAAGAACGGGAAGATCGTCCACTCCAGCTCCGGCGAAGAACCGCAAGCTACCCTGGCCAATGCGATCGACAGCGCCCTCCGCGGCTCCTGACGCCTCGACTCACCTCGTCTCGGATGAGAACCTGACCCGCCGGGCCCTGCTGGTCGCGCGCCTGGTGCTGGCTGCTATCTTCCTGCTCGCCGGGATCAGCAAAGTACAGGCGCCGTCCGAGTTCGCTGAGACGGTTCGAGCCTTCCATCTCATGCCTGACCCGCTCGCCGCGCCCTTCGCGCTGATCCTTCCGTGGGTCGAAATTCTGGCCGCGCTCTACCTGATCGTGGGCTTCCTGGGGCGGCTGGCCGCGGCTGCCACCGCCGCCATGCTCCTGATGTTCATCGTGGCTCTGCTTGACGCCCTCATCACCGGGCACACGGCGCATCCCTGCGGCTGTTTCGGCTCGACCACCAACCCGGTCATCACCGCCCTGGCAGGCGGCGATACCGTGGGCTGGTGGGACGTCATTCGCGATGTCATCCTCCTGGCTCTGGCGCTTGGCGTGGCCTGGCTCGGATCGGGAGCGCTCTCGATCGACGAGTGGGTAGCGAATCGGCGAGCCCGGGCCGCAGGCGAGTAACTACCCTCCCTTTACCAGCGGCTGGGCCAGGAGCCACAGGCTGGACATGGTGTAGATGATCATGTCGATGACCCAGGGCCACTCCGCCCTCCGTGCGGTCCGGACCGTGCGTGTCGCCTTGATCAGGTAGTCGTGTGCCAGGATGACGGCCACGATGTGGACGAATATGATCAGTGCCACGTCGAAATACCAGTAGATGCTCGAGGGCAGGATGTTGGTCTTCAGCTCGTAACTGTCATTGAAGGGGTACGGTAGCACCGGCCACCACGAAAAACCGGCAGGATTGCCCAGCAGCGGAAAGAGGAGCTGCCCGTTGATGGCCAGGTACTCGAGGTTGTGCGCGACCAGGTAGCCAAAGGCAATGGGAAGCAGCGAGGGAAGGAGGCCGGCCAGCACGTCCACCACCGAGCCTTCCAGCGAGCCTGCGGCGCGCACCGCCGACGCGAACCCGCCGAAGAGCGCCCATGCCACCAGAACCAGCCCAATGAAGACGAGCGTGGTAGCGATCAGGTAGGGCGCGGTGCCCGGAGTAAATGTCGAGGGCAGATTGTCGCGGGCGTGCTTCCAGGCGGGGGTGGCGAGCAGGCCGTCGAAGGACACCGAAGCCAGGAGCAGAAGGACAAAGGTGATGCGGCTGACCGCCGGCTCGAACCTCGCCTTCAGTCCTCCTCCAAAGCCGCGCGTCCCCGGCGCGCCAAAGCGGAAGTACCCCAGCCTTCCCCACGTGCTGTATAACACCGAAAACATCTCGCCCCGCTCCAGCCATGCCTCGCTCCCGAAGGCAAGCGCGGCAGCCGCCGTTATCAGGGCATAGATCGCTAGCCCCGCCGCGGTCACCGCCGGGATCGTCGCCCAGGCGTTGTAGATCAATTCACCGCTGGCAACGATGAAGAAGATGACCACCGCGGGCCACCAGCCGAGCCAGGAAGGCCATGCCAGCGGCGGTCCCCCCAGGATGGCGCGCTGAAGCCCGGGCCGGTCAACCGCCCGAGCCAGCGCGGCATAGGGATTAAGCGGTCTGGTCCAGTTGCCAAGAATCCCGCAGGAGACAGGAATAGCAATCCAGGCAATGAGCCAGAAGGCGGTGGGCAGGATATTCTCGGCGATCTCCTGCGAGCCAAAGAGGCCGCCAATGATCAGGCCCAGCATGATGAGCCAGGCGATGACCGCCAGCGGGATGGATGTGACGTAGCGGCCGAGACGGTCGGGCAGCTCATTGACTCCCTCGATGGGGAGCGTCCGCGGCAGGACGAGCAAGAACGAGAGAAAGACGACGACGGCGCCTCCTCCGACAAAGAGCCAGAGCGGCACCGGGAGATCGTACCGCTTGCCGAAGGCGTGCGACATGTGTGAGATCAGGACGTAGGACGTGAACAAGGTATGACTCCTTCGAGACTGAGACCAGGGAGTGAAAAACGGGTCAGCGCTGGATGCTCAGGCTGCGATCGGCGGCGACCGAAGTCCCCGGGCGGTCCGAAGGAGACGGCGATGTGGGAGACGATGTCCAGCCGGCGGGAACCGGCCGGACATGTGAGGCCGGCCGCCAAAACGTTCTGCCAGCACCCGGACGGCCTCGAGAGTTGATTCCGAACCGCGGCAGAGGACCGACAGAGTCCAGAGGAGAACCGAGCCGCACAGAGCGACAAGGGCGTGGAGCGGCAGGACGGTCAGATGCTGCGAGCCAATCAGCACCCAGATCCCGGGTGCGCTGAGTCCGGCGTACATCCACTCCAGGTTCTCCTGAACGGCATAGATGGCCACCTGACACGCCGCCAGCAGGAAGGCAGTCATCAGCACTGCCCGCCAGGTCAGCTGTGGCGATGTCGTCGGTACGAGGCGGTGAAAACGCGCCGGAATCCGGGCACGCAGCAGACTGATCGCGTGACGGCGAGCGTACAGCATCACCAGACACGCCGCGATCGCAGCCGTACCTCCAAGAGCAAGCACGGACCCGGAATCAGCCATGTAGTAGCGATGCGGAGTCGTCTCCATGACCGCCTGGAACCGAGTCCCGTAGACGATCAGGTACTCGACCTGATGGACG
>JAICWV010000134.1 GCA_025966365.1 Chloroflexota bacterium | reverse complement strand
CTCGCAACACCGCGTCCTGGTCTGGGTGACGTCGGCACAAACCGGACAGCCATTACCGGAAGAGAGGGTTCGTTTGGTTGACGACAGTGGTAACACTATTGGCTCGGGAACCACGGACGGGCAGGGCCTTCACCTCTTCACCGTGACTCAGGGGTACAACGTGCAGGCGGCAATTGCGAGCGGCCGGGCCTTCGGCATGGCGCTATCAACCTGGCTGCCGTCGGCTCAGGACGAGGCGGCGCTCGACGCCGGGGCGTACAGGGACGGCCCTTCCGGACGGTACGTCTATACTGACCGGCCGATCTATCGTCCGGGCCAGACCGTCCATTTCCGAGCCGTTGTCTGGCGGGATCATGGAGGGGTATACAGATCCCCTGGCTCTGCGAGGGTGATCGCGGTAGCCGCGGATGGGGCGGGCCACACGGTCTATCGGCGGTCCCTGACGCTGGATCACTTCGGGACGGTGCACGGGAATTTCACCTTGCAGTCCGGCGCCGGAACCGGGTATGGCAGCATCTCCATCGCACTTCCCCATGACCCTGGCGGAGCCGCCTTCACCAACTATGTCATTGCCTCCTATCGCAAGCCGGAGTTCTTGACCTCGGTCACCGCGACGCGCTCGAGCTATGTGCAGAGGCAGACGGTCGACGCGACCGTCAAGGTTACATACACCTTCGGTGCGCCTGCCGCAGGGCAACATGTGGAATGGACAGCTTTCAGCGAGAACCGCTCCGTGCTACCACGTGGGTGGGAGAGGTACCAGTTCACGGACGCAAGCGCGCTCCAGCAGTGGTATGCAAGCCGGCGGTTCGCGATCGAGGGAGCCGGGTTTTTCGGCGACGAAATTGCACATGGCAGCGGTACGACCGACGGCGCGGGGCAACTATCGATCCGGGTGCCGGTGGATCTCTCGAAGAGCCCCCTGGACCAGACGGTCACCATCGAGGCCACCAGCATTGACATCAATCATCAGCCGGTGTCGGGGCGGGTACAGGTCGCGGCCCTCAAGGCTGACGAGGAGCTCGGCATAGCCCCGCGCGAGAACGTAGTGGCGTCCGGTAGCGCCGAGGCAGTGGACGTGGCGGCCGTGACTCCGGGTGGCGACCCGATCGCGAACGCGAGACTGACGGCGACGGTATATCGCCGCACCTATACGAGCGTGCTGGGCGGAAATGGCATGTCTGGCTCGCTCTGGAGGCAGGTGCCGCATGACACGCAGGTCTCCTCGCAGACGCTCAGTACCGGCAGTGGAGGGAAGGCACACTTCTCGTTCACGCCCGATCAAGGGGGAGACTACTACATTGTGGTCACGGGGCAGGATTCGCTGGGCAACCTGGCCAGATCCGGGGTCTTTATTTACGCCAGCGGGACGGGCTACAGCGATGCTGGCGTCTCCAACGACACATCCCTTGCCCTGCAACCCGACCGGCAGTCGTACAGGGTGGGGCAGACCGCCAGCATACTGGTCGCGGCGTCATTTGCTCATGCGACGGCGCTGGTGACTACCGAGCGCAGCGGCGTTCTTTCCTACCGCGTCGAGCGTCTTGCCCCCGGCCCAACCGCGATTAACGTGCCGATTACCGTGGCCGATATACCGAATATTTACGTCACCGTCACGCTCTATCGCGGCGAGATTGGATCTTCCCCGCCGGTCTGGCGCTACGGCGTGGCGGAGGTGCACGTGCGGGTGGCGCCCAGGAAGCTCATCATTCACCTGGCCCAGGACCGCGCGCGGTACATGCCGGGGCAGCGCGCCACCTATAGCGTGACCACGACGGATTCGTTGGGGAGGCCGGTGTCTGCGGAGGTGTCGCTCGCCCTGGTCGATACGGCGGTTCTGGCGCTGCAAAGCGACACCACCCCCGATATCCTCGCGGCTCTGTACGGCCGGCGACCGCTGGCCGTCACCACGGCGTCCGGCGGGGCCGTCTCCATCGATGAGCTGAAGCAGTCGGCAACATCACGAGTGCAGCCCGGGGGTGCCGGGGGTGGCGGCGGAGGCGGTCTCTTGCCGGCCACGGTCTACAAACATTTTCGCGATACCGGTTTCTGGCGGGCTGATCTGGTGACGGGGAAATCGGGGCGAGCTCGCGTCCACGTCATGCTGCCGGATAACTTCACGACCTGGCAGCTGACGGCGCGGGGCGTGACAGCCGGATACCGGGTCGGGCAGGCGACGCTGCGAACGGTGAGTACGCGCGACGTGGTACTCCGGCCGGTAACGCCTCGCTTCTTTCTCCAGGGCGACAAACTCCGCGTCGGCGCTGTGGTCAACAACGACA
Source organism: Chloroflexota bacterium (assembly GCA_025966365.1). Taxonomy (GTDB): domain Bacteria; phylum Chloroflexota; class UBA5177; order UBA5177; family UBA5177; genus JAICWV01. The sequence continues at coordinate 7,514 of JAICWV010000134.1, read as the reverse complement.
CCTCGCGACCGGCACACCTACGCGTCTCCCTCCATGCTTCCGGGCTCTCCACCTCCGCCGGATCGCACGTGGTCGTGATTCCCGGTAACGGCGAGAGATTGGTGATCTGGAAGGCGAGCGTTCCCGCGGCCAGCAGGGCAACCCTCAGGTTCTCGGAAGCGCCGGTCGCGGGTAGCGGCCAGGGCTACTCAGTGCAGGTGGGGATACCGGTGCATCTGCCGCTGACCGAGGAGGTCGCTGCCACATCGGGGCAGGTATTCGGGAGCACCAGGCAGGAGATCATCGTACCAGCCGGCGCCGCGGCCCGGCCCGGCGATCTCACCATTCGGCTCTCATCCTCCCTCACCGCGGGCCTGGGCCGCATGTACCAGGCATTCACACCTTCGCGCTACGAATCGAATGACGATGTCGCATCCCGGCTTCTGGCCGCAAGCGCCCTGCGGAACGTGCCCGGCTCGAGCATCGGTCCGGGATCTATTGCCCGCACCGCCGCCGCTCTGGAGGGGCGCCAGCGTGCGGATGGCGGATGGCCGTGGTTTAGCGACGCGAACGCGACGAGCGATCCGGTGGTCACGGCTGATGTCGTGATGGCTCTGCGTGCCTCCGGCCGGGTCTCACGCCTGCACCGCGCCAGAGTCTATCTGGTATCACAGCTCGGAAGAGCTGCTCCAGACCAGCGCGCGACTTTGCTGCTGGCGATTGCTCGCACCGGTGCGCCGGATACGCCCGCGGTCGAAGCCCTCTTTCGGGACGGGGTCATCCTTTCACATCTCACTCCGGCGGGACAGTCCGATCTTGCCCGGGCACTCGGCGCATCCGGAAGAGTCTCTGCCGCGCGGTCGCTTGTCGCCCGACTGAACAGCGCGGCGGTGGTAAGTGACACGGGCGCGAACTGGGAAGCGGCGGGACTGGGAGGTGGAACCGCGGTCGAAGAGACGGCACATGCTCTGTCTGCACTGGTGGCTCTAGCTCCCGGCGATCCCTACGTCCCGGCCGCGGCACGATGGCTCATGCTGGCGCGCAGTGGTGCGGCCTGGGACACCACTCGAGATTCTGCGCTGGGGGTGTCTGCCCTGGCCGCCTACGCCAAGAGCGCCCATGAGACCCATGCCTCATATCGATACCAGGTAGCGGTAGACGGGAAGACGCTGCTTCGGCGGACAGTCGGGCCGAGATCGAGTAGAGCGGATACGCTGCGCCGGCCCCTGGCGTCGCTGCGCCGCGGTAGCGCGTCCTTTGCCGTCACGCGCGTGCAGCGCGGGGGTAGTGTTGGAGGGGGGCCGCTGTACTACGTGGCTCAGATGCACTACTTCCTGCGCGCGAGCGGGATCCGCGCCTTCGCACGGGGCATTACGGTGAGCCGGCGCTATCTGGACTTTGACGGACGCCAGGAGCGGTTCGTCGGGGCGGGAACCGCACTTCAGGTGGAGATTACCTTGCGGACCGCCCGGACACTCACGCATCTGGCGCTCGATGATCCCATCCCATCCGGGTTCGAGCCGATCGACCAGTCGCTGAATACCAGCCGGCAGGGGCTCTTCAGAGCATGGCAACCGTTGGAGACTCCACCGGGGGTGCGGAACCTCTCGTCGTATCTGACCCACGTGGATCTTCGTGATGACCGCGTGTCCGTGTACGCCCAGTCGCTGCCGCCCGGAACGTACCGCTTCACCTATCTGGTGCAGGCTACCGTGGCTGGCAGGTACGGCGTGGCTCCGACCCAGGCGTCGGAGGCCTTCTTCCCGGAGGTCTTCGGGCGCAGCGCTGGACAGGTAATGACGGTTCGATAAGTCCCTGCGCGTGGTAGAACCACGTGGGACATGAATCTTTCCATTCGCGCACTCATTGCTCTTTTCATCCTGGCGCTCGCGATATCAGCATGCGGTTCGAGCGGCGCGGTCTACATTCCGCCAACGTCGGTGCGACTGTCCGACGTCCGGCAGCTCCCTCATCACCATCTGCGGACGGTGTTTCTCATCCTCATGGAAAATCACAACTGGTCGAGCATCCTCGGCAGCTCGCACGCACCCTACATCAACGGAACGCTTCTGCCGCGGAGTTCCTACGCCACGCAGTATTACAATCCTCCGGGTAATCATCCCAGCCTACCCAACTACCTCTGGCTCGAGGCCGGCACCAACTGCTTCCCCGGTGCCGGCTGCATTCACTCCGACCGCGCTCCCACCCACTATCGAATTCACTCGGCGGAGCATCTCACCGCCCTCATGACCCGGGCCGGCATATCGTGGCGCAATTACTCCGAAAATATCTCGGGAACTTCCTGCCCGCTCTCGCAACATGACGTCCTTGCCGTCGCCGCTGAGAACGGTGTCCCCGGCACCGCGGACGACCTGTACGTGCCCAGACACGACCCCTTTGTCTACTTTGCCGACAACACCGGCAACTTCTCGTTTGACTCCCACACATGCATCGATCATGTTCGCCCCTTTGGCGAGCTTGCCGGCGATCTCGCTCATGACCGGGTTGCTCAGTACAACTTCATCACACCCAATCTCTGCGACGACATGCACAGCGGCTGCCCGCTGCTCTCCAACCGCGTGGCCCAGGGAGACACCTGGCTCTCTCGCGTCATTCCCACCATTCTGCGGTCCGCCGCCTACCGCAGTGGCGGCGTGATCTTCATAACGTGGGACGAAGCGGCGTCGGGTGACGGTCCCATTGGGATGATCGTGCTGTCTCCCGACGCCAGGGGCCACGGGTATCACAACGCGCTTCCTTACACCCACAGCTCTACCCTGCGCACAGTGGAAGAGATCTTTGATCTCCACCCACTGCTTGGAGAGTCGGCGCGCGCCATGGATCTTCGAGACCTGTTCAAGTCCTTCCCCTAGCCTGTCGGGGTGCCTGTAAGGAATGGAATTGTAATGCGTTACCGTCGCGCGCTCGTGAAGCACCTCCTGGTGCGGTTGGCCCTTCCCGTCGTTGACGTGGTTGCGCGCCGGCGCCGGCGCCGCCGTGTTCTGGAACGTCTCCCGGCTTCGCCGCTCCGTGCCACACGGGGCGACATCCTCGGCGATCCCCGGTGGTACCCGCTGGACTTTCCGCCACGGTCCCACAGCGCCCTGCGACCGCTGGTCCATGGTGACGAGTATTTTGGTGATCTCTGTGCCGAGTTGGGCAAGGCGAGACAACGGGTAACCATTGCCGGGTGGTGCCTGACACCGCAAATGCCCCTTCTTCGCCATGACCAGCAGGGAATCGCCACATCGATCGTGGCGGACCTTCTCAGGCAGACCTCTCAGCGGGCAGAGGTCTACGTCCTTCTCTGGGAGGGCGCCCCCGCGTTCTTCGAGCCCACCACCAGGACAGTGCGAGAAACGCGCGATCTCCTGCTCTCCATGGCGCCACGGGTACGGTGTGTCCTGGACGGTGCCGCTCCATTCAGCCACGATGAGCACCAGAAGGCGGTGACGATCGACGGGCGAGTCGGGTACGTCGGCGGGATCGACCTCACGACCTACGCGGGCGACCGCTGGGACATAGCTCGCCACCCCCTTCGCTTTGGTCCCAGCTGGCATGACGTCCAGATGCGTGTCGAGGGCGAGGCGGTTCCAGATATCGAGGAGAACTTCTGCCAGCGCTGGAATGAGGTGACGGGCGAACGGCTCCGGCCCCTACCTGCCACCGTGTCCGAGCAGATGAACACTCCAGTCCAGGTGCTGCGGACCATTCCCAGGGACTTCTATCGCTTCGCGCCGGAGGGAATCTACGGGATTGCCTCCGCCTACCTGCACGCTATTGCCCGGGCAGAGCGCTTTATCTACCTCGAGAATCAGTACCTGTGGGCGCCGGAGATCGTGGATGCTCTGATTGCGGCCATGAACCGGCCCCACGACGGCCAGTTTCGCATCGTCATGGTCCTCCCTGCCAAGGCCTTTACGGGGAAGTACGACAACGACGAGCACGTGCGGAAGTTACAGGATGCCGATGGTGGCCGCGGCATATTCGCGGCCTACTGCCCGTATTCCTCGGGCCCTGCGCTCGGTCCTACCGGTTATCACTACCTTCCGGTCTATGTCCATGCCAAGGTCGGGATCATCGACGACTCCTGGCTGACGGTGGGCTCCGCCAACCTCAACGACCGTGGACTCCGCACCGATGCGGAGATGAACGTCCAGTCAATTTCTCCAGAGGTGGCACGCAAGCTTCGTGTCCATTTGTGGGCGGACCACCTGCACATGGATCCTGCCGAGGTCGAACGACAGGACGCCGTTTCCATGATCGACACCACGTGGAAGCGAACGGCCGACCGCGTAACCGAGGCGATCCATAGCCGCTCTGTGCCGCCCGGCGGCAGCATCGCTCACTACATGCCGGGGAAGAGTCCGGGAAGCTGGATTCTGGACGGGCTCCAGATGCTCACCCTGGAGCATTAGTAGCACAATGGCCATGTAAGCGAACGCGAGGAGGTTCACGTGGTAACGCAGACGCGGGGTCCGATCACGGACGAGGAGCAGGCCTTCTATGGCACGAACGGCTATCTGCTGGTCAAAGGACTTATTTCCCCGGAAGAAGCAGCCGCCTTTCGCGCCGAGGCTCACGCGCTGATAGACCGGCTGTCGCAGCACGACAAAGTCGAAGCCACCTGGGACAGCGCCAGGACGGTTGCCGGCGGCATGGAGACGAAGCTCCAGCATTGCCATAGCGTGGAGTATCACTCGGCCATGTTCACCCGGCTGATCGTGGACCCGCGGCTGACCGATATCGCGGCCGCGCTTATCGGGGGCCCGAACGTGCAGCTCCATCACACCAAGCTCTTCATCAAGCCCCCGGAGAAGGGCTCCCCCTTCCCCATGCACCAGGACCATCCTTTCTTTCCGCACGAGCGGCACAGCATGATCGCCGCCATCGTTCACTTCGACGATGCGCCGGAGGAAAAGGGATGCTTGCGGGTCGTCCCCGGAAGCCAGGCGCTGGGACCGCTCGAGCACGATCCATCGGGAAGCTTTCACCTCCCCGTCGAGGAGTATCCCCTCGAGTCCGCGGTTGTGCTCCCGGCGCAGGCGGGCGACGTGCTGTTTTTCAGCTATCTGACCATCCATGGCTCGGGGATCAACGTGAGCGACGAGGCGCGCACGACCTTGCTGATTCAGATGCGGGATCCTGCCGATCGTCCCCTGTACGGCGGGGCGCGCGAGGCGGGTGAAGGGCTGATGCTCCACGGGATTCTGCCGCCCGGAGCCGAGGGGCTGACGGCAGTCAAGCCCCTGATGTAGCTCAGTCGACGGCGACAGTCGTGGCCACCACCTCACGCTGTGCATAGGAAGCTGTCTCGCCGGTCAGCTCCACTGTGTGTTCCAGCCGGATGTCGTCCGATGACGCGCCCACTTTGAAGGTGAATGCTCCCGGCTCGACCACGAAACGCATCTCGGCGTCGTAGAAGGCCAGCCGGGACGGGTGGACAGTAAAGGTCAGCGTGCGTGTCCGGCCGGCCAGAATGGAGACTCGTGCAAAGCCGAGGAGCTGGATCACGGGCCGAACCACGGAGGCCACCTCGTCGCGGCAGTAGAGCTGGACGACTTCGTCGCCCCCCATGTCGCCGGCATTGCTGATATCTACTGCAACCGTGACCGGCCGGCCGGTCGAGCTCGACTCGAGACGCAGATTGCTGTAGTTGAAGTGGGCGTAGCTACACCCGTGCCCGAACGGGAAGAGCGAGCCCGCCGGACTGTCGATATAGTCCTTGAAGAACATGGCCCGGTCCCCGCCGGAGCGCGTGTCGGCAAACACCGGAACCTGGCCCGCGGTGCCAGGCAGGCTCACGGGGAGGCGGCCGCTCGGATTGACAGCACCGGTCAAAATGTCGGCCAATCCGTGTCCGCCCTCTTCCCCCGGAGGCACCATCAGGAGCAGCGCGCCCGCCTGCGAGGCGATCCGGCCCAGGGTGTGGACCCGTCCGCTCAGCACGACCACGACCGTTGGCGTGCCGGTGGCAGCAATCGCCTCGACCAGGTCCTCCTGGATGCCCGGGAGAGACAGGTCAGTAGCGTCGTTGGCCTCACCCGACGTCGCCGGCCGGGCCAGCCCACTTTTCCCCGCCACCACCACAACGGCGACGTCTGCCCGTGCCGCTGCCTCCACCGCCTCCGGAAAGCCGCTGCGGTCACCACCGAAGAGGTCGCAGCCGCGAGCGTACGTCACTCTATCAGCTCCCAGTGCTTCCCTGAGTGCCTCCAGCGGCGTCACGTGCGGCGTGTAATAGGGGCCGGGAGCGAACGCGCCGCCTTTCTCCGGTGCTGTGCCCGGGTCGTATGCTCCCAGCGTCTCGGTGTGCTGGCCGAAGATGATCTCCAGATGGGCCGGGTAGTGGTAGTCCCCCTGAAGTAAGCGCTGATCGTCTGCGCCCGGCCCGATAAGCGCGACGGGGCCGCCGTCGGTCCGGATGGGGAGGACGCCGCTATTAGTCAGGACAATTACGGACTGGGCGGCTGCCTCGCGCGCCAGCGAACGGTCCCCGGGGGTATCGAACGACGCCGCGGCCGACCCTTCGGCCACGTATGGGTGCTCGAAGAGGCCGAGCTCGACCTTGAGGCGCAAGACACGGCGCACCGCCGTATCGACCACACTGATCGGAACTCGTCCCGCCTCAACCTCCGCCTTGAGCGGTGCCCCATAGCACTCCAGCGCCGGGAGCTCCATATCCAGTCCGGCGGAGATGGCCTGTGCCGCGGCCTCTCCCCTGTCGGCAGCGGTGTGATGGTGGGTCACGAGCAGAGCGACCGCCCCGTAGTCCGCTACCACGGCGCCATCGAAGCCGAGCGCGTCGCGCAGAAGCCCGGTCAGGATGGCCCAGCTGCCCGCGCAGGGGAGGCCGTCCACCGAGGAGTAGGAGTTCATGATGCAGGCGAGGCCGGCATCGCGGATTGCGGCGGCGAAGGGTTCGGCATAGACCTCGCGCAGCTCGCGCGGCCCCATCTGGACCGGTCCCCAGTTACGACCACCCTCGGACATGGCGTAGCCCAGGAAATGTTTGCCGGTGACGGCGACGCCCCGGGAGAGAGTGTCGCCCTGGAGCCCGCGAACGTAGGCCGTACCCATCACGCCACATAGAACGGGGTTCTCGCCATACGTTTCCTCAACCCGGCCCCAACGTGGGTCACGGGCCACGTCGAGCACCGGGGAGAGTGCCAGCCGCGCGCCCACCGCCAGCATTTGTCTGCGGATGACCGCTCCAATCTTCTCCAGGAGTTCGGGGTTCCAGGTGGCGGCGAGTCCCAGTGCCTGCGGAAACACGGTGGCATCGCGCGCGCAGAGGCCGCCAACCGCTTCCTCGTGGACGAAGATGGGAATGCCCAGCCTGGTCTGCTCGACAGCCACCCGCTGGATCGCGTTCATCAGTGCCGCGCTTCCTTGCGGACGCAGTCCGGTCGAGGCGCCGATGCGGGTCACCTGGCCGATCCCGTGTGGCACCTTCTCCACCGCCACCTCCGGATCGAAACGGCCGTGGGTGATCAGATCGGTGATCCAGACGCATCCAAGCTGGGCCAGCTTCT
>JAICWV010000021.1 GCA_025966365.1 Chloroflexota bacterium | reverse complement strand
GACATGCGAATCGCGTCAGCCAGGGCTCTCCCATCAAGAAGGCGGGCCGTCACCCGCGCCCTACCGCGCCTTGAACCCCGCTCTGAACCTGGCTGTTCCAGCGTTCCGGATCCGGAATGTCCCCCAGATTGTCTCGCAGTCTGGTCGACCAGGCGCCGTCTTGTATCGCATCCAGATTGATCAGGACGTTGAGCCGCGCCGCGTTGTACGCAGCGGAAGCGAGCAGGCTCGCCGTCCCCACGTCGGTGATCGCCGAGGGGTTGCCGAACGTGACGAGATCGGCGGAGAGCCGAGCAACCTCGGATGCGACCCGCATCGTTTCCAGCGGCGGCACGGCCGCGCCCTTTAGCGCCACCTGAAGTCGCTCCCGCCGGACACCCTTCTCAGCATCACTGGAGCGGGGTAGCGTCATCGCCTCCGCAACCCGTGCGTAGGCCTCGGCGTCCTCATCTGCGAGCTCGGTAGCCCGTGCAAGCAGACGCTCCGCCTCATCACGCAACGTCTCGGCGCGGTCCTGCACCTCACTAAACCGCTTGCGCCCGACCGTCAGATTACAAACCATGACCAGCAGCGCCGCTCCCATAGCAGCGGACACCGCGGCGACGCTCCCCCCGCCCGGCACCGGCGAGGATGACGCCAGCTCATCGAGAAATGGACGAACCTGCTCCATGCCTCCCATGGTAGCCGCGGGGGCGTCTGAGTCAGCTCACCTTGCGCAGGATCGGTGTCCGGAGCACGACCCACTGCGGGAGTCCACACCTTCTGCACACAAAGCGCCTCGTCTCGACGATGTCATCTCCTTCGAACCGGACCCGGTCATCTTCCATGCGTGCCACGCCCCACCGGCAGTAGCGGCAATGATAGCTGGTGACCGAGAGCGGATCGGTGCGCAGGCGGCGCATCTCCTCGAAGCGGACGAAACCATGATACGCGGCCGTGCATACCATCACCCCGCCCACCACCAGCAAAGGAACGAGCAGCAGCGCAAGTGGGAGGTGGGGGGTGAGCAGATCCGGCATCGCAGGTTCTCACTGAGCAAGGGCCATGCCACGCTCCTCAGCCCACGACCACGCTCACGCTGGCCGCATCCGATCCGTCAGTTCGCGGAACAATGGCGGTCTTCAGACGCGGGTTTTCCGCGACCAGACGGTTGAATTTTCCCATAGCTGCCGCGTTTTCGTCGGCATCGGTCGTCACCTCTCCGTGCCGCCAGATGTTGTCGGCCACGATAACCGTCCCGCGCTTGCTCACCTTCAGTGCCCAGTCGAGGTAGGCGGGGTACCCGGGTTTGTCGGCATCGATGAAGATGAAGTCAAATGTCTGTCCCTGCAGCGCGGGCAGCAGATCCAGTGCATTTCCCTGACGCACCTCTATCTGCTGGGAAAGTCCGGCATCGGCAATGTTTCGGCGCGCAATTTCGGCGTGCCTGGAGCTGACTTCGAGACAGAGCATGTGGCCGTCTTCCGGCAACACCCGGCCCATGAGCACGGCGCTGTACCCGAACAGTGTCCCGATCTCGAGGATGCTCCGGGCACCGGAAGCGAGGACCACCACCTGCAATAGCTGCCCCAGGGAAAAGGGGACCTGTATGGCAGGAACCCCTTCATCGGCGGCCTTCTCGCGCATTCGCCGCAGCAAGTCGTCCTCGCCTCCGTAGAGGGAATCGATATAGTCCGTGAGATCCATGGCCCCACCTCGTCCTGTGAGCGACTTCGACCGAGTATAGGCGCGCGGTAAGATATGGCACGGAGGAGAGGAGCGTGCCGTTCGAGACCTGGACATCGTGCAACCGTGACGCCGAGAGTCTTGCTCGCGCTCTCGAAGCTCATCTCAACGAGTTTGCCGAGCGGGTGATCAGCGTGGCGTACGCGGTGACGGACATGCACTACGTGCTCGCGGTCTATGAGCCGGTCGTCGCCGTCCCCATGGCAGCGGAGGAGGCGGCCGTCACCGTGGCCGAGCAGATCATCGACGGGACGCACACCTAGTGAGTGACGCTGAACTGTGGGAGCAGCAGGCTGACGCTGCTGCTGCCGCGCTCGCAGCAGAGGTTGACGGACTCGAAGCCGCGTGGCCGGGCCAGATGGAGAGCTTCCGAACTTTCTGGACGACGGTCAAGGACCTGAACGAGCGGATTAGAACCGCGCCCGCCATCAAGCTGGATGACAAGCTGCAGCTGCAGCATCGGGTAAACGAGCTGTGCCATCAAGCGCGCGGCGAGCAGCGCCAGAGGGCGGAGCAGTTGCGGGAGGTCGAATCGAAACTGCTGGAAGGGCTCGGGCTGGCGCAGGAGAACCTGGCAGAAGCCGACGCGATTCCAGCGGTGCAGGAGGTACGAGCTGACCTGGCCTTGCTGCGCTCACAGATCGAGTCGTCGTCCGCCCAGCTGCGGAAGACCGGGATCTGGGAGCGCTGGCAGGAAATCAATCACGCGGCCTGGACCAGGCTTACCGAGCTCTGGAGCGAGAACGAGAGAACGCTCGCTGTGGCGCTGGACGAGGCAGAGGCACAGATTCAGCACCTGGACGCGCGACAAGCGAAAGAGGCGATCAAGCGTTTCCATGCAGCTTCCTCCGAGCTGGAGTGCTCGCACCGAGCGCTCAAGTCCATGCGGAGCCGCGCGCACGAGATCTGGAAGAGGGCGGATGAGATCGGCCGCGAAAAGCACGCGCGGTACCTGGAGCAGGCGGCCGGGCGGGTAGAACGATGGCGCCAGTCCCAGGCTCGACGCCGCCAACAGCGTGCCTCGATCGAGCGGGATATCGCCCTTCTGGAGCGCCAGCTCGACCGGGCGTCTTCAGGAGTGGGCCAGGCCATGCTTCGCGGGCAAATCGAGGAGCGGCGAAAAGCCTTGAGTGCACTGCAGACGGAGGAGCGACAGATCGACCGCCAGATCGAGGACGTCGAGCGCGATCTGGCCCAGAGTTAGCCGATCAGTCGCTCGTCTATAAAGGGTACCGGCACGCTGACCTCAACCCTCGTGCCCTGCCCCGCAATCGACGTGACCTGGAAGCTGCCGCCCACCGATTCCGCGCGCTCGCGCATGATCGCGACGCCGAAGTGCCCCTCCGGCGTCTCTGTCACGTCGAATCCCTTTCCGTTGTCCTCAATGCAGATTGTGAATCGATTGCCCCGGTGCGTCATCTCAATCTTGACTTTCGTCGCCCCGGAGTGCTTGCGAACGTTAGTGAGCGACTCCTGGACCACGCGCAGCAACTCGACTCGCACCTTGGCACCGACCTCCGGTAGCTGCTCATCTTGCTCGACGTCCAGATCGAGCCCCGACACCCGGCCGAACTCCTCCAGGTAGCCGGAGAACGCCTCGGCCGTAGTGGCCGCACCGGAATCGGACCGTAGCGTGCTGATGGCCTGCCGTGCCTCGGTCAGCGCCGTGGCAAGGACGCCTTCAATATCATGGAGCTGCTTTTTCTCAACTGAAGCCGACGAGCGCTGTAGCCAGGCCACTCGCATCTTCAGGAATGCCAGATGCTGGGCCAATCCATCGTGTATTTCCCGTGCCAGCCGGGACCTCTCCTCCAGAACCGCACCGACGGCTACTTCTTCATAGAGCAGACTGCGTTCGATCAGCAGGCCGGTCTGAATACTCAGCGCTTTGAAAACCTGGGTGTCGGGCGGAGAGAAGTGGAGATAGCGCGGCCGCGTCACCGCCAGGGCACCCAGGCGGCGCCCATCGGCCTCCAGAGCCGTGACCAGGCCTATCCGTCCTCCAACGCCCTCGTCGAACGAGACGGCCGCCGTGGAGTCGGCGGTCGTGCCGCGTTCGGAGAGGACCGCCATGATGTCGTTGTCCAGGGGGCGATGATGGCCGGGAAGCATGATGTGGGTCTCGCAGTTCAGGGCATCACTGATAATGGCCGCCGCGTGTTCCACGACCTGCGCCGGGTTCCGGATATCGGGGGCAGTCATGAGCGCGTGCAACACCTCGAGCTGACGCGTTTGCGAGCGCAGGGCGCGGAAACCACGGCCCCACTCACCGATAAGGCCCAGTAGAATACCGGCGGAGAACGCAAGACGCAGAACGTCGCCAGGCTGGACCACGGTGGCCTGGAACGGATGGAACACGTACTGGAGCTCGGAGAAGGTGGCGATGCCGAGGTTCAGGGACAGCCAGATGAACCAGGTGCGCCGCGTGGACCGGGCTGCCTGCCAGAACAGAACGCTGGCCATGAGATACAGGATTGCGCCGCCGGCATTGAAGGGCAAGAGAGCGGCGGCAGGCGCCTTCCCGGGATGCTGAAATGTCAGTACGGTGACGACACCGACGGCCGCGGTGACCCCAGTAGTGCCCAGGACAGCCCAGGCGGTGCGATCAATCCTCCGCACACTACTCCGATACCTTAGCGCAGCGACGACCAGCAGCCCCGCGGCCCCGCAGCGGCAGATGGACCAGCAGAGGTCTGCCGACCAGTGAACGTTCACTTCTCCCGTTCCCTGGTGCCACCCGGCCAGGACAGGAATGAGCCCGTTGAACAGATCGGTTTCGCCCATCAACAGGAAGGCCAGCGCCACCAGTACCGTGGAGGTAAAGCCGTACAGGAGGAACTCGGTCAATGAGAAGTAGGCAACGCCGAGCGCGATTACCAGTGCGGCGGATGTGATGCAGACGTTCAGCAGTGCACTGTGACTCAACAACAGGCCCTGCGTCTGGACGACGGAGACCAGCGTGACGATGGAGAGAAAAAAGGCCAGGAGCAAACAGGGGATGAGGTAGAGCCGTACATCGGTCGAGTACGGCTGCGCCGGGCCGTCAGAGCGCGCTGACGTATCCATCTGTTCGCATATAGTACACCCTTGGGCCCATCTAGTGACGGGTCTCCTGGCCCCCCAGCTGGTGGACTAAAGCCAGGAGTTCGTCCACATCAAACGGTTTGTAGAGATATGCGTCGGCCCCGACCTGGCGTGCCAGCTCCCGGACTTCCGGCCGGCCAGAAACCAGTACCAATGGTGGGAGAGTGTTCTTCAGGCTCTCCCGCATGCGGGCGACCACAGCCGCGCCGTTCAAACCGGGCATCACATAGTCCATTAAGATCAGACCGGGTTTCACCTCTTCGGCACGCTGTACCGCCGAGGTCCCCGTGGTCAAGACGACCGAGTACCCGGCATCCTCCAGGACGTCGCTCAGGAGGTTCGCAAGGTCGGCCTCGTCTTCCACGATAAGTACCGTACCCTCCATCGTGCCCCTCATATCCCCGTCATAACGAAACGAGCCCGCCGCGGGCAGGCTCGTTCCATCTGGAGGCGACGGTCGGAATCGAACCGACGATAGGGGTTTTGCAGACCCCCGCCTTAACCACTTGGCCACGTCGCCAAAAAAAAATTGGAGCGGAAGACGAGATTCGAACTCGCGACCCCCTCCTTGGCAAGGAGGTGCTCTACCACTGAGCCACTTCCGCTCGGGCCATCCAGCCGTACGATATCTACCATACCGGCGGAGAAAACGTCAAGGTTAGCGCGCGTTCACGGGTGCGGCTGACGACCCGCATCGTACCGCGCTCGTGCCAGCGGATCCCTCAGCACCTTCACCGCCTGATTGAGCTGGCGGAGCTTCGCGGCAGCCTGCTCCTGAGCGGCCGGATCGCCGACAAAGCGGTCGGGATGCACTTCTATCACCCGTGAGCGAAAGGCCCGCTGGATCTCGGTATCCGTTGCGCCCGGAGTCACGCCGAGTACCGCGTAATAGTCGCTCCGCTGCCGGCGCTCGGCTGCCTGCTGGCGCGCAGCCCGCATCCGTTTTACCAGCGTGTCTTCCGGACGAAACGGGTCCCATTTGGCGCTGAGACCCAGTCGAGATTCATCCACCTCGTCCAGAGGATGGGTCATCTGGTCTGCCTGTGCCTGGCGCCATTTCGGCCACAGCGCCAGACCGACCGCCAGAAGGCAGCCTGCTGCCAGAAGCAGTGTCACCAGAGACATGTCCACTCTATTGGCGGTTCGGGCGCGATGGTGCCGAGGGCCAGAATCGAACTGGCGACACACGGATTTTCAGTCCGTTGCTCTACCGACTGAGCTACCTCGGCACGGCGATAGAGTTTATCACGCAGGATGCGGGTCACGGAGGTCCGGATGCGCCAGTGCCGCAATCAGTCCGGCGAGCAACGCTGTCCTCGGAACGACCGATGAAACCACGACATATTCATCCGGGCTGTGGGCGCGGCCGCCCACCGGCCCCAGCCCGTCGAGCACCGGCCGGCCGGCGGCCGCGGCTGTATTTCCGTCCGACGCTCCGCCGGTGGCGGTGGCTCCCAGGTCGAGCCCGAGCCGGCCGGCAATACCGCGGGCCAGCTGGTAAAGGCGCTCACCGCCTTCCGATCGGTGCATCGGCCAGTGCTCGACCGACACCTGCATCCGCATCCTGGTCCCTTCAACGGACGGAGTCTCCACCAGGCGGCGAATACGATCCAGGGCGCCCTCCAGGACATCGCGATCGAAGGCGCGTATCTCGAGGCGCGCGTATGCCCGATCGGGCACCACGTTGGGACGGTCGCCGCCTTCAATGCGTCCGACATTGACGGTCAGGTCGGGCAGCGACCCGTTGAGCCCTTCGGCGGCCGTCACCAGATGGGCCAGAGCCAGCACCGCGCTTCGCCCCTGATCGTGGTTCACGCCGGCATGCGCGGACCGTCCTTCCGCCCATATCTGGATATCCATAATGCCCTTGCGTGCCACCACCACGTCGCCATTCTCGCGCCCTGGCTCCAGCACCAGAACGGCGTCCGCGTCTGAGGACAGTGAGGCCACCACCTCTTTGCTGGAGGGTGAGCCGATCTCCTCATCCGGGTTGTGGAGCACCACGATCTTCGGAAGGTCGGCGCCCTGGTCGAGCAGACCACGCAGGGCATATACGATCGACAGGTCTCCGGCCTTCATGTCCGCGGTTCCCGGGCCAATGACCTGGTCTCCATCTGCACGCATGCGGCAAGCTTCAACGGTTCCCAGCGGGTACACCGTGTCCGTGTGCCCGATCAGCAGCACCGATCCCGGCCCGGTTCCCTGAAAGGACGCGGTGAGAACGTCGCCGTAGACATCGCCCGGTTGCCGTTCCACGGTCGCACCGAGCTCGCGGTACCAGCGCTCCAGAATGTCCACCACCCGATTCACACCTTCCTTATCGAAGGTGCCGGAATCTATGCCCACCAGAGAGCGTAGGTCAGCCAGATACTGCGGAAGGCCGGCCTGGAGAGTATCCGACGCGCGGCGAAGATCAAAGCCTGCGGTGTTCACGGCAGGATGTTCACGGTGACAGTGGCAGTCGGCTCCCCACAGGGAGGCGAGGACTGAAGGCAGCGCGGCGTCAACGTGAGGGTGGTCGCGCCGGACGCGATGGCGCGGAAGGTGTAGAACTGGTCCAGCAAATTGATGACGCACGTTCCCAGGCAGGTCATGTCGCCGGTCTCGCCGGCCCCTTCGAGGATGAGAAAGCGAGGATTGGCCACGACGTCGTACGGATTAGTAAGGGGAATCAGGAGCCTGAGGGCATCTCCGACGTGCACGGTGTATGGCCCCGGGTTGGTCGGGAAGGAGTCGGTGATGAGCGCCGGAACGGGAGGCTGTGCCACCGAGAAAAACTGCAGGGTGATGGTGGCTACCCCCGTGGAGTAGATCCACGCGGAGCCGCCCGCCGGGATAGACGTCACCAAGTCGTACCGTGCGGCATCGGCATTCCAGTAGTAGGCGATGGTGCCGGCGGGCACCAGGGCGCTGCCGGAAAATGGATTGCCGATCAGGTTCCAGCCGCCAGCGAGCGGGCATGTAACCGATGGCACCGTCGATGTCGCCAGGGCTACAGCGGTGGGACCAGGGAAGTAGGCCCACATGCCGGCGCACGGATTGGTCACGATCGCGGGCGCCGGTGAATAGGCGCCGTTGCTATAGATGTCGAGACCGGTCGCACCGCTGAAGGTCGTCGCCGCGGGCCCACCCACCATATTCCATCCCGCCGAGTACGTCACGGTAATGAAAGCGTTCTGGGCATGTGCCGCCGGAGCGACAAACAGGGCGGTCCCCAGCACCACCAGAGCCGTCACATATCGCATCAGCATCCCTTCCTCACTGGCCCAATTCGTACCAAACTGTTGACGAATGTGCCAGATCCATCATACACTCGCTGTGTCCAAGCAAGCCGGGTGATCGCGTGCGAGGACGTCGCACGAGGAAAGTCCGAGCTCCATAGAGCAGGGTGCTGGGTAACACCCAGTGGGGGCGACCCCAAGGACAGTGCCACAGAAACACACCGCCGGTTTTGGCCGGTAAGGTTGAAATGGTGAGGTAAGAGCTCACCGGCAGTCGGGTGACCGGCTGGCCGAGGTAAACCCCATCTGGAGCAAGATCACATAGGGAGGGCGGCGCTCCGGCGCCACGGGCTGCTCGTCCGGTCCTCCGGGTAAGGTCGCTGGAGGCGGCAGGAGACTGTCGTCCTAGATAGATGATCACCACCGGCCGAGCCGCAAGGCTCAGCCGGAACAGAACTCGGCTTACGGCTTGCTTGGGCCCCCTTGGGGCCGCTTATGCCGGCGCCTCCAGGCTCCCCCGGCCGGAGCATCCCTCGACGGCACAGGCGAAACTGCTGTCCGTCCAGCACGAGGCGTGTTGCACTGAGCCACATTCGGGACAGCGAACGATTACCTGGCCGGCACTCAGGCGCCTGGCGCACACCGAGCAGGAGGCACCGACCAGCGGACTCTCTGCCGCGAGCCGCTGTGTCTGCAGCGTGACGTGTGCCGGTGGCACGGGCACCGGCCGCGGTGGAGGCGCCGGGGCAACCCTGGGAGAAGTCACAGATGACGGTACGGGCGGTTGCTCGGCGGCAGGCTGCTCCTCCGGCCCGGCTTCGGCCGGCCTGAGCACCCCTTCCCAGCTCAACGCTCCCAGGAACACCGCAAACCCCACCGCCAGCATAAGCACCCCGAGCAGTGAAATGGCGCCGACTGATCGCCCGGTGACACTCTGTATGAAGAGCACAATGGCCCCGACCCACACGGAGTAACGGCTGTACCAGAGAAGACTGTCGAACATAATGTAGTGCCGGGCCCGCGCAGGGCGGGATAATGGCCGCAGTGGCGTCAGATGGTAGCACGGCAAAGGAGGGCGTATGGACCGCCGCACCGAAGTATCGCCGGGCATGGAGGTAGCCTGTCGCGACGGCCACCCGATAGGTCACGTCAAGCAGTTGATGCCGGACGGGCTCTACTTTCAGGTTGACTGCCGCTTTGCCCCCGACCTCTACATTCCGCTTGACGTCATCCACGACTCGACCGACGGCGTGGTGCATTTGAACGTGACGCACGCCGAGTCAATGAATCTCGGGTGGGAGGCGAAACCGGGTCAATGACCTCGTCCGTGTATCTCGACTACAACGCCACCACCCCGGTGGACCCAGCTGTGGTCTCGGCCATGCTCCCCTATCTTGCCGAGCGTTTCGGCAATCCCTCCAGCGCGCACGTGTACGGGTACGACGCGCAATCTGCCGTCCAGGACGCCAGGAGGCAGGTGGCGGAATTGCTCCACGCCGCGCCCGCGGACGTGATCTTCACCAGCGGGGGCAGCGAGGGAGATAACCTAGCCATCAAGGGCGTGGTTTTCGCGCACCATGGCCGCAGACCGCACGTCGTCACGACCTCGATCGAGCATTCGGCCGTGCTCAGCACGCTGCTCTACCTCAAATCCCGTTTCGACGCGTCGTTCACGCTGGTTCCCGTCGACAGTCAGGGCCTGGTGGACCCCGACGCCGTCCGGCGAGCCATTCGGCCCGAGACCGTGTTGATAACGGTCATGCACGCCAACAACGAGGTTGGAACCATCCAGCCTATTGCCGAGCTCGCCGCGCTGGCATCTGAGCATGGAGTGGCCCTCCACGTGGACGCGGCGCAATCCGCGGGCAAGGTTCCGCTGGACACGGTCACGTCCGGCGTCGACCTGGTCACCATGGCGGGCCACAAGGTGTACGCCCCCAAGGGAATCGGGGCCGCGTACATCCGGAAGGGAATGACTATCGATCCGCTGATTCATGGGTCGAGCCAGGAGCAAGGCCGGAGGGCCGGCACCGAGCCAGTAGCGTCTATGGTCGCGTTGGGCGCGGCGTGCGCCATTGCCGCCGAGCACCTGGAGGCGGAGGGTTTCAGGCTCACGAGGCTGCGCGACCGTCTATTCGACCGATTGAGCGGCGCCGTTGCGGGACTGGCGCTCAACGGGCATCCCACCCAACGCCTCCCCAACACCCTCAATGTCAGCTTTCCCGGGGTGGCCGGAGCCCAGATGCTCGCCGCGTGCCCCGAAGTCTCCGCGTCTACAGGCTCCGCCTGCCACGCTGCCAGCCCTGAACCATCTTCAGTACTCATGGCGATGGGGCTCGGCCTGGAGCGGGCGCTGGGTGCTGTTCGTCTCTCGCTCGGGCGCTGGACGACGGACGAGGATGTTGAGCACGCTGCCGAGGCTCTTGTCGCTTGCTATCGGTCACTCACCGCTGCAGGAGCCGGCCGGGCCTAACCAGTCAGAACGGAGCCGCCTCCCGCTCTGATTTCCTTCTGGAAGAGCAGGATTCTGCGATCCACCTGCATCCCTGCCCGCTGATAGACTCTCGGCGCGTTTGTCGGGCTCTCTGCATCAACACTCAACTCAACCCATCGAGCACCTCGATCGCGCAGAGCGCCAAACGCAGTCATGAGAAGCGAATGGCCGATCCCGCGGCGACGAGCCTCGGGCCGAACGCCCAGCGTGCGTATCCACCCATTACCGACGGATAGCTGGGCGAGGCACACTCCAAGCAGCTGTTTTGGCGCGACCTCCTCCGCCAGAAACCACAGTGTGGGATCGAAATTGGGCGCGTGCGTGGGCGCCGTCAATGACTCCAGGGTTCCGGGTGGGCGACCCCAAACATCGGCGAAGGCGGCTTCTACAGCGTCGAAGACAGCGGCGTCGTCTTCCCCGAGCATGAAGGTCCTGATGCGAACGTCGGGACGGATATCTGCATCGGGGGGCGCCGTCAGGTCACGCCGCATAATGAAAGTAGTTCGTATCGGCAAATATCCGCTGTCTGAGAGCAGGCGTCGAGCCGGCTCCACTGCAGAGAGGATGAAGTGGTCCACTACCACGCGTGACCCGGCCGGAGCCTCGTGCATATGGTCGCGTGTCCATGCTTCGCCCCATGCAACCAGGGCGCGTCCGATGCCCAATCCTCTCCACTTCGGATGCACGTACCCGTACACGGTGACGCGCGTGAAGTCTCGACCGAGCACGTCTGCTCCCGCGACGACCGTGCCGGCTGCGTCGCACACGACCACGGCTTCTTCCTCGAGGTTCACCTCAGCCCAGTCAGACAGAACATCGTCGATGTCTGGAGCCACATCTCCATCCGCGGCCCTGCTGGCAGCGAGGGCACCGCAAACAGCTTCGGCGTCCATCTCCGTGGGTGTGCGCAAGGCAAAGCCTGCGGGAAGCGTGATCATGTCGCCCGCTCGGGCTTGTCCGCGCGGTCGGTCACGAGCATAGCGACCGCATTTTGGATGATACGGAGGCCCGCGTTGCCGTCAAGAGACATGATGGATTCGGGATGGAATTGGACGGCAGCCATCGGGAGGCTTTCGTGCTGAACCGCCATGATGGTCCCGTCCTCGCTGCGTGCCGTGACACGGAGCTCGCGCGGCAAGTCGTCAGATAGCGCATGGAGCGAATGGTACCGACCGACCGTGATTGGGGCGCTCAGACCGGAGAAGATCGCATCGTCGTCAACATCTATGCGCGAGGGCTTGCCATGTACGGGCGTATCCAGCGTTCCCAGCGCTCCTCCAAAGTACTCCACCATTCCCTGAAGCCCCAGGCACACCCCGAAAACCGGAAGCTGCAGCGACTCCAATATTCGAAACGTTTGGTCAAGATGGAAGTCGGAGGGAGCGCCCGGCCCGGGAGAGAGCACGACCAGATCGGGTGCTATGCCGCGAATCTCAGCCTCAGAGAGCCCGTGGCGCATCGTGATCACCTCCGCTCCGGTCTGCCGCAGGTAGTTCGCCAGGGTGTGAACAAAGGAGTCCTCGTGGTCGATGAGCAACACATGTTTGTTCTCCCCGCCGCGAGGATCCAGTCCGACCGGTTCCCGAATTCCGTCGGGTCGCCGGATCGCATCGAGCAGCGCGGAGGCCTTAATGCGGGTTTCGCGTTCCTCCTCTTCAGGATCTGAGTCGAACAGGAGGGTAGCTCCCGCGCGAACCTCTGCCACGCCATCCTTCACGCGGATGGTCCGCAGAGTCAGCCCGGTATTGAGCGAACCGTCGAATCCGACGACGCCGGTGGCTCCCCCGTACCAGGCTCGCGGCAACCGTTCGTGGCGCTCGATGAACTGCATCGCCCACGCTTTGGGGGCCCCGGTGACGGTCACGGCCCAGGTGTGCGCCAGGAAGGCGTCAAGGGCATCGAATCCTGGGCGCAGGCGCCCCTCGACATGGTCCACCGTATGGATAACCCGAGAGTACATCTCGATCTGACGGCGGCCGATCACTCTCACGCTACCGGGAACACAGATACGCGACTTGTCATTGCGATCGACATCGGTGCACATGGTGAGCTCGGCCTCATCCTTGGACGAGTTAAGCAACGTCAGAACCCGCGCGGCGTCCGAAATCGGATCCTGGCCCCGAGCAATGGTTCCGGAGATAGGACAGGTCTCCACTCTATCTCCTTCGACACGCACGTACATCTCCGGCGAGGCACCGATCAGATACTCGCCCCCACCAAGGTTCATGAGAAAGCCGTATGGAGCGGGATTGCGCGTTCTCAGCCTGCGAAACATGACAGAGGGCGGGTGGGAGGCGGGCTCAAAGAATGTCTGCCCGGGAACGACCTCAAAGAGATCACCCCGCCTGAAATATTCGCGGGCGGTTTCGACGAGTCGCGCGTAGGAACCCGGCTCGTGGTCGCACTCCGCCTTCGGGACACTCGGGCTCCTGAACGGAGCGTCCGGCGTGACACGCGCAAGCCCGCGCGTGCTCCGCCCGGTCACCTCAAACTCGTATGAGCGCACCTCCCCCCGATGGCGCTGATGGTCCACCACGATCAGCCGGTCCGGGATGTACAGGACCAGGTCCCGTTGTTGTTCCGGCCGCGGGAGCGTCAATGCGAGGGGCTCGAACTGGAAGGCCAAGTCGTACCCAAACGCTCCGTAGAGACCAAGCGCGGAATCGGCGTCCGATCTGAAGAGATCGACGATGGCGCGAAGAACCGAAAACACGCTGGGCTGCCGGCTGCGCTCCTCCTCGGGAAAGCGTCCCTGAGCGGCTGCAACGTCGACCTGCACCTCCCACTCAGAGGGGGTGGAGACACTGGCGGACTGAATCCCGCACAGGGCGTCGGCGATAGCCGGAAGAACCACTTCCCCGCGAGCGTTGAGGGCGCGAATGGTCACGGATCGCTGCCGGGCGACGACCTCTACCGGCGGGTCGCTAAAGCCGATGTCCCAGCGCGTGTATCTCCCGGGATATTCGTAGGTTGACGTCAGTAGGACACCTCGGCGGCTGTCCAGGTGGTCGATAAGTTCCTCAGTGGCGTCCTCGACCGGTATCTCATCCACTGCCCGGGCGACCCGAATTCCGCCGCTGGTGGTGTACTCGTCTGCCGCCGTCACGATCCCGTCTCCAGATCCGGCCGGAGCGCCCGCGCTTCCCGGAGATAGGCGTGGCGCACCTGTCCGGAGCGCTGGACGTGCAGGAGGACGCGGATGCACCGCGGCATCGAGCCCGGCACAGGTACTTCTTGCATGTCCAGCATGGGGACATCCCAGCCGGACGCCCGGGCCGCGCGCGCCGGGAACTCGGCGTCCAGATCGGGGGTGAGGGTGAAAAAAATGCTGACGACCTCCTCCGCACTCAATGTGTTTCTCTCGCCTATCACTCGTAGCAAGGTCTGGGTCCCCTCGGTGATGGCGGCGCGAGTATTGGCGTCGACGGTGATTGCTCCTCGAATGGCTTTCACGCCTCGTCATCCTCCGTCCGCATGAGCACCGCCTCGATTCCCAGCAGATAGCTCAGGAGCCCAAATCCGGATATCTGTCCCAGGCAGACGGGGGCAATAACCGACCGCGATCGGAAGCGCTCCCGCGCGGCTACCGCCGACATGTGAACCTCCACGACCGGATAGGGTACCGCCGCCACCGCGTCGCGGAGGGCGTAGCTGTAATGGGTAAAGGCGCCGGGATTCATAACAGCACCGTCGGCCCAGTCAATGGCGTCGTGCAGGGCGTCGATCAGCGCCCCCTCGTGATTGGACTGCAGTATCCTCACGTCGCAGTCGTGCTCGGCCGCGAAATCGCCAATGGCCTCGTCCACATCGGCGAGGGTCTGCCGGCCGTACACCTCCGGCTCACGCCGCCCGGTCAGATTCAGATTAGGCCCGTGAAGCACCAGAATGTGTGTCATGACGCGCTCCCCACGGCAATGCGTACCCCTTCCTCGAGCAGGTCCGGGCGCAACGTCATCATTCGCCCCTGTCCCACCTGTACCGGCACGGCCACCCGTACGATGCCGTCGAGTCGCTTCTTGTCATGAAGGGCGGCGGCGCAAGCCGCACCCGCGTCAATGCCGGGAAGCGTGGCGGGAAGGTCAAACCGCTGGAGGAGTGCCCCCAGTCGATATGCGACATCACTGCTCGCTCCGGCCGTCACCGCCACTTCCGCTGCCATACCCGAGGCCACGCAGTGCCCATGTGACCGGTCATAGTGCGCCGCGGCTTCCAGGGCGTGCCCCACGGTGTGGCCAAAATTCAACAGGCCCCTGTCTCCGCGCTCATACGGATCCAGGCGGATAATGTCCGTTTTGAGCCTGGCGGCCGTCCACATCAGGTCCGGCCGCTCAAGCATCTCCTCCACTCCGGCGAGGTCTTCGAGGTGCTCGACCAGTGACCGGGATCGCATCATCGCGATCTTCACCACTTCGGCCATACCGTCAGACAGCAACGGTGGTGGGAGCGTTGAAAGCAGGGAGGTGTCGAGCACGATGAGCTCGGCAGGATGAAAGGCGCCCGCGATATTCTTGACCCCATCCACATCAATGGCGGTTTTCCCGCCAATGGCAGCATCGACCTGGGCCAGGAGAGTGGTTGGGAGAGAAACGAGCCGGATACCTCGCATGTAGGTCGCCGCCAGCATCCCGGCGAGATCACCGATGACGCCGCCGCCAAGGGCTACGACGGTATCGGCGCGTTCCAGGCCCGCGCGGAGACAGTCCGTGTACAGATCGCCCAGCACCTCCAGGCTCTTCTGATCCTCGCCCGCGGCAAGCACCGATACGTGTACGTCAAGTCCCGCTCCGCGCAGAGAGTCGGCGGCTACAAACCGCCAACCCAGCGTGTCCACGTTTTCATCCGTCACCAGGAGCACGCGTCCGCGGATGTCGTGATCTCGCAGAATCTCCCCAACACGCCCGGCCCCACCGTCCTCCATCACGATGGTCGAGGACGCATCGGACGGAAAATGGATCCGGGCAAGCGGAAGGTTCGCCACTCGCGCGACCTCGTCAGCCACCTCGTCAGGGTCTCGTTCCGTTGTGTCGATCTGCGGAAAATGCGCATATGCCTCCTCCCTCAGGGCCAGGAGCTCGTGCACCTCTCCATGACGCAGCAACGGCCTGTCCCGGAATCCGGCAAGTCGATCTTCGAGGGCCTCGGGGCTGGCTGTCAGGCAGACGACAGCCGACCCTTTGACCAACGCGCGGTTGGCGTCACCGAGCAGCGCGCCGCCGCCGGTGGCGATCACACGGCCCTGGCCCGTGCCGAGGGCGGCCAGGACCTCGCGCTCCAGGGCTCGGAACGCCTCCTCTCCTGAGGCGGCGAAGATCTCGACAGTACTCTTCCCGGCTCGGTGCTCGATCTCCTCGTCGGTGTCAACCGTCTCTCGTTGCAGCCGTTCCCCCAGGATGCGTGCCACCGTCGACTTCCCGGTGCCCATAAAGCCGGTGAGAACGAGATCCTTCACCGCATCAGCTCCAGCCGCTCCCGCATTTCAGCTACGCTGTCGCCCCCTACCTTTTCGAGCAGTGCGTCGGCGATGACAAACGCCACCATCGCCTCTCCCACGACCATGGCCGCGGGAACCGCGCAGATGTCCGACCGCTGATAGTGGGCGAGAGCGGGCTCGCCAGTGCGAACATCGATGCTCGGCATGGGCGTGAGAGTGGTTGAGATCGGTTTCATTGCGGCCCGCACCACGATCGGCTGCCCGTTGGTCACGCCACCCTCAAGCCCTCCGGCGCGATTGGTGGGCCGCTGGAATCCCTCGCTGGCCGGCCGGATCGCGTCGTGGACCTGCGTGCCGGGGGTGCGCGCGTTGGCGAAGGCGGGTCCGATCTCGACCCCCTTTATTGCCTGGATACTCATGAGGGCCTGAGCCAGCCGGCCGTCGAGTTTCCGGTCCCACTGCACATAGCTGCCCAACCCAATCGGGGCGTTCAATACCTGGACTTCAAAGATGCCGCCCAGGGTATCGCGCTCCTGGCGCGCGCGGTCGATGCGCTCGACCATCCGCTCTCCGGTCGCCAGGTCCGCGACGTAGACCGCGGAACCCCTCACGCGACCCCGCGCATCTACATCGGCAAGATCCGCGGGCACCGCCTCTTCCTCGCCGATGGCAACCACCTGGCCGGCAACGACGATGTCGAAAGCAGCAAGGAGCATCCTGGCCAGGGCACCGGCGGCCACCCGCATCGCCGTTTCGCGGGCACTGGCGCGTTCCAGGACCGTGCGCATGTCGTCCAACCGGTATTTGATGGCGCCGGCCAGGTCGGCGTGGCCTGGCCGCGGGACGGTGAGGACCGGTTTCTCCCGCGCTTGCTGTCGTGGATAGTCGAGATTTTCGATGCGAATTGCGATGGGAGCGCCGGTCGTTTTCCCGGCCTCAACGCCGCCCAGGAAGATCGCCTCGTCGTGCTCGATACGTTGCCGCCCACTTCGGCCGTGTCCGCCCTGACGGCGGGCAAGATCGGCGTTGATCTGCTCCAGATCAAGCTCCAGCCCGGCCGGCATTCCGTCCAGAATGCCGGTAAGTGCCGGTCCATGCGACTCACCGGCGGTCAAGAAGCGGAGCACGGTACCTCCTTCGGCGCACAGGCGCGGCGCATGGCATCCAGATCGGGCTCAAGACCGAACCAGAGACGAAAGGCCTCCGCACCCTGCTGGACCAGCATTTCCAGGCCGTTCACGGGTGTCCACCCCGCCGCGGCGGCGTCTCGCAGAAACGGTGTTTCCCGGCCGTAGACAAGATCGAACGCCACGCGGTGGTGTGCCTGGGGCCACGCCGGGAGCGGCGACTCCTCGGCCAGGTGAGACATGCCCAGCGGCGTCGCATTCACGATCAGGTTACAGCCCTCTGCAAAGCTCAACCGATCGTCCCAGGGAAGCTCCCCCGGTCCATCAACAACCCGGCACAGCTCGCGAGCCTGGCCCGGTCTCCGGGCACTGATTCGTGTCGAGACTCCCATCTCACGGAGCGCGTACGCGACTGCGCGGGCCGCTCCCCCGGCCCCGAGAACCAGCGCTCGCCATGGTGGCGCCTGCCGCACCGCTTCGAGCGCCCGCTGAAACCCGATGACGTCGGTGTTGTGGCCGATAAGTCCCTCACGTGAACGGACAACCGTATTCACCACGCCCAGGTCCCAGGCGGGCCCGCCCAGCCCGTCGAGCAGTCGGACAACCGCCTCTTTGTGCGGAATCGTCACGTTGAATCCGTGGAAGGAGCCGCTGCGGGCTTCGGATACGAAGCTGGGAAGCTGAGCTGCCGGGACGCGAACGGCGACGTATCGAGCGTCGAGACCAGCCGAAGCGATCGCGGCCGCCTGGAGGCGCGGAGAAAGGCTGTGCGCAACGGGATCACCGATAACAGCAAGGTTCTCAGAGTGCCTCAATTGTGCCCCCCAGGCGAGAAAGCTCGGCACGAAAGCCCGGAAAGGACACGTCCGCAGCGTCTGCGCCGTGGATTGTGGTGGAACCGCTCGCCACCAGGCCGGCCACCGCCAGCATCATCGCCAGGCGGTGGTCTCCGTTCGCGCTGACTTCCGCGCCACGCAGCGAGGTGGGTCCGCGAACGTCGAACCCATCGGGCCGCGCCTCGATGTCCGCCCCCAGGGACCGCAGAGCATCCACCGTGGCCACGATCCTGTCCGTCTCTTTGACGCGCAGCTCCCCTGCGCCCCGCACGGACGTTACCCCACTCACCTGCGTCCCCAGAAGCGCCACCAGTGGGAGCTCGTCGATGAGTGCCGGAACCTCGGACGACTCGATGGAGACCGGTTTCTGAACGGTGCCGCCCACGCGCAGCTTCCCGGCCGGCTCTCCGACCACATTCCGGTCGACGGTGGCCTCAACATCCGCGCCCATCCTGGCCAGGATTCGCGAGAAGCCGGTGCGCGTTTCATTGAGCAACAGATTTTCCGCGATGACGTTGCCGCCGGTGAGCACCCCTGCAGCAATCAAGAATGCGGCCGACGACGGGTCACCGGGAAGATCGGCGTCGAATGGGCTGGGCCGTCCCCCGCCCCGGATCGAGGCTTCGGTGCCGGAAACGCGCACCGGGACTCCCAGGGCAGACAGCATTCTCTCCGTGTGATCGCGCGATTTTGCCGGCTCGGTCACCCGGGTCTCTCCGTCGGCGTACACACCGGCGAGAAGCACAGCCGATTTGACCTGCGCGCTTCCGACCGGAGAGCGGTAGTCGATGCCGTGGAGATCCCCACCTCGAATCTCCAGGGGCGCCTTTCCGTCCCGGGTGCCAACATGTGCGCCCATGCGTCGCAGCGGATCTGCCACGCGCTCCATGGGCCGGGAAGAGAGTGATGCGTCGCCGCAGAGACGGGAGCGAAAGGGCTGGCCGGCCAGAATGCCGGAGAGCAGCCGCATGGTGGTACCGGAGTTGCCGGCAAAGAGATCCCGGGAGGGCGGCGAAAATTGGCCGGCCGACTCCACCACAGCCGTCCCGCCCGCTTCATCCACCCCAACGCCAAGCGCCCGCAGACATGCGGCGGTGGACGCAATGTCCTGCCCCCGAGAGAGATTCCCGATCCTCGATCGACCCGCAGCCATGGCAGCCAGCATCAGCGACCGATGACCCAGTGACTTGTCGCCGGGAAGCTCGACTCTTCCCGCCACTCGGGACGGAGAGACTCGCCACTTCATACCGTCACCCCGGCCCTGCCGCGCGCAATGATCTGCTCCACCACCTCACCGTTGTCCGCGGCCAGCGCCTGGGTCATACCGTCCAGAGAGGCGCGAAAGGCATGCACGGCTGCAAGCACCTCCTGCCGGTTGTACAGCAAGATGTCTCTCCACAGGGCCGCATCGCTTCCGGCCAGGCGCGTCATATCCCGGTAGCCGGGACCGACAAGCCGCCGATCGGCCGGTAGAGACGCCAGCAGGCTGGACAGAACCTGCGGCAGGTGACTGGTGACGGCAACCGACCGGTCGTGCTCGGGTGCTGACAGGATGTGGGGGACGGAGCCGACCGTTTGCGCCAGTGAGGCCGCGCGCTCCTGTGTCTCGGTGGACGTGCGAGTGGAGGGACAGAGTACAAACGTCTGGCCGCGGAACAGGTCGGCGTTGGCAGCGGCCGGGCCGCCCTGATGACTTCCTGCCAGTGGATGGCCTCCCACCGCCCGGTCCGCGCCCGGCAGAGCTTCCATCGCCGCGACGACCGGCTGCTTCACGCTGCCCGTGTCGATTATGAGTGCGCGAGCGGGCGCGTGGGCGTCAACGGCCGGCAGCAGATCTACAATGCGCGCCACGGGAACCGCAAGCACGACCACGTCCGCGTCACGAAAGCAAGACGGGAGATCGACGGGCGCCTCGTCTGTCAGTCCCAGGTCCACGGCATCGGCCGCCGCCAGCGGATTGGCGTCGGTGCCCCGCACGTACCAGCCTGCCCGGCGCAGGGCCGCGCCCAGAGATCCGCCTATCAGTCCCGTTCCCACGACGGCCGCAACTGTCATAGGGAGCGCCCCACCGCCTGAGCCAGCGGCCCGAGATCCCTCATCAGGTCGCAAAATCGGTCGATACGGAGCGACTGCGGGCCATCCGACAGCGCCTCTGACGGGCGAGGATGTACTTCGATGATAAGTCCGTCTGCACCTGCCGCTACCGCCGCCCGCGCTGCCGCGGCCACGTAATTCCACTTGCCGGTGGCATGGCTCGGGTCCACGATCACCGGGAGGTGGGTCACCTGCTTGAGCACAGGAACGGCATTGATATCGAGTGTGAAGCGCGTGGAGTCCTCGAAGGTGCGGATGCCGCGCTCGCACAGGACGACACGCTCGTTGTTATTCGCCAGAATGTACTCCGCCGACATGAGCAATTCTTCGATCGTGGCGCTCATGCCGCGCTTGAGAAGCACGGGGTGACCCGAGCGGCCGACCTCCTGCAGCAGCGTGAAGTTCTGCATGTTTCGGGCGCCAATCTGGAGCATGTCTACGTGCCGGGCCACCAGATCGACATCATCGGGTGCCAGGACCTCCGTGACGACCGCCAGCCCAAATTCCTTGCGGACCGCGTCGAGCATTTCCAGTGCCGGCTTACCCAGTCCCTGAAAGCTGTACGGCGAAGAGCGAGGCTTGAAGGCCCCTCCACGCAACATGGAAGCGCCTGATTCCTTCACTGCCCGCGCCGTCTCCCACAGTTGATCCTCGGTCTCAACCGCGCACGGCCCGGCAATAACTGTAAGCTTGCTCGCACCGATTTCGCGGCCGTCGACCGGCACGACCGTGTCTTTGGGCCGGAAGTCTCGGCTGCCAAGTTTGTACTTCTTGGTGACCGGGACCAGGTTGGCCACGCCGGGTAGGTACTGCAGTGGGGCAAGCTGCTCGGCGTCGGAGTGACCGATGACGCCAATGATCGTCGTCTCCTCCCCGTCCGAAACGTAGGGCCGGAACCCCATTTCCAGCACCCTTGCTACGACGGCATCGACATGCTCCGGCGTGTGACTGTTTTGCATGACGATGATCATTGTTTGCCCTCCTTCGCCGCCCAAAAAGAAGACCGGAGGCCGATGGCCTCCGGTCTCAGGGGCGTGACCCGCGGTCGGCCCGGGCGGGCCGCCACATCACACCCCGGTCATGTACCAGTAATAGTTGCCGTTTCCGGCCGTTTGTGCGTCTTTCATGTGCATATAACGCGTGTCGCGTTGATATCACTGTAGGACGGCGTGGCCGGAATTGCAAACGCCGACAGCTGCAACGCGGAACGTGGTAATCTCACGGACTGTCCTCAGAAGGTATATGCCATGAACCGCGTACGTCACCTCACCATTGCCATTTCTCTGACCGCGCTCTTCCTGGGCGGGTCGTATTCCCGGACCCAGGCCGCACCTGCGGGAGACTCCGTGACGCGCACGCTGAAGCGGCTGGTGCTGAATGTGCGTGACTTCCCCGGCGGATACAGGCAAACTCGACTCGCGGTTGTGACGAACGCACAATCTGCGACAAACAACCACGATGACAAGTCCCTGCTTGACCGGAAGGGCAGAATCGAATCATATGAGACTGCCTTCGCGCACCCCGACAAGGCCGGCGCAATGGGAGTGCTGGACAGCGTTACCGCTTACAGGTCGGCTGCGGGAGCCGCGTGGGATTACAACCGGCAGACTCGCACCATCACGAACGAGCTGACCAGGGCTCCGAAGAAATATCGCGCCGCCGCTTTCCCGGTGAGCGGAATCGGCGAGCGAGCAATGGGCTTCCAGACCCTGGACTTCAGTCAGAAAACGTCCCTGACCGACATCGGCATCCTTTTCAGGAGCAAGCACTACTGGGCCATGGTGTTGACCATAGCGCCCGCGCGCGCATATACGCGCGCTAAGGCGGAGCGCTTCGCGCGCACCATCGCCTCCAGGATCGCTGCCGGCACGTAGCCCCTGTCCGCATCGCCTCCGCTCCCGGGTTTAACGTGGAGTATTTTGGGTACTCCTTTCGACCCTGCAGGGCTGGTGTACTCAGTACAAGCTTGGGTATACTCTATCCATGGACAATATCATTGATATCGGTCGGCGCCAGCGGAAGCGTCAGGCTCTACACGATACCCTGCTCGGTGCTGCCCGGGAGCTGTTTCACGAACGCGGAATCGGCGGGACCACCATGGACGATATCGCGGAGAGTGCCGATGTCGCCCGGCAGACGGTTTTCAATCACTTTCCGTACAAGGAAATGCTGGTACTGGAGATGGCCTCGGACGGGGTCGGGCAAATCGTGGAGCGGGCGCATGTATTGCTCGAAAGCGGCGTCACGGCCCTCGAGGTGCTGGAGTGCTCGGCAAACTGGATGCTGCGAACAGCGGTTCAAGAGCCGGAGATCGCCGGAATCGTCGCCCGCGAGCTGCTGCATCCGGATGCGGAGCGATGCTGCCGCGCCGCCGACAACGTGCCTATCGAACAGATATTTGAGGCAATTCTGGCTCAGGCGCAGGAAGAAGGGGCATTGCGGGAGGATCTTCCGCTGGACGTGGCAGCCTCCCGCCTGAGTCTGGTCGTGATCATGCTCATTGGCCAGGCCGGAAGTGTTCCGGCGGACATCCTACAGCGGAACCTATCAGTCAGTTTCGACATGTTGTTTAACGGAATCATCAAGAGGAGCGCATAACTATGCTTTCGTGGACAAACTCGCGCCGCATCGGTCACCGCCTGGTCAGCGCCACGTTGCGCTGCCGCCAGTGCAGCCGCCCCGCCGGCGATCTGGTCGGCTTCGCCGATCGCAGCCTGGGCGAGGCTCGTTTCCTTCCCGTCGATACCGGGTACATGCCCGTAAACCTTGCCGGTGAGCTTCGCTGTGCCCGCTGCACCGGACAGCTCTTCCTCGACGACATCGAGGCGTTGGGGAAGAATGTTCCACTGGACGAGGCCGGAGGCATCCCCTTCGAGCAGGTCATCGTGGGAGATCGCGAGCCTGCCGGCACATCCGCGGCCTAACCGGAGCGTCAGGAGACCGAGCCGCGAGGGGTTTTCCCCTCGCGGCTCGTTGCATTTCTATGCGACAATCCGCACCGAGCCCTCTGCCGGCGCGAGGGCTCTTTCTGCGAAGAGAGAAATAGTCAGGTGATTCTCCGCGTTCTCGTGCTCACTGCGGCCGTCTGTGCCGTTATCGCCCTGAGTAGTCTCGTGGCCAGTCCGCGTCTGGAAGCACAGGTGGCTGCCACTCCCACGGCTACTCCTCCCGCCATTGCCACCGCCGGTCCGACTGCCGTCCCCACGGCAACCGTGACCGCGGGCGATCCCATCCAGCACATCGTCATCCTCATGAAGGAGAACCGCTCCTTCGACAACTACTTCGGCACCTTTCCCGGTGCAGACGGCGCCACCACGGGGACAACGTCAGCCGGGCGCGTCGTTCACCTGCTCCATACTCCCGATCACACGCTCCTCGATATCAACCACGCGGGGAACGCCGCGCAGGTCGCCGTCAACAACGGCCGCATGAACGGCTTCAATAAGCTGGCGGGAGCCTGGCAGGACGGCCGGGACATGGCACTTTCTCAGCTTCATGAGCAGGACATCCCCAACTACTGGGCCTACGCCAGGGCCTACACCCTCGACGACCACTTCTTTTCCACCATCAACGGCCCCAGCTTCCCCAATCACCTGGCACTGATTACCGCCGGGTCGAACGACACCGTCGACAACCCCGTGTACAACACGTACCACGCCTGGGGTTGCGACTCAGGCCAGTACACGCGGGTAGAGCAGGTCAACCCGGCAACCGGTGCCAAAAAGATGGTCTCCCCCTGCTTCAACATGACCACCATTCCCGACCTGCTGCAGGCAAAGGGAGTGTCGTGGAAGTACTACGCTCCCGCGCAATACCAATCCGGATATATCTGGTCGTCACTGGATGCCGTTCGACACATCCGGTACTCCCCCCTGTGGGAATCGAATGTTCAGCAGCCGCAGCAATTCGTCAAAGATGCCAGGGACGGCTCTCTGCCCGAGGTGAGCTGGCTGGTGAGCAACGAAAACGTCAGCGAACACCCACCGTACAGCGCGTGTACGGGAGAGAACTGGACGGTCGGCATACTCAATGCTCTGATGAAGAGCCCGGAATGGGACAGCACGGTCGTTTTCCTGGGTTGGGACGATTTCGGCGGCTTCTACGATCACGTTCCGCCCCCGCGCCTCGACTACATCTCCTACGGCCCCAGGGTTCCGATGCTCGTGATTTCCCCCTACGCGCAACAGCATGCCGTCGTCCACACGCGGTTCGACTTCGCATCCATCATCAAGTACATCGAAGACAAGTTCGGGCTGGGGCGGCTCGGGGTCTATGACCGGCGCGCCACCAGTATCGCGTCGGAGCTCAACCTTTCCGGTCCGCCTGCGCCGCCATTGATCTTGAAGCCTCGCGAGTGCCCCCCGGGCGCCGACATGACCGGAGCCACACTGCAGGGACCGGTGACGTCCGTCATCGACGAGCCGAAGCTGCATGCCGTGAACATGCGCCTACCCGACACTCCCGACCCGGCAAGAATCGTCATCTCGCACTCGACTGTCTTGCAAGGTCAGGACGGCACAGCCATCCAGGTGACCGATATCCAGCGCGGGGACACCATCGTGGTCAAGGGCGTCCCGTCGCCCGACAAGGCCCTGGTCTACCTGGGAGGGTCGATCACGGACGGGGATCTGCGGGCCACCACGCTCACCGGGCACGTCCGGGGAAGGAACCTCGTCCAGCGCAGTTTTCTCCTTGCCACCGGAAGCGGAGACCAATACCGAGTCATGATTCAGGGTCGGACGCTGTTCGGCGGCAGCTGGCTGGATGACCGGTTGCGGAGCCTTCGCAAGGGCGACCGTGTCACAGTGGCCGGCATACTCGACGAACGTGTCCACCGCGTGGTGCGAACGGTGACCGTGGCACCGCCGACCTGAGCCAGCGTGGTAGAGTCCGAGTGAGAGTGGTTATCTTCTCACTATTTCTTTATTTGGATAGGACTCTATGCGCACTATGAACGATCCTGACCACGCCGAGCAGCGCGCGGACGCAGCACTTTTTATTGACTGGGACAACCTGAAAGTCGGCCTCAAGAACCTGGGGGGCCAGCCCAATGTCTCGTCACTGCTCGATGCGGTGGGTAGCCGTGGACGCGTGGTGATCGCGCGGGCGTATGCCGACTGGCAGCAGCGGTCCAATTCTTTCGATCCGCCCAATCTGTACGCTGCGGGTATTGAGCCGGTGTACGTGCCGGTTCGGATGCAGGGCGGGAAAATCCTCAAAAACAGCGCCGACGTCAAGTTGGCGGTGGATTGCATCGACTTTCTCAACACGGCTCCCCATCTCAAGGTATTCGTACTGGTATCGGGAGACGCGGACCTAGTTCACCTGGTGAACTTCCTGCGAGCCCGCGGCAAGCGGGTCGTTGTCATCGGCGTGTCAGGGACAGTTGCGCCGACCCTGAGTGAAAACGTCGACGATCTGCTCATTTACGACCAGGACATCGAGCCGATCCGCCAGCCGGAGGTCGCTCCGTCTCCCAGGAAACCGAAGCAGCAGGACACCGAGCGCCTGGAAGAGGCATTGAGCACGCTGGAAGACCTGCTGCGCAATCGCAGCAATCGCGTCGGTTCGCTCTTTTCCTGGATAGGGATCCAGCTGGGACGGCGCGGCTTCGACTACCGTTCCCTGGGATTCGAGCGTCTGAAAGATTTTCTGCGCGAGGCAGAGAGAACCGGTCGGATCAGAATCGTCACGCGCGGCCTCCAGGATTGGGCATACCTCCCTGAGCAGTACGAGCACATTGCTGAAAACGAGGCCGCGGAAGAAGAAGAGGAAAATCGAGGCGAGAGCGACGAGTTACCCGGAGGCGTGGTTATCGGCGCGCTGGACGAAGACGCTCAGCGCAACTTCCTCCGCTACCTTGTCGAGCTCGAGCGCCGATCAGAGTACCTCATACCGCCGTACATCGTGTCGCACTTGATCAAGGACAGCGTGCTGCCGTCGCTATCCCAGAGCCAGCTGCGCTCATTGGTTCGCGACGCGGTTGGCGAGGGTATTCTTGCCCACTCTACCCACACGGTCACGCACCGCCAGACTGGTAAGCCCCACGAACTGAGGACGCTGCGCGTGAATGGGGATCATCCACTGGTGGCTCCTATGATCGTGGATATCCATCAGGAGGAGCCGGAAGCGGCAACCGTCTAGGGTCGTGCGGAGCCGGTGTTAACGCCCGCCGGGCACGTGCATCGGCATGACGACGTGGGTATAGTCGGCGGCGTCGATGGGCTTGAACACGGCCGCCGAGTTCGGGCCGGTCAGCTCCAGACCCACCTGGTCGGCGTGCAGGACACCAAGAACATCGGACACGTAGCGAGAATTAAACGAGATGCGCGTTTCTCCGCCGTTGACCACTGCGTCCAGCTCGCCGCGATCCTCTCCCAGCTCAGCTGCCGCACCACTGACGACGACACTGCCCACTCCAGCCTCACCGCCCGGCTGAACTTCCAGAGTGATGATGTTCGAGTTGTCACGTGAGAAGAAGCTGGCGATCTTGGTTGCCTTCATCAGCTCGTCGGTACTCACGACGACCCTGGTGGAGAACTTGGTGGGAATGATCTGACGGTAGTTGGGATACGTTCCCTCCACCAGTCGGGACACGACGTGAAGTTCGTCAGTTCGAAAGACGACCTGGTTGCGATTGGGGGTAACGGCAATCTGAACCGGAGCGTCTCCGTCCGGGAGTATCCTGGCCAGCTCATTCAGGGTCTTGGCGGGGATGATGATGCTGAAATCTCCGGCGGAAGCGGAAGACAGCTCGCCGGCCCGGGTAGCCAGTCGAAAGCCATTGGTGGCAGTGAGCGTGATCTGGTTACCGCTGAAGGTAGCCAGAACGCCCGTCAGGACCGGACGCGTGTCGTCCATGGCGGCGGCAAAGACGACCTGATCCAGCATGTCTTTCAGCTGCTTGGCATCCACGGTGGCCGCTGCTTCCTCTCCCGCTGCGGGGATGACCGGAAAGTCGTCGGCTCCCATACCCCGAATGGTGGCTTCGAAGCGGCTGCTGCGGACATTGGCTGAGTGGCTCCCCTCCTTGACGCTTAGCTCAACCGGCTCGGCGGGAAGCGTATCCACAAATTCCGACAACAACCTGGCCGGTAAGGTTATGCCGCCTTCTATGGCCACGGTCGCGTCGATCCAGGTGGTAATCGCGATCTCGAGATTGGTTGCCGAAATCTTGAGCCGGCCACCTTCTGTCGCCACGAGGACATTGGCGGTAATGGGGAGCGGACTTCGTGCCGCGACTGCCCGGCCTGCGACCCGCAACGCCTGACTGAGCTGTTCCTGCCTCGCGGTGATCTTCACTTTGGGCTCCTTGGGAGTGGATTGTAGGTACAGGTTATGTCTACTATCCGCAGCGGAGGGAGCCGGCTGGATCAGTAGGGGGTGGGACGGACGATTATACGGAACGCCCTGGCGTCCTTCAACGCGCAGCCGGCACCGGCATCGCGTGAGCCAGGCCGTAGGTCAACAAGCTCATCCCGTCCGAGAAGCGGGTAGTTTCCAGACTACCCAGATTGACTTCAATGACCCACTTGCCGTGGCGCCGCTCGGAGGACACCAGGCAGGCGCCGGCGCCGGGCGTCGTTCCCGTCTTCACCCCGTCGATACTATTGGAGCTCCACAGGAGCCGGTTCAGATTGGTCCAGCGGTGCAGAACCGTCCCTCCGGCGGTCCTCACCGTCCAGGAGCGCGTGCGAACGATGTTCGCGAATCGATGGTGTTGCATCGCCACACGCGTCAGACTGGACAGGTCGCGCGCCGTGGTTACCTGGCCGACAGTGTCGAACCCATTGGGCGACAGGTAATGCGTGTGAAAGAGGTGAAGTCGCGTTGCTTCAGCGTTCATCAGATCGACGAAGTGCTGCTCGGTGCCGCCGACCGCTTCCGACAGGGCTATCGCCGCATCGTTGCCCGACGGCATCAACATTCCGTGCATGAGGTTCCACACTGATATGCGCTCTCCGGCCCAGAGGCCCGCAGTCGAGCCGCCAATTGCCGCGGCGTAGGCACTGACCGTGACCATGCGCTGCATGGGAATACCGCTCTGCAAGACCAGCAGCGCGGTCATGATCTTGACCGTGCTGGCCGGGAATCGCTCACTATCGGCGCTCCTGGCGAACAGCACATTCCCATTCCAGCCGTCTATGACGATCGCTTCCGGAGCCGACACCTGCGGAGAGATACTCCGGGCCGACGTTGTCCCCACGCCGGCAAGACAGAAGGCGAGAACAAGCGAGATCACGAGCCGCACGGTACCTATCATACCGTCTCGGGGGTAGACTGGACAGTGCACCGCTCCGCCATTAGCTACGATGACGGCTACCTGGATTACGACTTCGGGCCGCACCATCCCCTGCGTCCGGAACGGATAAGCGCCGGTCTCTCCTTGCTGGAGGAGACGGGGATCCTGGATCGCGACACGGATTTCCTGCGCCACGCCGCCGCCACCCGCGACGAGCTGAGGCTGGTCCACGACGACGCATATGTGAACGCGATCGAAGCCGCAGCTGACGGCTGGATGCCCTCTGCCAAGCTGGCGCCTTTCGGGTTGACCCCTCACGGCGACAATCCACCCTTCCCCGGAATGCACGACGCGGCGGCCACTGTTGCCGGAGGCTCGATCGCCGCCATCCGGGCCGTCATGCGCGGTGAGCTTGACCACGCCTTCAATGCTGCCGGGGGACTGCATCACGCTCACCGCGCTCGTGCCTCCGGTTTCTGCATCTACAACGATCCGGCGCTCGCCGCCGCGGTCGCTGCCCGCGAGTTTGACGCACGGGTGCTGTACGTCGACTTCGACTGCCACCACGGCGACGGTGTTCAGTGGATCTTCTACGCTGATCCGCGGGTATTGACCGTCTCATTTCATGAGAGCGGGCGCTTTCTGTTTCCCTCCACCGGCGGCGTCGAGGAGATTGGCGAAGGCGCGGGCCGCGGCTATTCGGTGAACGTTCCCATGCAGCCGTTCACGCAGGATGCATCGTGGCAGAGGGCCATCGAAACCGTGTTGCCGGACCTTGCCGAGCGCTTTGGACCGGACGTCATCATCAGCGCCCACGGCGCGGATACGCATGCGTTCGACCCGCTCACCCACCTCGATCTCACCACCGCCTCCTTCGCTTTTCAGGCCCGACTCACGCACGATCTGGCGCACAGGCTGACCGGGGCCCGGTGGCTGGCAGTCGGAAGCGGGGGTTATGACTGGAGGCGCGTGGTCCCGCGATCCTGGGCCATTCTGTGGTCGGAGATGTCGGGGAGGGCCCTCCCCACAGAGTTACCCGCGGTCTGGAGGGCTCGCTGGGCCGGGCAAGTGCCCATGCCCTCCACTTTCATCGATGATGACCGCATGGTGCCGGCCGCCGGCGACGGCGAGGCTGAGCGCGAGAATCAGGAGACGCTCGACCAGGTTCTCGCGCTTGTCACCTGAAACAAAGAGACCAAATCGGGGGTAGGTAGTCGCAGATGGATAGAGATCAGGTGTCGGACAGCGAGTTGATATCGTGCGCGCAGCAGGGGGACCATGCTGCCTACCGTGAGATCGTGGAGCGCTATAAGGAAGCAGGCTATAAGATTGCCGCGCAAATCCTGCGCCAGCCTGCCGACGCGGAAGACGTGCTTCAGGAAGCGTTCCTGAAGGCCTATGTCTATCTGGACTCGTACGATCCGACCTACCGCTTCTACACCTGGTTTTCCACAATCGTGCGCAACGTGGCCCTGTCGCACCTGCGTGCGCGGGACTGGCTCATTCTCCCGCTGACTGACGAAATCGCGCGTCCCGTCAGGTCGCTGATCGAGGAGTCACCGGAGCTGGCGGCCCTTGCTTCCAGCCGGGCGGAAGTCATCCGAGACGCTGTCCGCCTGCTCCCGGAGCGCTACAGGACCGTTCTTGTCCTTCGCTACTGGCATGACCTCTCCTATGGGGAGATTGCCACCGTGACCCACCAAACACTGGCAGCAGTCAAGACTCAGATTCATCGGGCCAAGGGCTTGCTGGCTGACGGCCTGAGGGGTAGCGAATTGGGCCTGGCCCTGGAATAGCCTTATGCCTGCGAGACAGATTCTAGAGCAGCCGCACGCGCTTCCCTCGGACTTCACCGACCGACTCGAGCGCTCATTGCCGGCAGCCGACGATGAACGCAGGCGGCGGGTCTGGATCGCGAGGCTCAAGCGAGCACTGCCCTTCATCCTGCTCATCGGTCCACTCATCGCCTGGCGGCTCACGCTCTCCACCCCCGACGGGGTCCATATCGTCATCGCAGCCCTCGCCTGGATCACCTTCGTCCTGGATCTGGGCGTTCACATGGATACCTCGATGCTGTCCTACCTGGGGCTGGTAGAGCTTCCCTCGATCGTAGGCGCCCTTTTGACCTTCATGCTTGCCGTGTCGCTCCTGTGGGAATCAAAGGACAAGCGGTGAGACGGCGGCTGCTGATCACGGGCTGGCTGGCAGTGCTTGGGCTGAGCGCCGTGCTTCCGCTCTCCGCCCTCTTCCACGGCATCGTCCACGTCGGACCACGCGCCCTGGTTGCGTCCCGGCTGCAGACCGCCCCGATCATCGCCGTTGGGAGCGACGTTACTCTCAAACACGGGTCGCGCTACGTGGTGGTGGCCATCCTGGGGAACGTCTATGTGGCGGGCGGCGTGCACGACGACGTAGTCGCCCTGGGCGGCCGCGTCTACCTGGGACGCGGATCGCACGTCGACGGCGATGTTCTCTCGCTGCTCGGCGGCGTATACAAGGCGCGCGGCGCGGTGGTGGAGGGAAGGATTGGCGGGGCGCTGCATCGGTGGGGCGGTGGTGAAACCGGCGCCCGACGGGATCTTCCGCGCTTTCTATTCAAAAACATCCGGCTGGGGATGGCCGCCGGGCTTGCCCTGCTGCTCATCGGAACCTGCCTCACCATCGTGTTCCCGTGGCAGGTCGTCCTCATATCCGGAACACTGCGCCGGTCTCCGCTCAAAAGCGCCGCGACCGGGCTCCTCTGCCTGCTCACGTTCATGTTCCTGGTCGTCCCGCTGGGTCTGAGCCTGGCCGGGTTGCCGTTTGCTATCCTGCTGACCGGAGCGGCATCCCTGGCCTGGCTCTTCGGGCTGACCGCATCGGCAGTCGTCATCGGACGACTGGTGGCACGGTCCCCATCGTCTCTCCTGTGGTCTGCCGCCGCCGGACTGGTGCTGCTCGCTCTGAGCATGGTCGTGCCTCTGGCCGGTCCGCTCCTCGTCGCGGTTATTGGTCTGGCGGGAGCGGGAGCGTTGGCAGTGGCGCTGATCAGCCGATCTCGCCCGGCCGTCACCGCGCTGTGAAACTTTCGCGGCCGGCGCGGCGTAGATTAGCCAGACAAGGGTGTGAAAGGACACGCATGGAAACGCCCGTAGCGGCCGCGCCAACCGGATTTATCTCGCATCGTATCCCGATTCGTACGTCTACCGCTCGCCAGTTTCTGGATATTACCGAGGATGTGGAGCAATGTGTCCAGAGCTCGGGCTTTCACACCGGGCTGGCAGTGGTGTCAACCCTGCACACGACCGCCGCATTGGTCATTAACGAGCACGAGCCGGAACTGCTCAAAGATCTGGACGGCTTCCTGGCGCGACTCGCCCCCGAGTCAAGCGGATACGGCCACAACCAGGTGCCCCACGGGGTGGGAGAGCAGCCCAACGGTCACGCACACTGCCAGGCCCTGCTCCTCAACGCCAGTCTTTCGCTCCCCATCGTCGACGGCCGCCTGATGCTGGGCCGCTACCAGCGACTTTTTCTGGTGGAGCTGGACTTCTCACGCCCGCGCTCCATCGTCGTCACGTTGCTGGGAGCCTGATTACCAGTTCAGGGGCTCAACGAAGATCTCGACCTGACCACCGCACGACAGGCCGACCTCGAACGCCATCTCGTCGGAGATGCCGTATCGCTTCAGGCTGGGCCGTCCACTGGCCAGCACCTGCATCGCTTCTTCGAAAACGGCACCTTCCAGGCAGCCGCCGCTGACTGATCCGGCTACCCGCCCGGACTCGGTGATGGCCATCGCCGTGCCCACCGGCCGCGGTGTCGAGCCCTCCGTCTTCACCACCGTGGCGACGGCGACCCTCTCGCCTTCGCCGCGCCAGGTGTCGATCTGTGGAATCACATCCTTCATGACCAAACTCTACCCCATTCTCGGGGCGCGTACTGTAATGTAAGTCGGAGTCAATGCAGCATTGTGACCGTCTTTCTCGGAACCCAGGGCTGGAGCTACAAGGACTGGGTCGGCAGTTTCTATCCCCCCGACGCTCGCGCCGATCAGTACCTTCGCCTCTATGCCAACGAATTCGACGCGGTAGAACTGGATACCACTTTCTACGCCATACCGCGCGTGGCCCAGGTTGAGGCGTGGAGGGCGTCAACACCCGAAAGCTTCCAGTTCACCGCCAAAACACCCAGGTCGATCACACATGACCGGCATCTGGTGGCGGCTGATGACGAGATGGCGGCCTTCCTCGACGTCATCACCCGCTTCGAGGACAAGCTTGGGGCCGTTCTACTCCAGATGCCGCCTGACTTCACCTACGCCGAATTCGATGCACTGAGAGCGTTCCTCGGTCAGCTGCCCGCTGAGATTCGATTCGCCGTGGAGTTTCGTCACCGCTCCTGGCTGCGCGACGAGACCTATGATCTGCTGCAAAACCGCGGAGTAGCTTTTACCATGGTCGACCTGCGCTACATGCCGCGGATTGCACAGGTGACCTCCGACTTTGCCTACGTCCGCTGGCTGGGAGACCGCCGCCAGATCACCCACATGGATACCACGCAGATCGACCGAAGGCCGGAGCTGGACCGGTGGGCGGAGGTGCTGGAGGATGTATCGGCGCGCACCCAGAGAATCTATGGGTTTGCCAACAATCACTACTCCGGTCACTCGCCGGCCGACATTCGCTATCTCCACCAACGGCTTGGCATTCAGCCGCGCGGTGGGCCGACCCAACCGTCATTGCTATGAACAATTTTCGCTACACCATTACCGAATCGCCGCATATGTGGTTCATCCTGGCCGGAATATCGGCTCTGGTAACCCTCATCGGCACCATGGCCATCGTCATTTACGACTGGTCCCACGTGTTTGCGCGAGTCTTCTTTTACTGCGGATTCGCGCTCACCATCGTCTTCGTCGTCCTGGCCGTCCTGGATTGGAAGGATCGCGTCGAGGAGGCGCTGCTCCAGGCAGAGCGGCTCGGGTCACGGCGATCCGAGGACTGAGACAGGCACTAGCCCTCATTGAGTCCATTTGGCGCCTATGTCGCTGAGGCGGTTCCCAGCTTCGCTGCCAGCGCTCTGGTCGGCGCGTAGGCGAGCGTGACCGAGTCCTTTGAAGCCCGTACGGCGACGGCGAGGCCCGGGACGGAGAT
>JAICWV010000143.1 GCA_025966365.1 Chloroflexota bacterium | reverse complement strand
CCATCCACCGTCCGCAGATAGGGGAGATGGATGTGGCCGAAGGCGAGGATATCGGCATGGACGTCCGCCAGGAAGGGCTTCAGCTTCTTGTCCGACATGTCCGGCCGCAGCTGAGTCTCGATATCCAGTGGGTTGGCGTGAACGACCAGGATCGCGTCTCTTCCGTCCACCGTCACCGTCCGCCGGAAGGGAAGAGCAGCCAGCCACTGAATACGCCCCATGCCCAATTGCTCGCGCGTCCACTGCACCCGCTGCGCCTTGATCGAGCCGTCGTCTTTCCCCTCGACGATATCCTGGTCGGTATTGCCCAGCACCGCCTGCCAGCCGTGGCCGCGCACAAAGTCCACCACCTCGGCCGGCTTGGGCCCCTCCAGGCAGAGATCGCCGGCCACGTAGACGGCGTCGTGTGGTGGCAGCGAGGCCGCCACCGCCTCCAGCGCCGTCATGTTGCCGTGGATATCGGACATCAGAACGATGGTGGTCATGTGCGTTCGCGCCTTTCCCGTGTCTCTCCCATACTATGAGGCGAGGAGACATCGTGGCGGATCGCGTAAAGACCAGGAGTCCGGCGCCGGCCGGGGCAGACGCGAAGCGGCTGGACCTGGCATCTCCGTCGCTCTACATCAACCGCGAGCTGAGTCTCCTCCAGTTCCAGCGGCGCGTCCTGGCCCAGGCAACCGAGCCCCGCCATCCGCTCCTCGAGCGCCTGCGCTTCGTCTGCATCGTCAGCAAGAACATGGACGAGTTCTTCATGGTCCGCGTCTCCGAGCTGATGGACCAGATGGATTCCGGCGTCACCATGCCATCCCCAGACGGCATGACCCCGGCGCAGCAGTTGGCCGCCTGCCGCCTCGAGGCCATGGCCATCTTCGACGAGCAGCGGCGCATCCTCCAGGATGAGGTTCTGCCCGAGCTGGCGGGGCAGAAGATCCGTATCGCGCACATCAACGAGCTCAGCGCCTCGCAGCGCGCCGCCCTTCGCACCTACTTCGAGCAGCAGGTCTTTCCCGTCATCACCCCGCTGGCGGTCGATCCCGGACACCCATTCCCCCACATCTCCAACCTCAGCAACAACCTGGCGGTCGAGCTGCAGGGAGATGAGGGCGTGCGCTTCGCGCGCGTCAAGATTCCCGACGTCTTGCCACGCCTCATTCACCTCGAGTCCATCCTCGACGGCGGCAACCGGAAGCCGTCCAATTCCTATACCTTCGTCTGGCTGGACGACCTGGTCTCACTCAACCTCTCCTCCCTCTTCCCCGGCATCCCCGTCCTCTCCTGCCACGCCTTCCGCGTCATTCGCGATGCCGATATCGAGATCCACGAGGAGGAGGGGGTGGATCTGCGTGCCAGCATGGAGCAGGGTCTGCACCGACGCCGCTTCGGCGAGCCGGTGGCGCTGATGGTCGAGCCGGCCATGCCCCGGCGCGTCCGAACCCTGCTCACCCAGCGGCTGGACCTCGAGCCCGCCTCTGTCTATGAGGTGGAGAAGCCGCTCGGCCTCTGGTCTATGTCTGAGATCGCGGGCGTGGACCGGCCCGATCTCAAATACCCGCGGCTGGTGCCGCGCATCCCCGCCGCGCTCACCGTGGGGGAGCCGGTCTTCAACATCCTCAACCGGCACGACGTGCTGGTCTACCACCCCTACGAGTCCTTTGCCCCCATCGTCGAATTGCTGGCCTCCTCCGCCCGCAGCGCCGATGTGCTGGCCATCAAGCAGACGCTCTACCGTGTCGGTCCCGACTCACCGGTGGTCAAAGCGCTGCTTGACGCCGCCCATCACGGCAAACAGGTGGCGGCGCTGGTCGAGCTCAAAGCCCGCTTCGATGAGGAGTCGAATCTGGAGT
Organism: Chloroflexota bacterium; assembly: GCA_025966365.1. Lineage (GTDB taxonomy): Bacteria > Chloroflexota > UBA5177 > UBA5177 > UBA5177 > JAICWV01. Next base: position 7,125 of record JAICWV010000143.1, on the reverse strand, counting down.
GGGCGCGCGAGCTGGAGCGCGAGGGGGTCCATGTCGTCTACGGCCTGGTCGGTCTGAAAACGCATTCCAAGGTGGCATTGATCATCCGCAAGGACGGAAATGGCGGCATCCGCCGCTACGTCCACGTGGCCACCGGCAACTACAACCCTGAGACCGCCCGGGGCTATACCGATCTGGGCCTGCTCACCAGCGATCCCGATTTCGGGGCCGACGCCACCGATCTCTTCAATTACCTGACCGGCTACTCGCGGCAGACGACCTTCCGCGAGTTCCTGGTGGCGCCGCTCAATCTGCGGCAGCAGCTTCTGGCCAGGATCGACCGAGAGATCGAGCTCCACAAGAAGCACGGGGGCGGCCGGATCATCTTCAAGGTCAACAGCATCGCCGACGGTGAGTTCATGCAGCGGCTCTACCGCGCCTCGCAGGCGGGTGTGCGCGTGGACCTGATCGTCCGCGGCATCTGTTCCCTGCGTCCCGGCATTCCCGGCGTGAGCGAGAACATTCGCGTCGTCAGCATCATCGGCCGCTTCCTGGAGCACGCCCGCTGCTTCTGGTTCCACAACAACGGCCAGCAAGAGCTGTATTGCGGCAGTGCCGATCTCCTGCCCCGTAACCTCGACCACCGGGTGGAAGTGGTGTTCCCGGTCAAGGATCCGGCGCTGCGGGAACGGATTATGCGAGAGGTGCTGGAGGCTCAGCTCCGCGATACGGTCAACGCCTGGAACCAAGAGCCGGACGGTGGGTACTATCGCCTGCAGCCGGCGGACGGGCAGGAGCCGTTCGATAGTCAGGCCTGGTCCATCGAGCACGGCTAGGAGGCAGAGAATGGCGTCAGTACTGGGGATCGACTTTGGCGGCACCAAGATTCTGGCCGGCGTGGTCGATACCGAGACCGGCGAGATCCTTTCGCACGCGAAAAAGCGCACCCGCGCCGAGCACGGGCATGAGGCGATACTCGATCGCCTCCGAGACGCGATCCAGGAGGCGCTGGATGGAGCGGGACGCGGCGGCCGGCACCTGGATGCGGCCGGCGTCGGGATTGCCGGGCAGGTGGACGCCACGGAGAACCAGCTGGTGCGCGCGCCCAATCTGCCGGTCGAGCTGTTCGGATCCGCCGTTCCCGACGCGATCCGCCAGGCGGCGGGGGTGCCCGCCACCGTGTACAACGACGTGGTTGCGGCAGCGGCGGGTGAGGCCTTCTTCGGCGCCGGCAAGGGCCGGCCCGATTTCGTCTGTGTCTTCGTCGGCACCGGTATCGGCGGCGGCATCTACCACAACGGCGAGCGTTATGAAGGCGCCACCAACACCGCCGGTGAGCTGGGCCACATGACCATAGACGTCGGCGGCCGGCTCTGCGGCTGCGGTGGCCTGGGACACCTCGAGGCCTATGCCTCGCGCAGCGCCGTGGTCCGGTCCATCCTGGCCCAGATGCACCTCGGCCGCGCCTCCTCCCTCAGCGCCCTCGTCCCCGATCCGGATCCGGCCAACGCCGGGAACGTTCCCATTCGGTCGAAGGCCTTGAAAGAGGCGGTGGAGGCGGGTGATGCCCTGACCATCGAGATGCTGGATGAGGGCGCCCGCTACCTCGGCGCCGGCCTGGCCTCCATCGTCAACTTCTACAATCCGCCGCTGATCATCCTGGGCGGCGGTCTGATCGACGCGGTGGATCGCTTCTTCCAGCGCGCATCGGCCTACGTGAAGGAGGAAGCGCTGCAGGTGCCGCGCGCGGATGTACAGATCGTGAAAGCGGCGCTGGGTGATTATTCCGGCGTGGTCGGCGCCGCCGTACTGGCCGGACGGGATCAACGCTTTGAGAAGGCGGCCTCGGCAACCGCGCTCTGGGTAAAGGAAACGGAGACATGAGCAAGAACAAGGACGGGAAGAAGAAAGATCCGCAGGCGAAGCTGGAGAAGGCACGCGACCGGCTGACCGAGCTGGAGGCGGCCTACGCCCGCACGCAGGCCAAAGGGGAGAAGCGTGTCCGCGAGGCCCAGGAGAAAGCGGACCGGGTGGTGGCCAAAGCACGCGACCGCGTGGAAGCGCAGCGTGAGGTCGTGGCGAAACGTGAAGGGCGGGCGGCGCCCAGGGCTCCGGATGAGGTGCAGGAGAGCCTGCACTCTCCCGAGATCGCAGCCGACCGCCTGACCGCCGCTGAAAGCAACGGCGCCCTGGGCGACCAACTGGTCACGGGCGACAGTCTCGCCCTGCCCGAGACGGTCGAGGGAGGCATCATCCTCCCGGAAGGAACCGAGCCCTCCGCCGGAGGCAGCTCAGACCCCTTTCGCCACTGACCCGGCGCCAAAGCAACCCGGCCGCCTCGCCCGACTACCCCTCCGTCCCTGGCGCAAACGCTGAGCAGGCACGGAAAGAAGGAAGGGGCACTGCGAGCCAGAGCCCTCCGCTACGGGCTGTACCGGTTAGGCTGAAAAAGACGTAGCCGAGGGCTTTAGCCCGCTTTCTGGGCAGGGCGCAAGGCCGGCGTTCAGCCGGACGATGCGTGCGGGGACACCCCGAATGATCGAGGGGCCGGCGCTGGCATGGGTCCTTGTTCATCCCGTCCATTCCACGCCGGAACCTCCGAGTTCCGACTGGTTATGGAGGCAGACACTCCCGACTTTAACCCGGTCGCTGGAAAAGTGTGATCTGCACGCCATCCGGCGTCTCCAGCCGCATGTTTCGATCTCCCCACGGCGTCACCACCGGCCCATGAACGACGCGAGCGCCAAGAGACTGGAGACGCCGACCAGTTTCGTCGGTGTTCGCAACCCCAATGGCGAGCCGAAACGGACTTCCCACCACTCCGCCTGTCTCTACCTCATCGACGAAATCTGCCTGTGCGCTATTGAGCAGCTCGATAGTGGCGCGGCCGGCCGGCAGGATGATGACCCGGCCATCCGGCGTATTTTCGAACGCCGCTTCGACGTCGAGCCCCAGCCCCTCTCGGTACAACCTCACTGCCGCGTCAAAGTCCCTCACTGTCAGCGCCACCCGCACCTCATGAACTCCGGCCATCACATACCTCCAACTCACCTTACGTGCCTTTCATGGTAAAGTTTATGGTATGAAGACTACCATTGATTCTGCCGGAAGACTGGTTGTTCCCCGCGAAGTCCGGCGGGCAGCCGGGCTCGAAGGTGGCGCTGTCGTCGATGTACGCTTCGTCCACGGGCGAATCGAGATCGAGCCTGAACCTCTACAAGTAAGGCTGGAGCGAAAGGGCCGCTTCTTGGTTGCCGTTCCTGTCAGCGAGGTGCCCAAGATGACGGCAAAAGATGTCGAGGAGGCTCGAGAGGCCCTCCTGGACGACCGCTCGTCCTAGCCTCCGTGCCGCGCTTCCTGCTCGATACCAATTGCATGATCGCCCTGATCAGCGCCTGGCACGACCACCACGATCGAGCTCTTCAGGAGGTCGAGGACCGATTAGCTGCAGGACAGATGATGGTGATCGCGGGTCCGGCCCTCGTTGAAGCGTACGCAGTGCTAACCCGCCTTCCATCTCCCAGCCGCCTGGCGCCCGCAAACGCTACAGCTCTTTTAACTGCAAACTTTACGGGCGAGCGTGCAGAAATAGTAGTCCTCGATGTACCAGCCTACGCCGGATTGCTCGAGCGGGCCGCTAGCCAGGACGTTGCCGGGGGCCGCATGTATGACGCGGTCATTGCGGAATGTGCCCTGGAGGCAAAGGTCGAAACGTTGCTCACCTTCAATCGGCGGCACTTCGAGTCATTGGTGCGGCCACCACTGGAGCTAGTCGTCCCAGGCTGATTCATGCGCTGCTGCTCCACCTTCACCGCGCCTCCATGGTGATACATTGCTGAGACGCACGCCATCCCCCGGAGTCGCCACCATCCGCATTCTCTACATCGACATCGATAGCCTGCGGCCGGATCATCTCGGCTGCTACGGCTACCAGAGGAATACCAGTCCCACCATCGACGCTGTCGCTGCCGAGGGAGTCCGCTTTGAAAACTGCTATGTCTCCGACGCTCCCTGCCTGCCCTCGCGCACGGCCCTCTGGAGCGGACGGTTCGGTTTCAAGACGGGCGTGGTGGGGCATGGAGGCACGGCCGCGCAGCCGTATATCGAAGGACGGAATCGGCAGTTCAGCGACTGCTTCGGGAAGACGGGCTGGATGTCGGCGTTGCGCCGCGCCGGCTACTTCACCGCCACCATCAGCCCCTTCGGCGAGCGCCACTCGGCCTGGCACTGGTACGCCGGATTCAATGAGGTCTATAACCCCGGCAAGCGCGGCCACGAGATCGCCAGCGACATCACGCCCATCGCCCTCGATTGGCTGCAGCGCCACGGCCGCCAGGATGACTGGTTCCTGCACGTCAACTACTGGGACCCGCACACGCCCTATCGCACCCCACTGAGCTACGGAAATCCTTTCGAGGGAGAGCCGCTCCCCGCCTGGCTGACCGAGGAGGTGCGGGAGCGGTGCTGGAACGGGTACGGCTCCCACAGCGCCCAGGAGCCGCACGGCTTCGGTCCGCAGTCGCCGGTGGACCCGCCGGAGGCGATGTTCCGGGAGTATCCGCGCACGCCGCGGCAGATCGATTCCATGGAGGCGTTGCGCGCCTGGATCGACGGCATGGACGTCGGCATCCGCTACGCCGACGAGCACCTGGGCCGGGTGCTGGCGGCGCTGGAGGGGCTGGGCGTGCTGGAGGAGACGGCGATCGTGATCAGCGCCGACCACGGCGAGATGCAGGGCGAGCTCAACGTCTGGGGCGATCACCACACCGCCGATGCCGTCACCTGCCGCGTCCCACTGATCGTCCGCTGGCCGGGAATATCGGGCGGGCGCGTTGATTCCGCCTTCCACTATCAGATGGACTGGGCGGCAACCATGATCGAGCTGGCCGGCGGGACCGTTCCGGATACCTGGGACGGTATCCCCTTCACCACCGCCTTCGAGGAGGGCCGGCAAGAGGGACGTGAGGTGCTGGTGATGAGCCAGCAGGCGCACGTCTGCCAACGCGGCGTGCGGTTCGAGCGATATCTCTGTCTCCAGACCTACCACGACGGCTATAAGGAGCTGGAGCCGGTGATGCTCTTCGACCTGGAGGCCGACCCGCACGAGCAGCACAACCTCGCGGCTGAGTGTCCGGAGGTCACCAGCCGGGGGCTGCGCCACCTGGCCGAGTGGTACGAGCGCATGGCGGTGGAAAGCCCGCAGGATACCGACCCCATGATGACCGTGCTACGGGAGGGCGGGCCCTTCCACACGCGTGGCGAGCTACCGGCCTATCTGGAGCGGCTACGTGCCACCGGCCGCGGCCGGCATGCCGAGACGCTGGCGGCGCGTCACCCCGACGACGCGCATCCATGACCATCGATCCGGTGCGGACGGCGGTCATCGGCTGCGGGGACGTCTCCGTCACTCAATACCTGCCGTATCTGACCGGCAGCCCCTTTGTGCGGATTCTCACCTGCGTCGACCGTGATCCGGAGCGCGCCCGGGTGGCCGCTGAGCGATTTGGATTGACGGCGCGATCGTTGGATGAAGCCATCGCCGAGCCGGAGATCGAGATGGTCCTCAATCTCACCACGCCGCTGGCGCACTTTCCGATCAACGCCGCGACGCTGGACGCCGGGAAGCATGTGTACACGGAAAAGCCGCTGGCGCCGACCGTCGAAGAAGGGCAGCAGCTCATTGATCTGGCCGCGCAGCACGGATGCCGCATCGCCGGCGCCCCCGATACCATCCTCGGCCCCAACATCCAGCTCGCCCGCGATCTGATCGAGCAGGGCAAGATCGGGACGCCCTTGATGGCCTCGATGAGCTTCGTCACCGCCGACCGCTCCTGGCATCCCAATCCGGGCTTCTTCTACGGCCGCGGCGCCGGCCCCATCTTCGACGAGGGGCCTTACTTCCTCTCGGCGCTGGTGGGGCTGCTCGGCCCCATCGCGGAAGTTACCGCGCTCGCCGCCACATTCCAGGAGGAGATCGCGATCACCCAGGGAGCGTCCGCGGGGCAGAGGTTTCGGGTCGAAGTGCCCACCAGCTACGTGGGAGGGCTCCGTCTCGAGTCAGGGCTACTGGCCAGTCTGTTCATGAGCTTCGAGGTACGCGGCTCAACCATGCCGCCCTTCGAGATCTACGGCAGCGAGGGAACGTTGCGGCTGAAGTTCCCCGGACACTATCGCGGCTCGGTTCTCTTCGGCACGGAGCACGACGCCATCGCCGAGGAGATCCACCCTGCCTGGCGAACCTACCCGATGGAGGCAACCAAGATCCGGGGCCTGGGCGTTGAGGAGTTCGCGCGAGCGCTGCGCACCGGCGAGGCCTCGCGCGTGGAAGCCCCCTTCGCGCTCCACACTCTCGAAGCCATGGCGGCCATCGTCTCCTCGGCGGAGACCGGGACACCCCGGCGGCTGACGACGCGCGCCCAACGGCCGGAGCCATATGACCCGCGCCAGAACCCCCGCAACCAGATGCTGATCTAGCCACGCCCCCTCGCCAGAGTTCTGGAGCGTTCTTCACGCGGTGTACCGCCGGAGCCAGGCGCAGACAGAGATGACGCGCTACGTTTTTGGTGGATTCCCCAAATCATGGAGTGCGGTGCCCACCCGTCCCCGCCACCAATAGCGCATATGTCCGCCCACACGGTGTAGCACGGTTCCTCCGCAGCCCTGTCCTGGCATGCCGCCTGTGTTGCATGCCCCAATCGGTATTGCCCTTGTCGCCGGGACCCATGTGTTCCGGCGAAGAATGGAGCGGACTGCGGGCTGAAGCCCTCCGCTACCGGTTCTTCCCCTGGTGGTGGCATCACGTAGTCGAGGGCTTTAGCCCTGACTTTTACCCAGAAGTTGCTAGGGTGAGGTCCACCTGATTCACGGAGGATCTCGATGGTCAGTTCCTGCCTCCCCGATCCAATCACCTGGGCGGACGAAACGTTTGGCGCCTGCCAGTTGGGGGATCCACGACGAACCGCCCGAGCAGCGATGCTGGGAGCAGCCATGCTGGCTCGTCCCGCCGCCTCCCTGCCCCAGCAACACGGGACGATGGCACGGCTCAAAGGGGCCTATCATCTCCTGCACAGCGACGCCGTCACCCACGCGGCACTGCTGGCTCCCCAGTTCGAGCAGACCCGGCGTGCGGCTGCGGCCCATCCGCTG
>JAICWV010000235.1 GCA_025966365.1 Chloroflexota bacterium | reverse complement strand
CCCGCGCAAATGAGCCCGGCCCTCCGCATGGCAGCCCCTTTCGTTTACGGCTGTAGACAACCGCAAAGACTACACTTGTAAACGGATAAGTCAAGCGCGCGCGGCGGCCGCCGCATGCCCGGCTCACGTGTCCTCGGGATCGGAGGGGTTCAGCGCGTTGCGAGAGGCCTGAACTGTTTCGCCAGCCGCAACTGCTGGCCCTGATAGTTGGAGGCGATGCCGTTGCCGTACAGGATGTCCGGCCGCTCCGCCATGCGCTCGTAGCGCAGCCAGCCCACCGTCTGTCCGTGCTCCAGCAGGAAGGGTACCTCGTGCGATCGGACTTCCAACACACCCCTGCTGCTGCCCGCTCGCCTCGTGTGCGCATCCCAACCGAATCCGGGGTCGAAGAAGCCCGCATAATGCACGCGAAATTCGCCCGCCCGCGTGTCGTACGGCAGCATCTCCGCGGCGAACTCCGGCGGCACGGCGATCGCCTCCTTCGTCATCAGGATGTAGAACTCATCCGGATCGAGGATCAGGGACGACTCCTTGTGGAAACGGATGGGCTCCCAGAAATCGAAGGGATCGTAGTCCCGCCGCTCCAGATCGATCCGTCTGGCGTGCTTCTTCGCGCGCCATCCTATGAGTGCGTCGTCGGCGCCGGCTCCCTTGAGATCGATGGTGAAGGGCAGGTCCCCGGTCTTCTCGGTCGTCGCGGTGCAATCGGCGATCTGACCTTCCGTGAGCAGGGTTCGCCAATCGGCGCCCGTGATGGGCTTGGGATTCTCACCGCGGGTGCGCCGGAAGCGGAGCTGGTTCAGTCGGGTGCCCGTTCTGACCACCACACTGAAGCTGCGCGGAGCAACTTCGATGTAAAGCTGCCCTTCATAACCCTCTTCGACCCGGTCGAAGCGGGTCGCATAATCCGCAATGAGCCTCGTCAGGATGTCGAGGCGTCCCGTAGAGCTCTTCGGATTCGCGAAAGCGGAAACGTCGCTCCTGAGATTGATGTTTTCCAGCAGGGGAATGACATATACACGGCCCTTTTCCAGGACGGCGCCGTTGCGGATGTCGATCCTGAAGCGCTCGAAGCTCGAATCCAGCTCGCGCATCTTTTCGAGCACCAGCGTTCCCTTCCCGGGCAGGAAGCTGGCATCGACGGGATAGGCATATTCGCCGAGGCGCAGGTCTATGCTTGCAGGCTGGATCTGGTCGGGAAGGATCTCGGTCTCTTTGAGGATGCCGACCGGGGAGATCTCACCGGCGCTCAGCATCTCCCTGATTTTCTGGCACGGCAGGATCCCCGTGTAGGAGGGCGATCGAGCGGCTTCTTGAGATGCGGCCAAGTCTCAACTTTCTTCGACGACGATCTTCGGGAACACGCTGCTGCGGTCGCGCCCACGGAGTGCGAGAGCTGCCGCCGTCCGGCGCGCCATCTCCAGATACGCGCGTGCGCGCGGCGAGTCGGGTGCGGCGACCACCGTCGGCCGACCGCCGTCGGCCTCCTCCCTGATATGAACGTCCAGCGGCAGCTCGCCCAGGAGCTTCACGCCGTACTGCTCGGCCATCCGCGCCCCGCCACCGGCGCCGAAAATGTGCTCCGTGTGGCCGCAGTTGGAGCAGATGTGCACACTCATATTCTCCACGATGCCGAGGACCGGGACGGAGACCTTCTCGAACATCTTGAGTCCCTTGCGTGCGTCCGCCAGCGCTATGTCCTGAGGCGTGGTGACGATCACGGCACCGGCCACAGGCACGCGCTGCGCGAGGGTGAGCTGGATGTCGCCGGTGCCCGGAGGCATGTCGATGACGAGGTAGTCGAGCGGGCCCCAGCGCGTCTCCGAGAGCAACTGAGTGAGCGCCTGCGTGACCATCGGCCCGCGCCAGACCATCGGCTGCTCCGCATCCACCAGGAAGCCGATGGACATCGCCGCGACGCCATAGCTCTCGAGCGGCTCGAGATGCTTGCCGTCGGGCGAGGTCGGCCGCCGCCCCTCCAGGCCCAGCATGAGCGGCTGACTGGGTCCGTAGATGTCCGCATCCAGCACCCCGACTCTGGCGCCCTGTGCGGCCCACGCCAGAGCCAGGTTCGCCGCGACTGTGGACTTACCGACGCCGCCCTTGCCGGAAGCGACGGCGACGATATTCTTGATCTCCCCCAGCGGCTTCAGATTGCGCTGCACGGCGTGCGAGTGGATATCGGCCTCGAGCTCGATCGTGAGCGGCACCCGCAGGCCCGCCGCCGCAAGATGCGCCTCGAGCGCAGCAGCAAGCTGCTCCCGGTAGCCGCCTACCGGGTAGCCGGGCGCGATTCGCGCCCGATAACCGCCGCCCTGCGCCGCTGCCAGATCCCGCAGCGCGCCCGCTTCCCCCAGAGTCTCCTCGAGGAATGGGTCGACGTATGCCTCGAGGGCCATCCTGACGGCGTTGAGAGTGGAATCGTCGGGCATGTGGAAATCGCTGCAATCGGGCGGGTGAGACCGGCGATTGTAGAGCGTTTCCCGGGGGCGCTCATATTCGAATGGCCACGCCGGCGCAGGCGGACCCGCGTCGTGCCGCGTCGAGGGCTATGGCATAATTTCACTGCGTTCCCGACCGGGCCCGTGAGGCGCAGCCTGGCGGGTGGGGTGGGTCTGCATTGGGCACCGATATCACGATGTATCAGCGTGGAAGACTTGCGCGAGGGAGCCGCGTAGGAGTGCCTTTCCGGAAAGGCTGAATGAGCT
>JAICWV010000236.1 GCA_025966365.1 Chloroflexota bacterium | reverse complement strand
GCGGATCGACGACGATCACGTCGTACTGCCGGTCGCCCAGGACGTTGGCGGCGTCATCGGCGATGAAGTCGATGCCGGAGAGATTCCAGCGGTCCGCTGTCAGGCGGCCGGCTTCTACCGCCACGGGATCGGATTCGATCACGGTAACCTGCGCGCCGCCGTCGGCCAGAAAGAGGCCAAACATGCCCACGCCGCTGTAGGCATCAGCGATTTTCTTTCCGGGCAGCGGTGAAGCTTCTTCACAAATGCGGTCGATCAGATCGGGGAGGAGCCGCAGGTTGGTCTGGAAGAAGGAGGCGGCGGTGAGCAGGATGGGTTTGTCTTTGACCCGTACCGGGGCAAAGAGGTCGCCTTTGAGGACCTCGATGGTCCCGCCTCGCCCTTCCACCGCCACGCCCTCGACGTCCTGCAGGCCGGAGAGGAAATCGGCCAGTGGGGTGAGATCGGTGTCCGGAGCGGCGTCTTCGCCGGGCCTGATCATCGTCTGCAGCCCGCCGCTTTCCGCCACCCGCACGTCCACGCGCACCCGGCCCCGGTAATCGGGAACCGTCCCGTCGCCAATCCCGTTGTTGAGCTGGGCCATGAGGCGGCCGATCACCAGGTCGGAGATGGGGCAGTCGTGGATGGGCACGATCGCCAGCGAGGCCTGGCGGCGGAAACCGGCATTGCGTCCCAGCGCGATCCCGGCCGTGGAGCGGTAGCGCCAGGGATCGTCGAGGGCGTGCGCCGCCGTTACCTCCAGATCGAGTCCCGCCTCGCGCATCAGCCGGTTGATCTGCTCGCGCTTGCGCTCCAGCTGCCCCTCATAGGAGATCATCTGCCACTGGCAGCCGCCGCAGTGCCAGTCACGGAAGTACTCACAGGGCGGCCAGACACGGTCCGGCGCCGGCTGGCGGACCTCCAGAATCTTTCCCCGCTGCCGCTTCGTCCCCATAATCTCGGCGATCACCGTCTCCCCCGGAATCCCATGCTCCACCTCGATCCAGTGGTTCTGGTACCGGGCGCGGGTAGTGCCGTGCCGGTCGAAGGGGCCGAGGTTGAGGTTGGCTTTGGGGTTTTGAGTCATGAGCTCCGAGTTTTTGGGTTTCCGTGTGGGCGCAGTACCCGGTTATAGCGGATCAGCGACCATCGAGTAGGCTGTACGTTACCGCACCCCACACGGACTCACCACTCACAACTCCTCGGAGGCTCGCATGCACTGGCAGGATCTGGCTCTCGCGGTCGGCGCCATCTTCTTCATCATCGTCCTCATCCCCACGCTCGTGAGCAAGACGGAGAAGCCGGCCCTGTGGACCAGCATCGGCAACTCCGTGGTGCTGGCTCTGATGGCGACTGTCTACTTCAGCCTGTCGCTCTGGTTTGCCGGCGTGACGACCATTGCCAGCTTCCTGTGCTGGGTGGCCCTGACGGTACAGACACTACGGCTACGCGGGCAAACGCTCGACGTGTAGGAGCGCCTGATTGGTTTGTTCCATATTTTTCGCCGCACCAAGCCGGCGAAATATGTCCTGAGCTCGGCGCAAATAGTCCTCGGCCTGCTCCCGTTTGCACCTCCTGATGCAGGCGACGCCGTGCTCGTACAGGGCTCTCGCTTCGGCATAGGGATAGGGCATGCTGTGCGCGAGCCTCTCGGACTCACAGAATGCGCACTGGGCCTCCGCCCACTCGGCGTTGCGTGCCAGGATCATGCCGCGCACGCGAAGGACCTCGACCTGTGCCAGGCGATTCCCCTGCGTGTTGGCACGCTCCAGTGCCTCCGAAATCACGTCCCTCGCTCTGTCAACGTCGCCTGTATCGAGGGAGGCCCACGCCAGGATGGGAAGCAGTGCCGTGACGTCGTGCTCTTTGACGTCGGAGCGATCGCCATGCGGTGCAAGCCGATCGACCGCCGCCTGGGGCCGGCCGGTGAGCAGGTCACGTTCGGCCAGGAGACGGAGCGCGTAGCGAAGCGCCTGTAAGTCGCCGATGCGGCCGGCTACCTGGGCGCACTCTTCCAGCCGGCATTCGGCCTCGTCCCACCGGCCCTGGCGCAGTGCCAGCTCGCCGATATAGATCTGCGCGTAGACCGCCCGCGATGCGCTGCCAATGGCCAGAAGCTGTTCCGATGCGTCCAACGCTGCCCGGCGCGCTTCATCCCACTCACCGAGATACAGCAGCAACTGCGCCAGATTCGACAGCGAGAACGGTTGAGTGCCAGCTCCCTGCAGACGTTCAGCGACGGCGATCTCGCGCTCTCGATATGCCCGGCTCGCCCCGAAGGATCCCGTCACCATGGCCGACTCGGCAGCGAGGGCCAGGGCCAGGCGCAGCGTTTCAGCGTCCTCGCTTGCCTCGACCCGGGGCATGATCTCCTCGACCAGCAGGCCGGATTCCCGAAATCGCCCGAGCATCCCGACCGCCAGGGCACGCCCCACCTGTGCCCGCACCAACACCCGCTCGTCTCCCATCGCGCGTGCCACATGGATCTGGCGATCTCTGGTCGCCAGCAACTCCTCATATCGGCTCATTCGGAAGTACAGATTCCCGAGCACGTCGTAGAGAGCGCTCAGCTCGGGTCCGGGGGGACCGAGATCGGACGCGTTGATCAGCGCCTCGGCGCGTGCCAGCGGCTGCAGCGCCTCCTCACCCTTACCCGCGCGGACGCATGCCTTGGCCAGGTTGACCAGCGCCCGGCACTCTCCCAATGGC
>JAICWV010000185.1 GCA_025966365.1 Chloroflexota bacterium | reverse complement strand
GATGGGATACTACGCGGATTACCCCGGTGAAATTGATCAATGGATCGAGCTCAATCGGGCAGAGTCCGAAGAAGCCGAGGCAGCCTGGCGACGGAGACAGACCGCGGCCGGGCGAGTGTGAGGCTGCTGCTCGACGAGCACTACTCTCCCGCCGTTACCGAGCAGCTTCAAACCAGGGGAGTGGACGCGATTCCGGTTGCGGAGCGTGTTGATGCGTCCGCGGCCGGGCTGCGCCGCACACCCGACGAGGACTTATTGCGATGGACTCGGGACCAAGGGCGTGTATTGGTCACTGAAAATATCCGCGACTTTATGCCGATTCACCGGTTGTTTCTGGAACGCGGTGAAGGCCACGGCGGCATCATCTTCACCTCTCCCCGACGCTTTCCTCGCAATACCGGGGCTGCTGGTAACGGCACTGGGTGACCGTGCACTGACTCCGGATGCTCCCGGTCTTGACGGTGACGTCGCTTGGCTGTGAGACTTACCGCCAGGACGCCCTACTGCAATTTTCAGGATCTGGAAAGCAGTTGGTCAGGGCCAGGCAAGAACCGGACGGTACGATCTCGGTAGGAGGAACCGGAGTCTTGCAGAGGGGTGTATTGATCTCGGCGATACTTTCCGTTCTTGCGCTTATGCCTGCTCGCCCGAGCCGGGCTCAGACGTTCGCTCCGACGGTACCCACCCGTCCAGGTCCGGCATGATCAAGATCGCGAACCTGCTCTCCCGGTTTTTCACGACAGATAGGGCGGCGAAGATCTGGTTTACCGCGCGTTGAGTGCCCTTATCGTTTTGGCGTGTCCGGATCCTGACCATACGCGCAGTAGGCGCGAATAGGGCAGACCAGGCAGCGGGGGACGCCGGGGGTGCAGATGGCGCGGCCGTGCTGCAGGAAGAGCCGGTTGACGCCGGTCCAGAGATCGCGGGGGATGAGCGTTGCCAGCGCCTTCTCCGTCTGCTCCGGCGTTTTCGTATGCACCCATCCCAGCCGATTGGTGATGCGGTGCATGTGGATGTCCACGCACAGGGCCGGAATATCGAAGGCATAGACCAGGACGCAGTTGGCGGTCTTGCGGCCCACGCCCGGCAGCTCCAGCAGCGCCTCGATCGTATCCGGCGTCCGGCCGCCGTACTTCTCCACCACGATCCTGGCCATGGCGATCAGCCGCGGCGCCTTGGTCTCGCGGTACTGGCTCCCTTCCAGCAGGTCGTACAGCTCCTGCTCGTCCGCCAGCGCCAGCGCCTTCCAATCGGGATAGCGGGCGAAGACGCGCTCTGAGACGGCGGTGGTCTGCTCCTCGCGTGTGCGCTGCGAGATGACCGTCGCCACCAGCACCTTATAGGGATCGCCCAGTTCGACCGAGCCGCGGCCGTGGTAGGTCTGGGCCAGGATATCGATGACCTGCCGGACCTGCTGCTCGGTGATAGGCGGAACGAGGATGGAGGTGGTCATGTCCCGAGAGAGAGCAAAACCGGTGCCAGCCTTCGGGAGGCTTTACTGTGAGTTACTTCACAGACCTCAGCAGCTGCTGTCCGGCTCACGGCTCCTCATCCAGTAGGGTCCTCAGCCTCGCAAGCGTTTGGTCGATGATCGGCCCGGGCACTCGGCACGCAAACTCGGCTCGTCGTGCCCGCCAGTCGAGGCTCTTCACCTGGTCTGACAGAATGACGCCCCTCACGGGGAGCCCTGCCGGGATCGCTACTTCGAACGGATAGCCCTTCACCTGGCTCGTGACTGGGCACAGGAGGGCGAGTCCGATTCTGCCGTTATAGGAGGCCGGGGAGAGGACCAGAGCGGGACGTCGTCCTGCCTGCTCGTGACCGGCCTGCGGATTCATGCTGATCCACACCACGTCCCCGCGATCCGGAACTCTCTCCGGCGTACTCACCACGCCTCATTGCCGGCCGGCATCCCCCAGTCAACTTCGTGGTGAAGATTTTCATCCGTGACGCCGGCGAGCAGGTCCTCCAACCGGGGTGGTTGTCGGGAGGGCTCCAATACCAGACGTTCTCCAATGACGGCGAGATCAACCGGCGAGTTTTCCTCGATGCCGATCTGCCGCGCGAACGACTTCGGAATACGGACTGCGAGGCTGTTTCCCCAACGCTGCACACGAATCTTCACGTGACCTCCTGTATCTACAATGAAGATACGATACACTACCCCTCGGCACAAATGGCCGTGATGCCAGCAGGCGTCTGGTTCGCTGTATTCTCAAAATACTGCTGTTGGTACCCGTGTGAGATCTCCCCCTACAGTCACTCGATACTCCTTGCTGGGCTCCCAGGCGCTGCTCAAGGTTCCCGAGATCACGGTCTTCTTCTGGATCGTGAAGCTGCTGACCACGGCCATGGGCGAGTCCACCTCCGATTACCTGGTCTTCCAGATCAACCCGTATGTCGCCGTGGTGCTGGGCTGTCTCGGCCTGGTCGTGGCGCTGATCCTGCAGCTGCTGGCGCCGCGCTATATCGCCTGGATCTACTGGCTGGCGGTCGTCATGGTCGCCGTCTTCGGCACCATGGCCGCGGACGTGCTGCACGTTGTGATGGGAATACCCTACGCGGTGTCCACCGTCTTCTTCGCCACGCTGCTGGCCATCGTGTTCGTGGTCTGGTACCGGACCGAGGGAACGCTCTCCATCCACACCATCTACCCCGGCCGCCGCGAGCTGTTCTACTGGGCCACCGTGATCGCCACCTTCGCGCTGGGCACCGCCGCCGGGGATTTGACCGCCTCTACCTTCCAGCTGGGCTATTTCGGCTCGATCGTGCTCTTTGCGATCCTCTTCGCCATTCCTGGCCTGGCCTGGCACTTCCTGGGCCTGAACCCGATCGCCGCCTTCTGGATTGCCTACGTCATCACACGGCCCCTGGGAGCGTCGGTCGCAGACTGGCTCGGCAAGCCGTTTCTGGGCGGTCTGGGACTCGGTGACGGGCACGTCTCCATCGTGCTGACGATCCTGATCATCCTCTTCGTCGCCTATCTCGCCATCTCGAAGGTGGATGTGGCGGAGGAGCCGGCCGCCTGATGGGTTTCAGAGCGGCAGGCCGGCCTCGAAGCGTTCCATGGTCTCGTCCAGCAGCACCAGGTAGTCGACACTCCCGTCCGTGGGCGCGGTAAAGATGGTCCCGGTGACGGCGCCGATGAATCCTCCGGCGACGGCGCGGACCGCCACGTCATCGGGAGCACGGTCAACACGCTCGGCGATGAGCCCCGCGACCATTTCGATAGTGCGAATCAGCTCATTCACCATGCGCGAGCGCAGCTCGGGGACCGCCATGATGAGCTCGAAGCGCTCGCGCATGTCGCGCAGGGCCTCGGGCGGGATTTCGGCGAAGACCTGCCGCATGGCGTTCCGCAGCGCCCGGACCGGTGTCACCGAGGGCGGTTGCTCGCGGTAGGCGGCGATGACGACCGGGTCGAGGTCGTCGTACATAACGACGTCCTCTTTGGTGGGGAAGTAGCGGAAAAAGGTGCTGGGCGAGAACTCCGCCGCCTCGGCGATCTGCTCGATCGTCGTTGCCTCATAGCCCTGCTCCCGGAAGAGGCGGAGCGCCTCCTGCTGAATCGCGGCCCGGGTTCTGGCCTTCTTGCGCTCACGCAGTCCCGGACGCGGGCCGTCGGCGGGGGAGGGCGATGTCACCCCTCATTATGGCGCGGCAGCGGAAGACGGAGTCGAGGCCAGACCGTCAGCCCCGGTTACGGATGCTCTCCCGGGGAGGAAGAGCAGCATGAGGGCAGCGCCAGCCGCCATCAGCACGGCACAGACGATCAGCACCGCCGACATTCCGGAGGCGTAGGCGTCGAATGCGGCCCGGAGCAGCGGCTGAGCACTCTGTGGCGGAAGATGTGGCGCTGTAGCGGCTGCCGCTGCCACATTACTCAAGCTCGCGGCTCGCACCGGCGGCGGCAGTGCCGGCATGTGGGCCAGCAGGGAGCCGCGATAGACGTTGTTCAAGATGCTGCCCAGGATGGCGACGCCGAGGGTTGCACCGGTCTGCTGGATGGTGCGAGAGAGGCCGGTCCCCGCGCCGGTCTGCTCCGGTGGGAGGGAGCCCAGGACTGCATCCAGTGCCGTGGGCATGGAGAGGCCCATCCCCAGGCCGGTGATGGTGAGGCCGATCGCGATGGGGCCGTATTCGGTGCGCGCGCCGGCGGTTGAGATGAGCAGCAGGCCGGCGCCGGTAAGTAGCAGGCCGCCGGCCACCGTGAGCCTGGTTCCGGCACGCGCCACCAACCGGTCTCCGCCAAGCCCGCCCGCTATTAGCGCTGCGATCAGGGGAAGCAGACGAACACCGGTGCCCTGAGCGTTGGTCCCCTGCACGATCTGGAGGTAGGGCGTGAGGATGAAGAGCGTGCCTGCAAGGGCGAAGGCGGCGATGGCGAAAGCCACAGTGGGCCAGGCAAAGCGCGGGTTGAGAAAGAGATGGAGATCGACCAGCGGCGACCGTGCCCGGAGATCCCAGAGCCCAAAGGCGGCCAGCGCCAGGGCACCCGTGGCCATGCTCCCCAGCACCCGGCCGTCGCCCCACCCGAAGGTCGGCTCCTGGATGATGCCGTACACCACGCCCGTCACGCCGACAATCGCCAGGACCGCGCCCACCCAGTCCACCGAAGGAGCGTTCGGATCTTTGCTCTCGGGAACCAGCAGCCAGACGCCCAGCAGGGCCAGGCCCACCACCGGCGCATTGATGAGGAAGATCGAGCCCCAGGCGAAGTGCGTCAGCAGCCAGCCGGCAGCCAGGGGACCGAGGGGAAGCCCCAGAAAGGTGCCGACCGCGGCCAGCGTCACCGCCCTCAGCCGCTCCTGACCCTGGAAGAGCGTGGGCAGGATCGAGAGGGAGAGCGGCAGGATGATGGCGGCGCCCGCGCCCATCAGGGCCCGCACGACGATCAAGCCGCCGGCGGAGCCCATCTGACCGGCGACAACAGAGGAGATGCCGAAGAGGGCCAGACCGACAAGGAGCAAGCGGCGCCGCCCGAAGCGATCGCCGAGGACGCCCGCGGGCAGAAGCAGGCCGCCAAGAGTAAGTGTGTAGGCATCCGAGAACCACTGGAGCTGGCTGGTGCCGGCACCCAGCCGCAGCGCCAGGGTGGGCAGGGCCGTGATGATGATCGTCAGGTCGAGGCCGACGACGAAGCCGCTGAGGACGATCGCCACCAGCGCCCACCAGCGGGCTGAGCCACGTTCTGCTATTGGTTGCCGTGCTGCTAAATTGAACATTA
Source organism: Chloroflexota bacterium (assembly GCA_025966365.1). GTDB lineage: Bacteria > Chloroflexota > UBA5177 > UBA5177 > UBA5177 > JAICWV01. The sequence continues at coordinate 388 of JAICWV010000185.1, read as the reverse complement.
CAAATGTAACCCTTTTATGGTAGTTACTCTTATATATAAGAGACTAGCATAAGTAGTGCGTGCTCTGCGGGGTCAAGGTACCGCCGGTCTGGATCCGCCGAGCTCGGCGCGCACAGAGGCACCATCACGGTTTGTGACCCCCTCAACGGTTGGATACCTGAGCGGGCCATCAACCATCGAGGGGGAAGGGCACAGAGAGAAAGACTGCGGGCTAAAGCCCTCGGCTACGTGATGCCACCACCAGGGGAAGAACCGGTAGCGGAGGGCTTCAGCCCGCAGTCCGCTCCATTCTTCGCCGGAACACATGGGTCCTGGCGACAAAGGCAATACCGATTGGGGCATGCAACACAGGCGGCATGCCAGGACAGGGCTGCGGAGGAACCGTGCT
>JAICWV010000106.1 GCA_025966365.1 Chloroflexota bacterium | reverse complement strand
CAGGAAGGACCGGCCGCCGAACCATTCGCAGCTGAAGCCGAGGGCATTGAGCTCAGGCAGGCGCGTCTCCAGCCGGGCGATCTGGTGCCGGCTGAGCTCGATGTGGAGCGGCTCCAGGAGCAGCTGCCCCGCGCGTCCCTCTGCATGCTTTTGCGCTAGAAGCTCGTAGATGGCCCGTTCGTGCGCGCGATGCTGATCTACCAGGTAGAGCCCCTCCTCGTCTTCGAGCAGGATCAGCGAGCCATGGACCTGGCCGGTGACCTGCATCCGGCGAAGGTGGGCGCCCAGGCCGGCATCCCAGCCGGGGCCGCGCTCGGCGATCAGGCGGGGGAGCTCGAACTGAACCGGGCCCAGGGCAAAGCTGCCGTCGGCTGCCGGGGTGTCGAGATGGTGGCCGAGGGCGGTTCGGACGGCGTCTTGCAGTCCTGCGGCGATCTCTGTCTCAGTCCGCAGCTTCACCTCGGCCTTGGATGGGTGCACGTTGACGTCGACGTGCGAGCGAGGGAGAGCGAGAGAGAGCACGGCCACCGGATGCCGGCCGCGCGGCAGAAGGGCGCGGTAGCCGTTCTCGAAGGCAGCGGAGAGGGCGCGGCTGTGGACGCAGCGGCCGTTGACGATGAGGGTGATGTGCTGGCGGCTGCTGCGGGTGTCGGCGCGGCCGGTCAGCGACCCGCTCCACTCTGCTTCCCCGACACGCGCCGGGCCGAGCCGCAACATGGACGAGGCCACGGCACTGCCGTAGATCTCACCGATGGCCGCCTCGGCGGATCGTCCGGAGGTGTGGACGGAGGGGTGACCGTCGAGGGTGAGCTGGAAGCGGACACTCCAGTGGGCCAGGGCGTAACGGCGGACCAGGGCGCTGATCTGTGAGGACTCCGCTCGCGCGCCGCCGACGAAGGCCAGCCGTGCCGGAATGTTGGTGAAGAGGTTGCGGACGGTGACCGTGGTCCCCGGTGGACGGGAGCGGTAGCTGCGGCCCGTGATCTCACCATAGCGAAGGTCGAGGTGGACGGCCATGGGCGAGGCATCCGTGGCGGTGAGCACGGAGAGGTCAGACACAGTGGCAATAGAGGGAAGCGCCTCACCGCGGAAGCCAAGGCTGGATACATGAGACAGGTCGCCCGCCGCGCGAATCTTGCTGGTGGCGTGGTGGTGAAAGGCTATTTCCACCTGCTCCGCCGGAATACCGCTGCCGTTATCCGAGACGCGGATCGAGCGCAGACCACCTCCACGCACCTCGATTCGAATCTCGGTTGCCCCGGCATCGAGTGCGTTATCCAACAGCTCGCGCACCACCGAGACCGGGCGCTCGATCACCTCTCCAGCGGCGATGCGCTCTACCACCTCGGGGGGGAGGATCTGAATCCGGAGGCGGGAGTCGGGAGGCGAGAGTTCGGGATGAGGAAGCGCCTCGATGGCGGGGTTGCTCTTCATGCGCTATAGGGTCGGGTGGCCGGCGTGGAGGATGCGGCCGCAGTTGGGGCATTGGACCAGGGCGACGCCCGAGCGGGCGTGCTGGATGTCCTTGGCGGGAATAGTGACATGACACATAGCGCAGACGCCGCCGGTAACTTCAGAGACGGCGTGGCCGAGGTTCTTGCGTAGGCGCTCGTATATGTCGAGCGAGCGCGGATCCAGAGCCGCTACCTCCCGCTCACGCTCGCCTCGCAGTCCGGCCAGCTCATCGGTCATCCATTGAAGCTCCCTGGTGTGTCCGGCGCGATCCGTCTCCCAGCGCTGCCGGAGCTCGTTGGCCCTGGCGGAGAGCGCGTCGACCTCGGCCTGCAGCTGCTCGGCACGCTCCATCACCGTCAAGCAGCTGTCCTCGAGCCCGTCCTTGTGGCTTCGGTAGTGCTCCAGCTCCCGCTCCAGGGAGGCGAGCTCTCGCGCGTCCACCACCTGACCGGAGTAGAGCCGGGAGTGATCGCGCCGGATGCGGCCTTCCAGATCGGCGATCTCGGCCTCCAGGGCGCGCTGCTCGGCCAGTGCGGTCTGGGTCTGCGCTCGCAAGGTCTCCAGGCGCGCCTCGGCAGTCTCCAACTCCGGGTTGCGGCCGATCCGGCGCCGCGCATCGCGCATCGCGACCTCACGACGTTCGATGTCGCTGTCGAGCTGCTCGAGCGCAAAGAGCGAGGCGGTTAGGGACATGTCTCCTGGGTTCTCCTGGCGGGCCAAAGCCCTCGGCTAGGAAGGGTTACATTCAGTCCTTTCCCGTGGAGTCAGTATACGGATTCGACAGGTCATCGAAAGTTCATCCGGCGTTCATCCCGACGCAAACGGCGTGCAATCTCCCTTGGATAGAGTGAGAGCGTTGCGGAACAGAAACCAATGGAAGGAGAACATGTGAACCGCTTCAAAACCACCAGTCTGACCTTGCTGGCGGCCGGCGCACTACTGGCCGCACTGCCCGCAGGCAGCTACGCCGCCAAGGGAACGCACAAGGGCGCTCATGCCACCAAAGCTCCTCGCGTCCGGGTGCATGGCAAGATTGCCACCGTCGGGACAGAATCGCTCGGCGTGACCGTGAAGGGCGGCACCACCGTGACCGTTGACTTCACCAGCAGCACCAGATTCCGGTACAACGGACAGCCGGCGTCCACGGCCCCGGCCTTCAGTGCCGGTGAGATCCTGAGCGCGGTCGGTCGGACGAATGCGGACGGCAGCGTCGCCGCCAAGCGCCTCGGCGTCATCAACCGGCTCGGCATCGCCGGAAAGGTTGCCCAGGTCGGCACGGGCACGCTGACCATCACCAGCAAGTCCGGCGCTTCGGTAACCGTGTCGCTGACCAGCAAGACGCGTTACCTCGTCAACGGCGCGCTCAGCGCGACTGCTCCGACCTTCACCACCGGTGAGAAGATTCGAGTGCTGGCGCTGAAGAATGCTGACGGCAGCCTGACAGCGCGTGGCATTGCCGTGGGCAAGAATCCGAACCTGGTTCGGGTGACCGGAAAGATCTCCGCCATCGGTACCGGTACGCTGACGGTGACCACCAGGAAGAGCGGCACCGTGACCGTCACCCTGACGGCCAAAACCAAGTACATCGTCAATCGCACGCGTAACGCCGCCGCTCCGGCCTTCACTGCCGGCGAGCGAGTCCGGATCGCCGGGCTGAAGAGCAGTGACGGCACAGTGACCGCGCGCGTCGTGGACGTTGTTCCCGCAGGGAAGTCCGGCAAGTAACCTTCTCCACTCGACGAGGGCCGGGTCACGACGGGTGACCCGGCCCTCGTTTGCTTTCTCTCTAGAATGACCTGCATGCGCTACCTCCTCCCACTCTGCCTTGTCCTCTCATTCCTTCTGGCTGGACCGGCCGGCAGCCGGGCTTCTACACCGGCTGCTCCAGCGTTTACAGGGCAGGGCCGCGCTATCGTGGGAGACATCGTAACCTTCTCGAGCAGGTATTGGGCGCGGGTTTCGGGGCGCGATACCAGTGCCGGACCGCACGTGAACGGACACGACGAGTTCGCTGCAGCGTGGCAAAAGAAGGCGCTGGCCGGCCTGCAAGGTCTCCCCGTCCGTGTCTTCAGGCAGCGCTTCTCGGTGCCCGGCTTCGTCGATCTGCCCGCACTGTCACCCGGCGTTAACGTTCTCCTGGTAGTCCCGGGCGCAGTGCATCCGGAGGAAGCGGTGGTGGTGGGATCCCACTATGACGGAGAGCCGACCTCAAAGGGCTCGGCCTATGACGACACCAGCGGTTCCATGGTTCTGCTTGCGCTGGCGCGCGCCATGGGCGCCACCTGGCGGCGGGAGGGCCTGCCGTCGCGGACGGTGATATTTGCCCTTTTCGACGCCGAGGAAGAGGGCCTGGCCGGCTCGCTGGCCTACACCTTCGCCGGAGCCCATCACGCCATTCAGCCGAAGCCGGTGGTGATGGTGGACGAGGAGCAGAGTGGGATCGGGTATCCGGTGCGTCCCTTTGGTCTCCTGTCGCAGCAGACCTTGCCGAGCTATGCCGTCACCAACGGCTTCGATCCTCCCGCGCGCCTCGGGGTTCCCAAATCCGGTAACCCGGCTGCGCTGCGGCAGCTCACCATTCGTCTGCAACGGGCGAGGGGGCGGGTGTTTGCCGCCTTGAGCGCGGCGTATTCGCCGGTGAAGTATCGCGGAGGGAGAGCGCAGGCGTTCGGCGCCGGAGATCTCCACCAGCTTCAGATCGGCCCGTCACCGCTCTGCTGCAGCGACAACGCGCCTTTCCAGGTGCAGGGCGTGCCCACGGTCACCTTTGCCGGGGAAGCGGACTATTACAACTCGAATCCGCCGCCGTGGTCGTATCCCTTCGACCAGCCGCAGGACACTCCGGCGGCGCTCGCCTGCGACACCGGAGGCTCACCGACGCCGGACGCTGCCCTGGCCGCCGCCCTCGATCTTCCGCTGGCCATGTCCGAGGCGGTGGTGAACGACTACGCGCCGCCGAAACGAGGAACCGGCCTGGCAGTCCTCTCCTCGATGCCCGCGGCCGGCGTGTCCACCCATTTCACGGAAGCGGGGAGTGCCGATCCGGCCTGGACGTTCGGCGATGGGACCCACGCGCGTGGGGCAGACGTGCATCACACCTATCGCCGGCCCGGAACCTACACGGTTCGTGTGGCCGGGAGAGCCTACCCGTTAAAGGTAGCGCGGGCCGGGCCCAGGCAGGGATTCCCCTTCGGGACATTGCACCCGCCAACGGTCCGGCACTGGCAGCCGACCGAGCTGGACGGCGTGCCGGGCTGTCCATAGGGGTCCGGCACCGGGGTCAGCTTCGAGACCCCGGCCACCAGCCACGACGGTCCCGCTCGTCCAGGCTTCGTGAGTCGGCTCCGAAGAGGATGGCAAGCGGCCCCAGGAGGAGGAAGAATGCGAGAACCATGAGCGTTTCCATAGCTCCAGCATGCCGTGCCTTGACGATAAGTACAAATCGGACTAGTATTCATCATGATTAGTGAATCCGATCATTGGCTGGGCGTGGAGGTTCGCCATTTCGCGGCGCTCCAGGCCATCGCGGCGGAAGGATCATTTCGAAGGGCGGCGGCGCGACTCGGCTATACGCAGTCGGCGGTGAGCCAACAGATCGCCACCCTGGAGCGCATCATGGGGGAGCGGCTGATCGTTCGGCCGGGTGGTCCCCGTGCCATCTCGCTAACCGAGGCGGGTGAGCTGGTGTTGCGGCACGCGGATGCTGTGCTGGCACGCATTCACGCCGCCCAGGCCGATCTGGCGGCGCTCGCCGCCGGGACCGGCGGTCCGCTCCGCGTGGGGACCTACCAGAGTGTGGGGCGTTCAATCCTGCCGCTGCTGATGCGCCGATTCATGGACGACTGGCCGCAGCTGGAGATCCGACTGACGGAATCGACCAGCGACGAAGAGCTGGTGCCGCTCGTCGAGAGCGGCGAGTTGGATCTGGCCTTCGGGGTCTTGCCGCTTCCTCCGGGTCCCTTCGAGGGCGTGGAGCTGATGTGCGACCCGTATGTCCTGGTGGTCCCGGCGGATTCTCCTCTGGCCGCGGGTGCTCCCTCGCTGGCCGAGATCGTGCAGTTCCCCTTGATCGGGTTTCGTCTTTGCCGGAGCATGACGCAGGTCGAGTCGTACATGTCGGCGCGGGGCATCACCCTCAGCTTCATGTTTCGGTCGGAGGACAACGGCACGGTTCAGGGGCTGGTGGCGGCGGGCATGGGAGTGGCCCTGGTGCCGCGCTTGACGATCCAGCCCTCCGACCCCCGTATCGCGGTGGTCGGAGTTGACGAGGAGATTCCACCGCGCCGGATCGCCATGGTGTGGCATCGCGACCGCTACCGCTCGGCGGCGTCCCAGGCTTTTGTCGCTACCGCCCAGTCCGTGTGTGAGGACCTCGTGGGTGGCGGCGGGTTCGTTGCCCTATCGAGTTCGGCTTGAAGGACTTGAGCATCTTGATCATGATGGGGCGCTGGCTGTGGAACTGAGACGCGTAAGAGGCGGTGAGGTGCCAGACCTTCCCATGATCGGGAAAGACTACCTGCTCTTCCGTCCAGCGGCCGGCAATACTGTTAAATTGCCCGCGAATGAGCGTTCGCCTGGTCCCATCAATTAAGATGCGCGCGACACGATGCACGTGTTTGGCACCGACGGATCGGAGATCGGCGGCCGCGTTCAGGTGTCCGTGGTCGCAGTAGATGTTGACATTGGTGATCCAGCTACCGAGAGACGGGAAGAAATAGTCGACGGGATTCCCCGAGATATCTTGAATGACCACGTGTTTGTATGACGAAGGCTGTTGGACCGTGTATGGGTACGTCTGGCTTGAGAACGGAAGCCAGTTGACGGTGATTCCGGAAAAAGCCACGAGAGCGCTGACCCGAACGAGCGTGCCGAGCATGTCCGATGGTAGGCGCAAAATACTCCCATCGGCAAACACGTCAGGTGTTCGATGGCGATAGCAGGAGTTCCTGGCGTGCGGTCGATGCGCCGCCAGCTGGTTGTGATCATGTGCCTGGCCTATATTCTGGTCGGGATTATGACGCTGCTGATGAGCTACGTGACGCAGCGTGAGAACCTACAGCACCAGCTGGAGCTGCGCGCCCGCAGTGATGCCAGGGTTCTGGCGGCGGGCTCGGCCGTTCCGCTGAGCTTGCCCGCGCTGCGCAGCTCCAGCGTGCTTCAGGATCTGGTCGACTCCCTGCACGGTTCGCAGGGGGTGAGCGATGCCAACATCCGAGATAGCAACGGATGCATCCTGGCGCCCGCCACTGAAAGGAGGCGGCAGCACGGGTGCGGGAGCCCGATATCGCCCGTGACTCGTCCGACGGTGATTCATCTCCACAACGGAGACATCGAGGGGCTGGCGCCGATTGCGCCGACCGGGTCCGATACGCTGCTGGGAGTCGCCACCGTCAGGCTTTCCAGCGCGTCCATTCAGAAGAGCCTGCACGACGCTCTGGCACTCGACATAAGCGTGCGGGCGCTGGGCCTGGTTGGTTTCTTCCTGCTGTCGCTGTTTATCGCCCAGGTCATGCTGGGCCCGCTCCGTGGTCTGGCGTTTGCCGCCAGGGATCTGCGGCGAGGTCGGCTGGACGCACGCATGCCTATCGGGGGCCAGACCGAGATCGATATGGTGGCGGGGGCATTCAACGAGATGGCCGAGGCGCTGGAAGCTCGCATCCGGCATCTCTCCTTCCTGGCTTCGTCCGGTGCGGCGCTGCCCAGGACGCTGAGAGACGAAGATGACGTCGGACCGATTCTGGAGGGATTCGGCGTGGCGCTGGATGTGCAAGCGGCGGGACTGCTTGGGCCGGAAGGGCCGGTGGTCTGGTGGCCGGAAGGTGGTCATCCCGATAGCGATCTGCTGGCGGCGGCCGGGGAGAACGTGGATTCGGTCCGGACCATGGAGGAGGGAGATCGGGGATGGATCGTGGTTCCGCTACCCGGCGTCAGGTCCTTCGTCGCACTCCGGACCGAGGACCGGCCCTTTACCGCCGAGGAGCGCGACGTGATCGTCAACTTTGCGTATCAACTCGGCATCGCGGCCGACAACGCGCAGCTGGTTGAAGCGCAGCAGGAAGCCCTGCAGGTCAAGGACCAGTTCCTGTCCATCGTCTCGCACGAGCTGCGGACGCCGCTGACCACGATGAAGGGATACGCGCAGCTACTGGAGCGCAAGCTGGCGCATGAGCCGGAAAGCCAGCGATGGGCATCCAGCATCGACGCACAGATCGGACGGCTGAGCCGACTGGTGGATGATCTGCTGGACGTGACGCGCTTCGCGCGTGGCCAGTTTGAGCTGCGGCGCAAGGAGACGGAGCTGGCGCCGATCCTGGAAGAGACGGTGCATCGGTTCCGTATCATCTCTCCGCAGCACCTGGTTCGGCTGGGCGCGGTGGACGAGGATCTGAAGGGCGTGTGGGACCGCGACCGGCTGGAGCAGGTGCTGAACAATCTGGTGGGCAACGCCATCAAGTATTCCCCTGAAGGGGGAGAGGTGACGGTGTCGGCGCGGAGAGAGAATGACGCGGCGGTGGTGACGGTCCGCGACCAGGGCATTGGCATCTCCAACGAAGATCGCGAGCAGTTGTTCGACCGCTTCTACCGCGCCAGCCCCGAAAACCGCGGCGGCGCCGCCGGACTGGGGCTGGGACTGTACGTGACGCGCCGTGTCGTGGAAGCGCACGGCGGGACGGTGGGCGTGAATAGCGAGCCGGGCCAGGGGAGCGAGTTTTACTTTACGCTGCCGCTGGTGCCGGTGGAGGAGCAGCAGGCCTCGCCGGTGTAGCGGGCCGGCGGCATGGGAAAAGAGCCTTCGATGAGGCTCTTTTGTAGAAGCAGGGCCACGGTTGGTCGGGGAGACAGGATTCGAACCTGCGACCCCTTGCACCCCATGCAAGTGCGCTACCAGGCTGCGCCACTCCCCGAGGTCGCTTCCAGGTTAAGTGTAGTGACTGGCTCCGGAGGGTGGCAAGGGGGCAATCTCGGCTTGACGGTGGGTTGACGGCGCGATACGCTTGGTGCATTACCGGCAAGGGAGAGGTTCTGGGATGGATGATCGGATCTATACGCTGGGTTTATTCATTCATGTGGTCGCGGTAACCGGTCTCTTTTTCGGGATCGGCCTCGAGTTGCTGCAAGTGACCTGGCTGCGGCGGGCGCAGACGGTAGGGCAGGTGCAGCAGCTGGACACCCTGGAATCCATCCTCAAGCGGCTGATGCCGACAGCGGTAGTGCTGATCGTCGCATCCGGCTTGTTCATGCTCATCAAGGGATGGAGCTGGTCGGCGCACTGGGCCGAAGTAGCCTTCGTGTCCTTGGTAGTCGCGACTGTTCTGGGCTCGGGAGTTCTGGCCCGAAAGTCGGAGGCGATCGGCAAGACGGCCCGCAACGAGCCGCCGGGAGCGATCTCGGAGAGCCTGCGGGCGCAGATCGTGGACCCGGTCCTGTATACCGCTGCCTGGGTGCTGGCGGGGCTGGGCATCGGCATTCTGTATCTGATGACCAACAAGCCGGAGACGGTCGAGTCGGTCGCGGTCATGGTGGTGGCGGTGGCGCTGGCGGTGGCCGGGGCGCGGCTGACCGACAGGTCGAGCGCAGTCCCCAGCGAGGCGCGCGAGGTGGAATCGGCCGGCACTCGGCAGTAAGGGGCTCCGGGCCGCTTCCCTGGCACGGTCCTTGCTCTAGATTATGCGAACGCATGTTCTAGATGGAGGATCAAATGGCAACGCAAACGGACACCAAGCCAAACCCCGGAGCGGAGGGACGCAGCGAGAATCTGCGCGACTCCGCCATGATGGCGCATCTCCTGGATGCGCTGGAGAAGGGGACGGACATCGGGCATTACGGGCGCCTGGTCTTCACCATGGTAGGGCGCTACTTCATGCCCGAGGACAAGCTGGTGGAGCTTCTGGCCAGGCAGCCGGACATGGATAAGAACGACGCCGAGGCGCTGGTAGCCGAGGTCAAGGGCCACGATTACAACCCGCCCAAGCGCGGGAAGATTCTGGCGTGGCAGAAGGAGCAAGATTTCCCCATCTGCCCCAACGCCGACGACCCCGACAGCTGCAATGTCTATGAGGAGCTACGCTTCCCGGACGAGGTGTACGAGCGCATCGGAGAGTACTGGGAGCAGCAGAGCTACTAGGTTCCGATGAGCGGCTGTCTCTCACTCGAGGGGCAGCCGCTCATCCTCTTTGGGGAATCGCGCCGTGGAGAGGACCTGCCGGTCGGCGGTAATGAGCATGGCTTCGTAGCCGTAGATGCGGGTGATCCAGGAGACGGCGCGCTCGCCCATGGCAAAGGCGGCGGTGGCGTAGGCGTCGGCGGTGGCCAGGTCGGGACCGGTGATGGTGACGGACAGGAGGCCGCTGGGCGGCTCTCCGGAGTGCGGGTCGTAGATATGCGTGCCCCGCTCGTACTCGCCGGAGGTGGCCACGGCCAGGTCAGTTCCCACCACCACGGCGGCGATTTTATCCCGGATCAGGGGGTGCTGGATGCCGACGCGCCACTCCGACTCACCGTCGGGCCGGCCACGGAGGCGGATGTCGCCACCGGCGTAAACGGCGTAGTTGTCCGCTCCCGCGCGCTCCAGGATGCGACCCGCCCGGTCCACGGACCAGCCCTTGACCACGCCGGATGGGTCCAGCGAGCCTCCGGCGTCGATATCGAAATAGCCTTCGGTGTCGTACTTGAGATCGTCCGATCGCTGCAGGATCTGGCGGACCTCCGGGTGCGCGGCAGCCGGGGACAGCTCGCCGCGGGCGATGCGGCTGATCTCGCTCTCCGGCCTGTAGGTGCTGAAGGTGGCGTCTACCCAGCGGAGCCAGTCGAAAGCGGCGTCTAGAGCGGCGGGGTCGATGTCGTCACGTACGTCGATGATGATGGGCATGCCCATCACGTGCTCGAGCCGCTGTAGTCCGGTGGTGACGTGCGTCATTCTCGCTCCCTACCTGAGCGTGTGAGCCTTCCTGGCCTTTTTGACGGCCTTGCCGAGTGACTGGATGAAGGCCCCGCTGGTCACGGTGGCGCCGGAGATCATGTCCACCCTGGCGCTCTGCGCTTTCAGGACTTCATCGCGCAGGAGTGGGGCGGCCTGCTCGTCGATGAACTGCGACCGGTCGGTGTCCGGCGCGGCGGCGAGAATGACCTTGTAGATCTTCTTGCTCTTGACCTTGATGATGGCCTCGACGGGGCCGTAGCGCGTGTCCACGATCGGTCCCTTGTAGGTGATGTTCCCGGGCTTCGAGGCGGCGTGGGCCGGGTGCCAGGGGGCTGCCAGCAGCAAGGCACCCAGGGAGGTAGTGGCTGTGATGCTTTTCCGGGGCATAAGGATACGTCTCCTGTCTCCTAGACGAGCGCGAATCGCTCGAAGTGTATCTGAGAATTGGGCACACCCGCCTCGCGCACGGTGCGTTCGAGGATGCCTGCCAGGGTGGCGGGGCCGCAGACGTAGACGTCGCGGCCGGCGAGGTCGGGAACCAGCTCGCGCAGGTGCTCCGGTGAGAGCAGCCGCTCGTTGCCGGCCACGCGATGGTCGCCCAGGACAATGTGGACCGTAAATCCGCGTTCCACTGCCAATCGGTCGATCTCCTGGCGGAATATCAGATCGTCCTCTGCCATAACGCGCCAGACCAGGACAACGTCACCCTGAAGGTCCTCCATCAGGGCGCGAATGGGGGTGATGCCGATGCCACCCGCGATCAGGGCCACGCGCTCGCCCTGTCGTGCATCGGCGGTGAAGTGCCCGAAGGGGCCCTCGGCGATCACGCGGGTGCCGGGCTTGATCTCCTCTCCGATCGAGCCGGAGAAGTCACCTAGATTCTTGGCGGTGATACGCAGGGATTGACCGTCCGGCGCCGCTGAGAGCGAGAAGGGGTGCGCCTCCAGCCAGCGGCCCGAGGTAAGGAAGCGCCAGAGGAAGAACTGACCCGGTCTGGCGCCCAGCCGATCGAGGTGCCGGCCGGTGATGCGCAGAGACACCGTATTGGGGCTCTCGCGGGTGACCTCCTCCACCCTCAGGCCGTACCGGACGTTGCTGAAGGCCGGCCCGATGAGGCGGTAGAGGACGATGAGGCCGATTGTTACCAGATAGAGCGCCGTCCAGTAGCCGGCAGCGGCCAGATTGAGGACCAGCTCATTGCCGGTGGGAATCTGGTGGAACCAGGTGAGGTAGACGCCGAGGTAGGCAAAGAGGTGGACGACGTACCAGAACTCGTAGCGGAGCTTGCGCCGGACGATGACCATGGAGGTGAAGACGGCGGCGAAGATGAGGCCGGTGCCGTAGGTGGCGGCCGGCATTCCCGGGTACTGGGTGAAGAGATCGCGCGCCTCGGTAGCGATGGAGAGCCGGTCCAGGCCGGCGTAGCCGATGGTGATGAAAACGATGTGGGCCATGATGAGGACGATGGTGATCTTGCCCACCACGCGATGCCAGATGGTGAGGCGGTCGAAGGAGATCACGCGTTCCAGCCAGGGAATGCGCATCAGCATCAGCACCAGGATGAGAAGGAAGAAGGTGGCGAAGAGCCCGGTGATGCGGCCGATGCTGGTGAAAAACGCGCCGAGGCCGTGGACGTCAGTGACGTTTCCACCGCCGATCCAGAGCCAGATGATGACGGCGGCATTGACGGCGAGGACCACCCAGAGACCGATGGCGATGAGCCTGCGTGTCACGACCCCAGTGTGAGGGGTGGTACGGGCCGCCGTCAGTGCCCGCCGATGAGCGCCAATTTCCATGGTGCGATTCGTCCCGCCTGTTGTTTCTTTTGCTTCTGTTCTATCTAAAGGTACGGATGTCAGATGAGAAATGACTGATTGAAAGATGACGAATAGGTGACAACTCGCTCCCACCATTCGTCATTGCCCGATTAATCCTTCCCCGTTCCGTACCGACCCGATTGACCCGCATCCCCGTCGTCATTGCCCGACTGATCGTTACCCGTTCCGTCCGCACCCGATTGATAGCCACCCCTTCGTAGTGGCCCGATTTATCGGGCTCATCGGTAGCACGCGATGACGGCGTTCAGCCGTCAGACGCGTGCGGGGCAACCCGGGTGTCCCAT
>JAICWV010000195.1 GCA_025966365.1 Chloroflexota bacterium | reverse complement strand
GGCTTTTGGGAGTAAACGGATGCCCATAAAAGCGCAGCAGATAGCTTCCCTGGTCACCCGCCGGTATCCAGTCACCCCGGACCTGGAACGAGCGGCGCGCCGAGCGGAAGCTACCGTGGAAAACCGCCGCTCGGGGGAAGGTGAGTGTCAGGGTCCAGCCCGAGCCGGACCAGGTGCCTGTGGAGCTTGCCTGGCCGCTGCGTGCCATGACCGGTAGTGAACCATCCAGGGCGAGGACCAAGACCAGGACAAGAGCCAGAGAGCGGATGTACTTCACGGCAGGCCTCCTATATATCCACTAACCACGGCCGGTTGCCGCGTGGACATCAGTTGTGATCATCTTCCACACCAGCCCGGGATCGATCAACCACCGAGTGTCGTTGACGGCCAGGCCGAGACATGCACCCGGCCCCTCATCAAAGGCGTGGACCGCGCTGCTGTCGGGCCGGACGAAGGTGAGCCAGGCGGGGCCCGTTCGCATGAGCCCACCGAAGCAGGTGAATGGAGCCGTGTGATAGTCGCGTATGGCGTTGACCGCTGTGACCAGGCGCGAGATTGCCGTCCGATCGGCAATTGTGATGCGGGACACATAGCGCTTCTGAGCGCCTTCAGGAGAATTGTGCTGCAGCGCGATCCGCACCCGCCGGAAGGGGCCATGGAGGTAGGAGCGGGCGGGGCGCGGAGGATAGGTCACATCCTCCACCGCGTAGGCGATGTACGTGGCGCCCGAGGGAGCCAGGCCGTATGACATTTCGACGGTCAGATTGGGGTTGTTGGAAGCAGTGAAGTCCGAGCCGATGTCGAGAACACTGGCGTTGGTGGTCATGGAGCCGGAGGCTTTCCACCCGCAGCTGGTGAATGCTGACCGGTACCAGTGCATCACTGTCACCTCGGAGGCCGGCGTCTGGTACTCGGCAACCGCCATCTGGAGGTACTGGTTCAGGGGGTAGTCAAACACGGGCCTGCCAATGATGTGCCCAAGCTGCGTGGCGCCCGGATAGAGAGGAAGGCCAACCCGGAAAGGGCCATGCGGGATATCGGACGCGACGGCCAGATGCTCCGCCCCCGGGGCTCCGGCTCCCCCTGGCTGAACCGTCAGGGTTAGGGCCGCCGTGCAGCTGCCTGCCGCTTCCACCGGCGGTGCTATGCCCACCAGACCAAACGCGGCCAGCATGATACCCACGAGTACTCGAAGGAACGGCATATCCTCTCTCACCTACACCAACGCGCGAATCGCGTGAGTGTAACGCGCCGATTACCGGAACGCAGCCGACGCACGCACCGGCGAGACCACCAGGTTGCCGCCACAGGGGGTGACGTATGCCTGGCTCCTGCCGCCATGTGTATAGGTGACGATCGGCAGCCTGTCGTTGGGTGGGGTAACCATCAGGTACGGGACACGGGGACAGGCTCCGTTCCCCGTCTGGACGTCCGAGTATTCCAGCGTGAAGTAGGCGTCGTGGCTCGAATCCAGCGTTACCTGTAGCTGGCTGGGACTACCCGAGACGATGTAGCCATGGCCACGGCTCACATGCGTTGGGAGCGTGTGGAACTGGCGATCGAGCAGCTCGGCGCCGGGGTAGCCCTGTAGGCTGCATCCATTCCCCCAGGTTTTGTGGATGCGGAAGAGGATGGCGATGTGTCCGGCAGCGCCCTGACTCTGGGTCGCCTGGATGGAAAGCTGGGTATTCCCGCACCGTGGGACTGTCTGACTGACGGTCGAGGGACTCCCGGCAGCCCATAGTCGATGGGCGGGCAGGATGAGGATCCCCGCAGTGACGATGAGTGCGCAAAGGCGTCCGATGTTCGGCATACTGTACCTCCACTGCTTGAACGCGCGGTCCACCGGAGAGGTTACAAATCCAGACATGAGCACCCACCACCGCGCCAAACTGCCAGATCATTCCGCATGCCTCTCCGGCCGAAGGCCTCGCGACCAGGACGGCTCTGCTCCCTTACCAGACTCTTTATGTGGACATCCCCTGGACCTGTCAATCGCCCCCAGTCCATGTCGCTTGCGCCCTGGCTAGGAGGGAAACTGCTTCCAGTGCCCCCCTGAGACGACGTCGACGGTGCCGTCGACCACTTTTATCGCGGTTTGATCGTCAATCGCGTACGCCGGACCCGCGATATCGGCGGCCCAACGTTCCGCGTCGGCCATGGTGTTCTCCGGCAGCATCTCGTGATCCAGGTGCGGGAAGATCGAGAAATCAACCAGTCCCAGCGTCTCATCGCCCCCGGTAGGTGACTTCCACTCGACGAAGTCCTCCCCGATGCGGGGCGTCAGCACCATGCTCCCGGCGCTGAATCCTACGTAGACCGCGCGCAGCGACGGCAGGAGATCCGCCAGCCCGGACTGTCGCATCCAATAGCACAGGTACGTCGCCTCACCGCCATTCACCAGCAGTACGTCGGTCTCCTGGACCCAGGGGCCCCATCGCGCTTTATCGATGGTGGGCAGCGCGGTGAGCTCCAGCACGCCCAGGGACTTCCACCCCAACTCGCACATCGGTTGGGCGGACTGTCCGCTGATGAACCGCCATACCCCGCCAGGACTGGACATGGGTTGCCCGTATGCCGCAGTGGGGATGCAGAGGGCGCTGGACTCGGCAATCGGTTTGCCCAGGAGGTCAACCAGCGCCTCTTTGATGCTGGTGTTCGTGATGCCCGCGGACGTGAGAAGGTACTTCATGATGCCTCTCCCGGTCACTGTGACGGGGGCCGACGGTCTTTCTCATCCGTGCTTGCCCCGTCCACGGCAGCATATCAAAGAGCATTCGTCTGACAGCCCCCAGACGCCGCGTCGGAACCACGGGGGAGCTACGGGTGCTCCCCGGCACCGCTTTCGTATCGTATCTTTCTGGACAGGCCACTATCGCCGAAACAGGTCAATCCCGATCGTGGCCGTGCGGATCTGCTGCGACTTCCCGTTCTCGGTATCGTTCCACAGCGGGTGAATCGTCAGGTTATCCACTGCCAGCGCCTGATAGTCGCCGATGAAGGTGTTGCTCGCCCTTCCCTCCGGCCGCGGCGCACCGATGGCCGGATCCCAGGATCGCCTGGTGACGCGGATCATGCGCCCCCACGTCTTGCCGTCATCGGCACTCTGCGCCACCACTTCGTCGATGAGCCGGTCATTGGGGTCGAAGCGCCGGTCGAACCAGGCACAGGTGAAGACGCCGTTGGGCGCAACCGCGATGACTGGCTGGAACTGATCCTTCTTATTCCCGACCCGATCGTGATTGACACGTACCGCAACCGTCCAGGTCTTGCCGCCGTCGGTGGACGTGGAGGCCATCACGTCCGCATCCTGGTTTCGGTAATCGGACCAGGCCACGACCAGCGCTCCGTCTTTCGGAGAGATGGCGAATGTCGGCAGCGAAATGTTGCGGAAGGTGCTGTTCGGCAGGTGGTCCGGGAGACCAACCATGCTGTGCTGGATCACGTGGACCGGGGTGAACGTCTGGCCGCCGTCCTCCGAGCTGACCAGTCCGATCCCGTCGGCCAGCCCACCCGAGTCCATGGAGAGAAACGCGACGTCCAGCGTCCCATCCGGCGCCACGACCGGAATGGCGCCGATATAGAAGTGATCGACATCAAAGTCGGCCACCTGCACCGGAGCGGAGAAGGTCCTGCCGCCGTCGGTGGAGCGAGCTATCTCGATGCCGTTCGCCACATCGGAATCGACCGCGCGGCTCTCGGGGCGGGCACCGTCGGGATCGGCCTCGGCTGATCCCTCTCCATCCGCGTTCCAGGCCACATAGATGGTGCCGCGATTTGGTCCCCGCGACCGGTCGACCGCCACCCACGGCTTGTCATTGAACACGGCTCCGGTGGTGTCAGTGTAGACCTCCACCGGGGCACTGAAGGTCTTCCCCCCATCGCTGCTCCGAAGCACATCAACCCCGCTGCCGTTGCCGCCGTCGGCTACCACCACGCAGATATACGCGGTCCCGCCCGGACCAAAGGCGATGCTGACGTCCGACACCAGTCCGTCCTTGTACTGGTCAAATCCGGGCAGCAGCCCGTTGTCGTGCCAGGTCATCCCGCCGTCCGTGGAGTAATAGGTGCCGATGCCGAACCGGTAATGGTTGGGATCGGTAAACATCTTCGAGGCGGCCAGCAGATTCTCGTGGTTCAGCGGATTCACGGCCAGGGCAGGCTCGCTGTGCGCCAGAAAGTCATCGTGGCTCACGCCGGCCAGCGGAATCACATGCGTCGCCTGCACGCCGGATGCGAGCGCCGGAACCCCGGGAAGGCACAGGACCACAACTGCGCCCAGGAAAAGGACAATGCGCTTGATGGTGGGGGACTCCAACCGCAGTATTGGCCCAAACAATAGCAAATCTGTGGGATAGAAGAAGGGGCCGATCTCCATACGTTGGAGACCAGCCCCTCGCGCGGCGTGCGGCTAGGACCCCGGCAACGATCCACAGAGCGCCTGAATGAGCTCCTCCCACTTGTTCCCGTCGATGAGAACACGCAGGTGATCGTCCCCGGTCTTGATGCATCGAATCTCGTCGGTCGTCAGATGGTATGCCCCCAGTGTCGAATCCGGATCCTGACAGTACTTCACCCGGAACGCCTTATCCGTTACCAGGCGGTCAATGACGGCTTCTATCTGTGGCGTAGCGATGGCAGTCACCTCCGTTTCGTGGTGCATCACCCTTCACTTTCCAGCCTACCCGCCGCTTTGATATAAGTCCAATATAGGTTTCTTAGAACCATCTTCAGTTTCACTTGTAAACTGGGTGACCGTGAGGTCAAGAGGGAAAACGATTTTCGCCTCCAACCGCTGCCAATTAGTCCATAATGCATATCAATTCTCCTTCCGATCTCTATAAGAACAACTAATGCTTTCTCAGCGCATCCGCGTTTTTCACGCCGTGGCATCGGCCCTGAGCTTCTCCCG
>JAICWV010000139.1 GCA_025966365.1 Chloroflexota bacterium | reverse complement strand
GACGGCGTAGGCGACCATCATGACGAACTGACTGCCGTGATCCACCGCCGAGTTCTGTTTGATGGCACTGATCATCCCGATGGGGATGCCGACCACCAGGGCCAGGAGCAGCGCCAGTCCTCCCAGCTTGAGCGATTGGGGAACACCCACTCGCAGCAGGTTCCACACCGGTTGTCCCAGGGTGTCGGACTGAATCGAGTAGCCCAGCTGCCCGTGCCCCAGATCCTGCAAGTACGAGGTGTATTGCTGCCACAGCGGCTCGTCCAGGTGGAACTCGTGGCGCAGCTGTGCGGCTATTGTGCCGGTGTGGTAGTGCCTCCCGGTTACTTCCTGAATTGGGTTGATCGGCGAGAGATGGGCCAGGAAAAAGACGATGGTGGTGATGACCCAGATGACAAACACCATGGCGATAAAGCGTTTGATCGTCCAGGCGAGCATCGACGAACCCATGACAGAACCTCGTTTCCGGAGCGTCTACCCGGGGAACGAGAATTGTCCCGGAATGTCACAGTCAGCAGCCCGGCGCGCCATGCGTCTGGTCGGAGCCCACAACGGAAGCCGTCCCACCCACAACACGGAACGAAGCGGGCCGGGACAGGGGCACGGCCCCTACCGGTCTTGCGACTTCACCCGGGCCTGGACCCACTCGACCAGTCGATCGGGCTTGCCGCGAAACGCTTCGCGCTGCTCCGGGTGAGCGATTAGCTCCCCCACGAGCTCGGCGAGGGCGCGATTCACGGGAGTGGCCACGCCCAACCGTTCCCCGTCTCTGGCTACGGCGCCGTTAAAGGCGGCTATCTCGCTCCTGCCGCGCTGCATGTCCGCGCGCATCCCCGGGGAGCGCCCTCCGCGCGCCGAGGCGATCCGCCGGCCGAGCGTAGGCTGCGCCAGAGGGGCGGGCAGGCGCATGGCCAGACGCGCGCGTGGGACGGGGTATCCGGGAAGCGAAACCGCCTTGATACCCGCTGCGTCCATCACCCTCGCCGCCTCCAGAAACGCGCGCCGCTCGATGTCGAAGATGCGCGAATCGTTCATCAGCCCGCCGATATCGGTATCGAGAATGGCACTGGCCGGCGCCCCCAGCATGTTGAGCAGAAGCTTCGACCAGCGCAGGCTGCGGCCATCTGGCACCCACAGCAGCGGCAGCCCGGTGGCCTCGAACGCTCGCAGAATCCATGGCGGGACGGGCCGGCCGGACATGGACGAGAGGGCCACGCCCCCACTTCGGCTATAGCGCGTCACTATCCCCGGCGCCTCCATCCCCGCGCTGACCGTCAGCGTGGCGGGAACGATGCGGCCCGGATCCAGCGTCCCGGCCAGGGTCTCGTCCGTTCCCACGCCGTTCTGGAAGGACAGGAGGATTCCGTTCGCTCCCAGCAGATGCCGAAGATCGGGGATCGCAGCGGCCACGTCGTAGGTACGGACGGCCAGCAGGACGGCGTCCACAGGCTCCAGCGCCTCGCTCGATTCCACTGCCCGCGGCCGGCTCACTTCCTCTGCACCATCCTCCCGGACGACCAGTCCGTGCTCCTCGACGGCCGCCACCACGCGGGACCGCGCCACCAGAGTGACGTCGACCAGACCGGTGCGCGCCAGTTTGCCGCCCAGATACCCACCCACGGCCCCCGCGCCGTAGACGGCGATGCGGCGCTCAGGCACCATCGGTAGGGCGGCGCTTAAAGGACGCCTCGGTACCGGACAACAGTCGCACGATGTTGTCGCGATGTTTGACCAGCCCCAGGATCAGGAGGAAGCAGGCGGCGGCGACGGCCGCGGGGCCCGCTCCGATCAGCGCCAGAGCGACCGGAAGCGCCAGCAGCGCCAGCAGCGAGGCCAGCGAGGAATACCCTGTCATCAGCAGCACCACGACCCAGACAACTGCCGCGGGAAGAGCCCCGGCCGGCGAGACGGCCAGCATAGCGCCGAAGGTCGTGGCCACCCCCTTGCCGCCCTTGAAGCGCAGGAAGATGGAGAAATCGTGCCCCAGGACGGCAGCGCAGGCGACGAGGGCCAGTTCGGACGCATCCAGACTCACCCGCCGTGCAATCAGGACCGCGATCAAACCCTTGAGGACGTCCAGCAAGCCAACAGCCGCGCCCGCCTTCAGTCCGCCCGCGCGAGCGGCGTTGGCTGCGCCGATATTGCCGCTGCCGATATCACGGATGTCCCGTCCCAGCATGAGACGGCTCACCACCACCCCGGAGGGAAAGGAGCCCAGGAGAAAGGCGAGCACGATTGCGGGAAACGTCAACCTTTGTTGCCCGCCACCCGCGCTCGATCATCCACCTCCTCCGCGGCGGGAGCGCGAAAGAGCGGCCAGGCGTCGGCCACGTAGCGAACGCCGGAGACGATGGTCATCAGCGCCGCCAGGATCAGCAGCCAGTCGCCCACCGTCTGTGCCGCGTGCCAGAAGTGCGGGCTGCCGAGATGCGCGGGCGCGCCGCCGGCCATCCCATCAGCTGCCACCAGCACCACGAAAATGGCCAACATGGTCACCGCTGCCTTGCCCTTGCCCCAGGTGTGCGCCGAGATGATGCGGTCGCAGGAGGCGGCGTAGCTGCGCAAGCCGGAGATCAGGAACTCGCGCCCGATGATCACCAGCGGAATCCAGGCAGCCGCGAGGCCGGAAACGGCCATGGCGACCAGAACCAGGCTGACCATAACTTTGTCGGAGGTGGTATCGAGGAAGATGCCGAGCGGCGAGACTCGCCGCGAGTAGCGCGCCAGCTTCCCGTCCACGGCGTCCGTCAGGGAGGCCAGCGCGAACAGCACCGCCGCCAACAAATAGGCGTCGCCCGGCGGCGCGAGGACCAGGGCAGCGACGATCGGCCCCGCGATGATGCGTGACAAGGAGAGGATGTGCGGCCAGCTAATCTTCCTGTTCCTCCCGATCGGATGATTCCAGGTTCCAGCCATATCCGATCTCCGCCAGCTCTTTCCCGATAGTAATAGTCTGCGTCCTGACTGGCCGCCCACCCATCCGTTCGTAAAACCCGCGGGAGGGGTTGTCGGCCAGAACCCACAGCATCATCCCCGCGTATCCATCCGCACGCAGCCGCCGCACAGCCTCCGCGAAGAGCCGACGGCCGACGCCGCGTCCCCGAGCTTGTGGCGGAAGATAGATGGCATAGAGCTCGCTGCGGTACTCCGGATCGTCCTTCCGCTCCGGGCCGGCATCGGCGAAGCCCACCACGTCACCACGCTCGTCTTCGGCCACCAGCGTAAACGCGCCGGGCACACGAGTCCCGAAGATTCTCCGACGCCGCTCCTCATGCTCTTCGTACGACAGGTTGTCGAGCACATCATCCGGCACGATGCCCCGGTAGGTACTCCTCCAGCTGTCCACATGGATACGCGCGATCCCGGCGGCGTCCCCCAGGCGCGCGTCTCTGATCGTGACCGTCACATTGGCTCTCCGATTCATACTAAAGCGGTCTGTTCAAGCATCAAGCGGGGCGCACCCTGCGCAGACAGAGGTAACGCTCGGTTTCCCTGTTCGTAGAGGCGGGCGAGGGCGCCCCTGCGAGTCAGAGGCAAGGCGCACGCCTTTACGAGCACGCTGTACTCCGGAGGCAGTAACTTACAATGTCCGAAGGGGGAGTCCCGTGATTGACCGTGTGCGCCAGAACCCGGATGGGGAGGCGGTGGAGAACTACGTCCCACCCAGTGCCCTCCTCGATCTCGCCTATGACGCCATTCTCTGCTGGGACTTTCACACCGAGCTGATCACCCTGTGGAATCGGGGAGCCGAGGACCTTTACGGGTACTCACGTGACGAAGCGATTGGACATCCGGTCCACGACCTCCTCCAGACCGAGTTCCCTGTCCCGCTCGACCATATTGGTCATGCCCTCGATACCAGGGGGCACTGGGAGGGGCAGCTGGTGCATCACACCAAGGATGGACGGACGATCGTCGTCTCCAGCCGCTGGGCGGCGCAGACCGGTGATCTCCCGCCGTCTACCGTGCTGGAGATCAATACCGATGTCACCGACCGTGCCCGGCGCGAGGAGCAGGATGCGCGCATGGCGGCAATCGTCCAGTCGTCAAACGACACCATCTTCTCGAAGACGCTGGATGGGATTATCACCAGCTGGAACCCGGCTGCAGAGCGCATGTACGGCTACACGGACACGGAGATAGTGGGGAAGTCGGTGGCGATCCTGGTGCCCGGGGACCTGCCTGACGAGATCCCCTCCATCCTCGCCCGGCTCCGGCGCGGCGAGCGGATCGAGAACTACGAGACGCGCCGGGTGCGCAAGGACGGGTCCGAGCTGAATGTCTCGATCAGCATCTCCCCCATCCGCGATGTATCCGGCACCATCACCGGTGCCGCCACCATCGCCCGGGACATTACCGAGCGAGTCCGCATGGAGGAAGAGCACCGCCGCCTGCTGGATCGAGAACGCGCTGCGCGGAGTGCGGCAGAGTGGGCGCAGGAGCGACTCTCCTTCCTCGCCGCTGCCAGCGCCGTCCTGGGAACGTCCCTCGACTTTGAAGCCACGCTGACCAATCTTGCCTGGTTGGCGGTTCCGCGGGTAGCTGACTTCTGCACGGTTCTGGTGATGGATGAGGAGGGGGAGCTACGGCGGCTGGTTGCCGCCCACGTGGATTCGGAGAAGATCGCGATGGCGGAGGAGCTGGAGCGCCGCTATCCACCGGGAAAGGACAGCGGAACCTCCCGCATTCTCGCCACCGGCGAGCCGGACATGATCGCAGTCATCACCGACGAGATGCTGGCACGAGGCGCCCGGGATGCGGAGCATCTGCGGCTCATGCGAGAGCTTCAGATCGGCTCCTACATATCGGCTCCGCTGGTGGCCCGTGGCCGCGTGCTGGGCGTTATCTCCCTGGTCATGGCCGAGTCCGGGCGGCACTACAGCAAAGACGACCTATCGCTGGTGATGGACCTGGCCCGGCGGGCGGGCACCGCCGTGGACAATGCCCGCCTCTACGGAGAAACGCAGGAAGCCCTTCAGTTGCGTGAAGAGTTTCTCTCGATCGCCTCTCACGAGCTCCGGACGCCGCTCACCGCACTGCGACTTCAGGCACAGCTCCTGCGACGCCTCGTGAAGGACGATCAGGAACCGGCGGGCGACTCCCGCCGCCTCATCGACGGCGTGGAGCGGCAGGTCAAACGCCTGAGCAGGCTCACCAGCGATCTTCTGGATGTCTCGCGCATCTCAGCAGGACGGTTCGAGCTGGACACGAGTCGGTTCGACCTGGGTGTTCTCGTTCGGGAGGTGGTCGCGCGTTTCGAAGATGAGCTCCAGGCGGCGGGAAGTTCCATCGCCCTGGACTTGAACGGCCCGGTGCTGGGCAACTGGGACCGTCACCGGCTCGATCAGGTCATCGCCAACCTTCTGTCGAACGCCCTCAAGTACGGTGGTGACGCCCCGATTCACATCGCCACCCGGGCGGACAGCGAGGTCGCACGTCTGACCGTATCCGACCAGGGACCGGGCATTGCCACGGAGAATCTGGAGCGGATCTTCGACCGCTTCGAGCGCGTCGAGACGTCGGATCGGACGCCCGGGCTGGGCCTCGGGCTCTTCATCGCCCGGGAGATCGTCGAAGCGCACGGCGGGACCATCCGCGCCCGGAGCGTTTCCGGCCAGGGGTCTACCTTCACGGTGGAGATACCTCTGTGACCACCGAGCCGGTCACGGCCCAACCCGATCTGACGTCGGGCGTGACCTGCGTGGTCTTTGAAGATGGCCAGGTGAGCGGCGCCCCCAAGGCACTCACCGACATCAGCGAAATTCTCAACGAGAAAGGTACCCTGGTCTGGTTTGACGTGGTCGCCCCCAAGCCGGATGACCTCGCCCTGCTGGAACAGGAGTTTCATCTCCATCCGCTGGCGGTCGAAGATGCGGTCTCGGCGCATCAACGTTCCAAAATCGAGCCCTACGGTGACTACTACTTCATCGTCGTACACGCCGCCACCACCTCCCGCGATCAGCTCCGGCTCCACGAGCTGGCCATCTTCGCCGGACGCAACTTCCTGGTGACGGTCCGCCACAATCCCGCTTACCCCCTCGATGAGATCCTCAAGCGATGGGAAAGCCACCCGGAGCACCTGCATAACGAGGCGGGGTACCTCCTGTACACCATTCTGGACACGGTGGTTGACGGCTACCTGCCCGTGGCCGAGATGTTCCAGGAGCGTGTTGACTCACTGGAGGAGATTCTCTTCCAGAAGTCGCCCGCGCAGACTGACATCCTGCCCCAGATCTTCCGCATGAAGAAGGAAGCGCAACTCTTTCGTCGTGCCGCATTGCCCATGCGCGAGGTCCTCAATCCCCTGGTCCGTGAAGACCTATCCCTGTACTCGCATGAGGAATCGCTCTACTTTCGCGACATCTACGACCATGCCGTGCTGGTGACCGATCAGGTGGACAGCTCGCGCGACCTGGTCAACAGCGCGCTGGAGATCCATCTGTCGGTGGTGGCAAACCGGCAGAACGAGGTGGCGAAGCAGCTGACCGTCATCGCCACCATCTTCCTGCCCCTCAGCTTTATCGTCGGCTTCTTCGGGCAGAACTTTTCCTGGCTGGTCGACCACATCGGCGGCCTAGGAGCCTTCACATTTCTGGGGATTGGAACGGAGGTGGTGACGGTCGTTCTGACCCTGGTGTTCTTCAAAATACGTGGCTGGTTCTAGAACGCCTGGCGCCGTGCAGAATCCCCGGGTGCTGAACGCGCTACATCTGCGGCCCACCGACCGCACACCAGTGTGGTTCATGCGGCAAGCCGGCCGCTCGCTCCCCGAATATCGAAAGGTGCGGGAGCGCCACTCACTCCTGGAAATCTGCCGCATTCCCGAGGTCTGCGCCGAGGTCACACTGCAGCCGGTCCGGCGGTTAGGGGTGGACGCGGCTATTCTCTTTGCCGATATCATGCTGCCGCTGATCGCCCTGGGCCTGGATCTCGACATCGTCGAGGGCGTCGGTCCGGTCGTCGCCCGGCCCGTGCGCGAGGCAAACGATGTCCGCGCCCTGCGTCCCCTGGAGCCGGAGGACGTTCAATTCGTGGCCGATGACATCCACGCCACCCTCGAGACCCTCGCAGGCGCGGTGCCTCTGATCGGGTTTTCCGGCGCTCCCTTTACGCTGGCGAGCTATCTGGTCGAGGGCAAGCCCTCGCGCGACTTTCTCATGACCAAGCGGCTGATGTACGCGCGCCCCGATATCTGGGAAGAACTCATGTCGCACCTGGGCCGCATCGTCGCCGCCTATCTACGGGCGCAGGCCGAGGCAGGCGTGCAGGCGCTGCAGATCTTCGACAGCTGGGTCGGAGCGCTCTCCCTCGATGATTACCTGCGCTACGTCCAGCCCTACACCCGCATGCTCTTCGACGGCATTGCCGATCTTGCGGTGCCGGTCATTCACTTCGGCACCGGCACCTCCTCTCTGCTCGAAGCCATGCGCGATGTGGGCGGGGACGGTATCGGCATCGACTGGCGCATCCCGCTGGAGGTGGCCTGGCAGCGGATCGGACGGGATCGGGCCATCCAGGGGAATCTCGACCCGCTGGTGTTGCTGGGGCCCTGGGAGGTGGTGGAGCGGGAGAGCCGGGCCATCCTCGACCGCGCGGGGGGACGGCCCGGCCACATCTTCAACGTCGGTCATGGCATCCACCCGCAGACGGATCCCGATCAGCTCCAGCGCCTGGTCGAGCTGGTCCATGGTTACGAGCCGGTGAAAGGCGCGTAAACAGATGCCAGCACCATCCCTGCCCACGTCGTCCGGGCGGGTCCGGGTCCGCCGGCCCTGCAACCCGGCATACTCCGGAAACGCGACCCCTGCAGGACCGTTCCTCCGTGGCCGTGTTTCAGCATCCCACGTGTTGCATCGACCGCGTGGATGCCGGCCAAGTAGCCGGAACCTTCGCGTTCCGGCGAGGCATGGACGTCGTATCCGGTGACACCGCTCACCGGGATCCGTGTCCTGATTACGCGGCCACGGGGCAGCGGCGACGATCTGCGGGAGGCGCTGGAGGGCCGGGGGGTTATCGTCGTCGAGGTGCCGGCGCTGGAGATCCAGCCCCCAGACGATCTCTCGCCGCTGGACAGCGCACTGGCACAGCTCGATCACTACCACTGGATTGCATTCACCAGCCGCAACGCGGTTGATTTCTTCCTGACCCGGGCAGAGGAGCGGCGCGTGGCGATGCCCGCCCCTCTCCGCGTCGCAGCGCTGGGTCCGTCGACCGCCGGGTTTCTCGGGCAGAGGGGAATGTCCGTCAATTGCATGCCGGAGGAGGCAACGGCGGCGAGTCTTGCCCGGGAAATGGCCCGGGCGGGAGTGGCGGGCTGCCGGGTGCTCATTCCGTGTGGCGACCGCAGCAGACCGGACCTGCCCGACGCCCTGCGCGCGGCAGGGGCGGAGGTCACGGCCATCGTGGCGTACCGTACCGCAGCTGTTGAAGCGGACGATCGCAAGAAGCTGGCAGCGGCTCTGACCGGCGGACAGGTGGATGTGGTAGCACTCGCCAGCCCCTCTGCGCTGGAGGGGATCGACGCTGTGCTGGAGGGAAACCTTCAGCCGTTGCGTGACGTACGATTGGTGTGCATTGGCCCGACCACGGCAGAGGCGGTGCGATCAGCGGGATTGGTCCCGGCGGCGACAGCCAATCCGCACACTGCCGCAGGTTTGGCGGCGGCCATTGCCGGACTGTTTACGGAGTGAGCGCATGATATCGGACGATGTGACCGGCGTGCTGTTGATGGCCTATGGAACCCCCGATAGCCCCGCGGCCGTCGAGCCCTATTACACGCACATACGCGGCGGCCGCCCACCGGCCCCGCAGCTCCTGGAAGAGCTGCAAGAGCGCTACCGGCTGGTCGGCGGCACCACACCGCTGCTGCAGATCACCGAGGCCACGCGGCAAGCGCTGCAGGAGGAGCTGGCTCCATACGGCAACTACCGGGTCTTTCTGGGCATGAAGCACTGGCATCCCTATATCGAGGAAGGGGTGCGGCGCATGCACGAGGCCGGAATCCGGCGGGCGGTGGGACTGGTCCTGGCGCCTCACTATTCGCAGATGAGTATTGCCGGCTATTACGACTACATCGGAAAGGCCCAGAAGAAGCTCGGAACCTCGATCGAGATCCTCCCCATCGAGTCCTGGCACCTCCACCAGCCCTACCTCGAGGCCGTTGCCTCGCGCGTCCGGGCGGGGCTGCAGACGTTCTCCCCCGGCGACGATGTTACCGTG
>JAICWV010000097.1 GCA_025966365.1 Chloroflexota bacterium | reverse complement strand
GCCGCCTATCACCACGGCACCTCCGAGCTGCTGGCCTTTGCGAACATCACCGGCGAGTCGCAGCGGGTAGAGCTCCCGGATCGGCAGCTCGAGGACTACCGGGTTGTGCTGTCACTGGGGCAGGCGAAACCGGCGGGCACCTCCGTGGAGCTGGGGCCGTATGCCGGGATCTGGCTCGAACAGTAATCCGGCCGCGCTGGCCGCGGCTCTATCGCGGCTCCTGGGGCGGCGCGACTGGCGCCTGGAGATCTGGGACGGGCAGACCGTTCCGGCGGAGGGCGAGGAGCGCTTCGCCATCACCATTCGACGCCGGGAGGCGCTGGATCGCCTGCTGGGAGCCCTGCCGGAACGTGCCTTCGGCCGTGCCTATGCCGAAGATCTGATCGATGTGGAACCGCTCGACGCCTTCCTCGAAGCGGTTTCCCGGGCGCGGCTCCGGGACCAGGCCATCGGCCTACCCCTGCTCATTCGTGGCGCGCTGGCGCTGGGGGCCAGGCCCAATATCGAGGCGCTGCGTGTCGGGGAAGCGCGCCTTCGGGGACGCCGTCACTCCCGCGACCGCGACGCGGCAGCCATCCGGCATCACTACGACGTCCCGGTTGAGTTCTATCAGCTCTGGCTCGACTCCACCCTCACCTACTCGTGCGCCTACTTCGAGGACGAACACGCCGATATCGACACGGCGGAGACCGCCAAGCTCGACCTGGTCTGCCGGAAGCTGCGGCTGCGGCCGGGGGAATCGCTGCTGGACATCGGCTGCGGCTGGGGAAGCCTCCCCATCCATGCCGCCAGGGAGTACGGCGTGCGGGTCGTCGGCCTGACGCTGAGCCCCTCGCAGGCGGAGGCGGCGCGCCTGCGTGTCCAGGAGCAGGGACTGGACAGCCAGGTGGAGATTCGCCTGGCCGATTACCGTGATCCCCTGGGGCAGCAGCTCGATGCCGTGGCCACCATTGGCATGCTCGAGCATGTCGGCCGCAAGAACATTCCGCGGCTGGTCCGCGCCACCCGGGACGCGCTCCGTCCCGGTGGAAGGGCACTGATCCACGGCATCACCACCTGGCCCGGGCAATCCATCAGCTCGGGCTCCTTCATCAACTCCTTTATATTCCCGGATGGCGAGCTGGAAGACGTGGGCTACCTCTGTACAGAGATCGAGCGGGCCGGCATGGAGGTGCGGGACGTGGAAAGCCTGCGCGAGCACTACGCGCTGACGCTCCGGCACTGGCGGCAGCGACTTCTGGGGCGCCGGGACGAGGCGGAGCGAATTATCGGACGGGCGCGGCTCCGGCTCTGGGAACTGTATCTGACCGGATCGGAGATCGGCTTCAGCACCAACCAGCTGGCGATCCACCAGATTCTGGCGGTCAAAGCGGACGAGCGAGGGCACTCCGGCCTTCCACTCACCCGCGGCGACTGGTATGGATGTGAGCTGCCGGCTGCTGATACCCCTATGGCTGGGAAGGCTCAGGCGCCGGCGGCTGCGGCTCGAGCGGCTGCGGCTCGGGAACTCCGGGCGTGGGCATCGGCACATCGGTGGGAACCGGCTCGGTATACGGACGAGGGGCGGGCTCCGGAGCGCCGGGCGCAGGCATGGGCACATCCGTGGGGATGATGGGCTGCGGAACTGAGGGCTGATCGGTGGACATAGCGCTCATGCCCATTGTCGCACCCCGGAACCCCGGATGGATGCGATACGCGTTCGTGCAGGAAGGGCATCTGGCTGTGGGGGCGATGTGCGATCGCCCGCTGCGCCGCGGCCCACCGTCTGGCTCAGGCTGCAGCCAGGGTTAATGGACCACGCTATAGGATGGTTTCTCCGTGGCCGGCAGTGAGCATCCCCCATGCCCGTGATCGCCACACCGTCCCGTCTGTAGCCGGACCTTCCATGGTCCGGTGGGTCGATCCCCTTCTGGTTCCTTCCCACCCCCTGATCCATTCCCCGCCGGCCCGCGGAGGGACCGGCTACCGGGGAACGCTGGCCGGATCCACAAACATGTCGCTGTCGAGGGACCGGTACGGACATGCATTGGTCGGATGAACAGACATCAGGGTCCAGGAGTACCGGCCACAGGCAGACAGTGGTCGAATCAACAGACATGTTGGTCGCGGGCTGCCGACCGCGGAGTCCCCATACCGCCGGGCGGCGCCACCCGATCCTTATCAGACGCGTCTACGTCCCCGGCCAGCGCACGGGCGCGTAGCGCAGGAGGTCGAGCATGTCCATCTGGACCGTCTGGTTCCCGGTGCGGACGTAGAGCACCGGCTTCTTCACCCCGTTCTTGTCCTGCTCGATCAGGGTGTAGGGACGCCGGCCCGGCTGTACCTGCACCTCGCAGACATGTTTATCGCCGGCGGCGTGGAAGGTGGTCTTGATCAGGGGCGCGGAATCAATCCCGAAGTCGCGGTTCAGCAGCGTCCTGAGGTGCAGCTCATAGGCGTCCAGGCTCGGCTTCTTGAGGCTGGGGAAGTCGTACTCGACTCCCAGGATATTGTTGTTGTCCTCCACCCCGATGAGGAGTGTGCCGCCGGTATAGGAGTTGAGAAAGGCGGCAATGGTCTTGAGCACGCCCTTCTCGACCACCGGCTCGACCTGCCCGCTGGGAACCCCCAGCCGCAGCGACGACTTGAGCTCGAGCGTCTCGCTCTCCCCCTGCTGCAGAAGCTGCTCGAGCCGCGACGGCCCGGCGAGTTGGGGCGGCTCGGGGGGCGCCCCGCCATCGGTCCCTTCGCCACCTTCCTT
Organism: Chloroflexota bacterium; assembly: GCA_025966365.1. Taxonomy (GTDB): domain Bacteria; phylum Chloroflexota; class UBA5177; order UBA5177; family UBA5177; genus JAICWV01. The sequence goes on along the minus strand of JAICWV010000097.1, from coordinate 10,611 downwards.
CAGAATACCGAAGACATCCGGGCGTTTGGCGACCTGCGGCGCAAAGTCCGAGCCGGCAATCGTCACCACGCCGAAGCCCAGATCTTCAAGATCCTCCCGCACCTGCCCGTCGCGCGCGGCCTGCTCAGCGCCCTGGTGGGCGCTGCCGTCGACGAAGACGCAGACGCCCTGGCGGCCGCGGCGCTGGTAGTAGAAGTCCGGCTGGACCGCGACCTCCGGCGTCGGGCGGTTCTGGGCGGTATCGGGTAGGCGCAGGCCGTGCTCATAGAGGAAGGTAAGAAACCGCTTCTCCAGCGGTGAGGCGGGATCGGTCATGCCGAGGAGTCGCGCGTACTGCTCGTCCCGGCTCTCCTGCTTCGGCCCCTCGGCGATCCGCGAGTGCGTCAGATCCAGCAGGAAGTCGCGCACCGTGTGCCGGTCGATGCGCGGGTGGTCCGGCTGGTTGCTGTAGCTCAGCAAGCAGTCGTAGCAGGCAACGGCGCATTCGCCGGTCCAGAGCGGGTCCTCGATGCCCGTCTCCGGGTCGAAGTGGCAGACGCGCAGCGCCTCTTTCGCCACCGCCGCCAGCGATTCCGGATCGCTCATCATCCGCTCCCAGACACCGGTGCCGCCCTCGGCCGCTTCCCAGAGCAGGAGCCGCTGCTCGTCGCCCTCGCCGATCAGCTCGACCGCCACCTCCTGCTCTTCCACCTGGTAGACCAGCTGGATACCGCGCTGGAGGGCGTAGGCCAGGGTGGTGAGGAAGCGCTCGTCGCCGGGCGTCTCGGTCACGTGCAGGAGCAGGATATTGCGGGTGTCGCGCACGTAGGGCCGGATTCCGGAGAGCGGCTTCCCGCGCGTGGGGTCGTCCGGCGCCTCGTCGTCGTCCTCTTCCTTCCTGCGCCACTGCCCGGTCTCGGGATCGATGGTGAAGCCGTTGCGCGTCTCGGGGCCGGAGCGAAGCCAGCCGTGATTGATCCGCCACACCTCGGCCCGGGGCGCGTAGCGCAGCTCCAGCCGCTGCTCGTCCCCCGAGGTCACGCTCCTGGAGATGAAGTTCTCGTCGGGCGAGAACTGGTAGTGGGTGGTGATGAAGTAGCCTTCGCGAGAGCGCTCCTCCTCGTCGGAGGTGATGCGCTCGGTGCGGCGGGTTCGGACCGTCGGCTGATCGAAGAGGGCCGGCAGATAGGCGGAGGAGGAGGCGTCCAGCTCATTGCCGCAGTGGGAGCAGAGATCGACGGCGCCGGCCTCCCCTCCGGGATGGATGTAGCCGCAGCGGTTACAGACGCGCGCCGCCGTGATTCGCGAATCGAGCCCGGTGGCGGGGACGACGCAGCCGGTCACGCGGTGCTTCCGGCCTTCGTGATAGATGACGTTGCGCGGCCCGAACTCACGCAGGCCCAGGAAGCGCGGACGGTCGAGCGTCTGTGCCGACTCGCGGGAGGTGCTGCCCACCAGGGCGCGGAGCGGGAGCCGCGGGAAGTTGTACCCGGGCAGGAAGCCGGTGCTGGCGAAGTAGCGATAGGGATAGAAGTCGCCTTCGGTGGCCCCGGCCTCGTTGCGCAGGAGCAGCATCTCGCGCTTGGCCTCCTGCTCGTTCCGGTCGGCCGCGCGCCGCTCCTCTCTGGTCTTCCGGGGCTGGAGCGCCACCTTCTGCGCCTCCTGTAGCTGGCGGGTGGCGGAGCGATACAGCTCGCGCCAGTCGTCCAGCGCCTTGTTGAAGGCTGAGGGCGCCTCGCGCACCGCACGCTCGGGCCAGTCGGGCGTGAGCCAGGTGGCGGCGATGGAGCGGCCGATCACATCGCGGACCGCCTGGACCACCCGCGCCTGGCGGGCTGGAGAGAGGGTGATGGCGTCAACCACCTCCGGGCGCAGCGGGTAGGCGGAATCCTCCAGATCGAGGAGATCGACGATGGAGTGCTCCAGCTTCAGGCTGACCTCGGAAAGCCAGACCGAATGGAGATGCGCCTCCACCAGCTCCTTGTTGCTGAGGTCCATGCGGGCCGGAACCACCTGCCCGGCGATCATCTTCTCCTTGTTGCGGAAGAAGTGCTCGTCGTGGGGGCTGCCCTGGCTGCAGAAGGTCAGCACCAGCGCCGGGCGGCCGCCACGTCCGGCGCGGCCGCTGCGCTGGGCGTAGTTAGCCGGCGTCGGGGGCACGTTGCGCATGTGGACGGCTGAAAGGTCGGAGATATCCACGCCCAGCTCCATGGTGGGCGAGCAGTAGAGCGCGGCCAGCTTGCCTTCCCGAAACGCCTGCTCGCGCTCCTCCCGTTCGAAGGTGTCCACGGCGCCGGTGTGCTCCCGGCCGGTCACGCCCTTCAGATGCGCGGCTCGCTGGCTATAGAGCCGGGCAAAGTAGCGATTGGGCTCCTGAGAGAGATGTTCCTGGCGCCGCTGGTGCAGCGCTTTGGAGCGCACAACGTCCGGCCCGGCGGCCCTGCCGTTGCCTTTTGCCCACACCAAGGCGCCGGCCATGATCTGGGTGGAGAAGTCCTCCCCCCTGCGGGTGACCACGCTGAGAATGTCGCCGCGCAGACGCTCCACGATGCACAGAACCAGCCGCTCGACCTCGTCGGTGGTGAGGTCGAGCGGGCGGCCGTAGGTGTGGCGAGACCGAAGATAGCGGCCGATGGTGGAGCGCCAGCTCAGACCGAGGGTGGGACGCCGCTCGTGCTCGCCCAGCGATTTTCCGGGCAGCAGCGCGATGGAGGCGGTCCGGGGCTGGAGGGCGTCGTCGATGGTCCAGGGATCGCGGAGCGCATTGTTGGCGGCCTGGAACAGCCGCCGGGCGTTGTCCTCTTCCAGGCAGGCGGCGTCGATGGCGAGCGATGAGCGCAGATGATCGAGCACGGCGCGGAGGATATGGAGCCGTCCCTCGGGGCCGACCTCCTGCAGTCCCGGTGCTTCCGCCCAGGCGGCCTCATCCGCCGCGATCTCGGGCAGCCCATCGTACTGAATCTCGAGGAGGCCGCACTGCTCCAGGTTCGGTTGCGCCACCCGCCAGGCGCGGCGCAGGTCCTCGAAGGCGCGGTACTGCAGGAGGTCGATCATGGTGGTGCGGGCGCGGTTGTAGCCCGCGCCGCCCGCCGACGGCTCCCGCATGAACTGCTCGGGGGTGAGGTCGAGCGTCGAGAAGATGGCGCCGCCGACGCGGGTGAAGTCGAGCGGGCCGCCGGCCGCGAGCGCCTGGGTCAGTGCCCCGCGGAGGAGCGCCACCTGCACAAAGTCGTTGAGATGGCCCGCCTGGAAGGAGGCATTCTGCCGGTTGTCGGTGAAGGAGAGGAGTTTCCGGCTCTCCGGCTCAACTCCCTCTTCGCCCAGGGCGGTGACGGTGGAGCTGGTGGTGAGGGTGGTGGCGGTGGAGCGGCCGGTCTGGCTCAGGGTGGTGAGCTTGCCGTAGTCCCGCTTCTGCCGGAGGTCATAGACGGTGCGGCAGCGGAGACAGAGCAGGAAGGGGCGGGGCTGGAACCAGCCCTCGATCGCGCCCTCGAACGGCTCCTCGGCGGCGCGCCCGTCGGGAGCAGCCCAGAGATGAACCGGCCTGTGCGCGGCATAGGGCTTCTTGATCCGGATCCCGGAGGCTTTCTCCTCCAGCCATGACTCGGGCAGGCTAGCAAGTTCGTCCTCCCACAGATCGTCGCGCTCGGGGGCGAAAAAGCCCTCCACGCCCGGCCCCTCCTCGTCCCCGGCGCTGGGAAGCGGGGAGCGGGGGATCAGGGACGCGCGGACGGCGGGATCGGCGCCGGCGTGGCCGGCGAGGCGGGAGACCTGGTAATACTCCTGGCCGCACTCGCGGCAGAAGGCGAGCGGATAGAGCAGGCGCTTCTCCCCGCCGGGGGCGATGTACTGCCCCTCGGAGGTCAGCAGCCGGTCCGGCGGGCACTGGAGGGTGGCGAAGACACTGCGGCCGGACGCCATCCATTGATGGAGCCGGAAGGCGAAAAGCGGCTCTCCGGCCTCCGTCTGCGTCTCGTTCCCCGCCTCCAGCAGGGCCTTGAGGCTCGCCGCGCAGGTCTCCCACGGCAGCCCGCTCTCCTGCTGGAGCAGTTCGACGCCGCGGGAAAAGCTGACGGGCGTGCGGCGCACGAAGCGGCCGTCCTGCTCGGCCAGTCCGAAGGTGTGCTCGGCCCAGGCAGCCAGCGGGTGCGCGGCCACATCGTCGCCGCGCGGCGGAGGTGACTCGATTGCAACTCGGAGATCGTCCCCACCAACCGGAGCGGGAACGGCTGTCACCCGGCGCAGGGTCTCGCTGACCACATTGGCGGGCGGGACCTCGACACCGAAGAGGGTCGATCCCACCGAGGCGATGACGGCGTTGCGCTCCTCATGGGTGCCCTCGCTGGCCAGGGTGGCCGAGGTGCCCACGAACTGGACGCGCCGGTTTCCGGCTCGCTGGCGCAGCCGCCGCAGCAGCATAGCCACGTCCGCGCCCTGCCGTCCCCGGTAGGTGTGAAGTTCGTCCATCACCAGGAACTGGAAATCCTCCACCATACGCTCCACCAGGGGGCGCTCCGCGGGCCGGACCAGCATGTACTCCAGCATGACGTAGTTGGTCAGGAGAATATGCGGTGGCTCCCTGTAGATCGCGTCCCGGGCCTCGGCGCTGTCCTGGCCGGTATAGCGCGCGAAGCGGACCGGACTATCCGGCCAGTTGGTGTCGCGGAACCGGTTGAGCGCATCGAGTTGGCTGTTGATGAGCGCATTCATGGGATAGACGATGACGGCGCGGACGGTGTGTTTGGCCGGATCGCCGCGGAAGATGGCATCGACGATGGGGATGAGATAGGTCATGCTCTTGCCGGAACCGGTACCGGTGGTGACCACATAGGGCTCGCCGCGCTGGGCAATGGCGAGGGCATCGGCCTGGTGCCGGTAGAGCCGGACGCCCTCACCGAAGAAGCGAGCGGTCTCCGGCGTTATGGTTCCCTGCTGCGCCAGCTCGCCGAGCGTGGCCGCCGGCTCGTAGGCGGGATTGAGCTGCAGGACGGCGTCGGGCCATGGCTCCCCCTCGGCCAGCCGCTCGCGGACAAACGTCTCGATGGCGGGATCATCGATGGTGATGAAGCTCTCGAAGTACTGGCGATAGTCGTCGACGACGCGGTCGCGTAGGTCGAATACGTCGAACACGGTCCCTCCCTGTCATGATGCGCAGAACATAGTACCGCGGCCCTAGAGGTGATTGCAGGGGTGTTACCGGAGAGGACATAAGAGTGGCCTGTTGCTGGCGATCTGCATGGAATCGGTGATAGCATGCAGATGCATCCCGATATTCGATACAGAGGTTTCTATGCGCAAACGCACCACACTCAACATCGATACCGATCTGCTGGCCAAGGCGGGGCGCTCTCTTGGGACCGCCGGGGCCACGGAGACGATTCACGCAGCGCTGCAGGAGGCCGTGAATGCCCGGCGCGTGCAGTGGCTCCTGGAATATGAGTTTCCTGGCCTGACCCCCGAGTCACTGGAAGAAGAGATACGGCGGGACCGTGAGGTCGTGGCCAGTGACGCGCTCCAGTCCATCTGACGTGGAGCTTGGGGACACCAGCGTCTGGGCGCGAAAATCGAATCCTCAGCTGCGAGGGTGGTTTCCGTCAGTCCTGGCGCGAGGTGAGCTTGCGATCTGTGACATGGTCGCTCTCGAGCTTCTCCATACGGCATCCACGCCCGGCATCTACCGTCAGCTGGCTGACAGCCTCCAGGCGCTGCCCTGGCTTCCGATGGGGTTCCGGGACTTTCAGCGCGCACTGGAGGTACAGGCGCTCCTGGCGGAACGCGGTAACCAGCTGCACCGGAGCGTGAAGAATGCCGATCTCTTCATCGCTGCAGTCGCGGAGCGCACCGGTGTCACCCTCGTCCACTACGACAAGGATTACGACACTATTCAGGCCGTCACGGGCCAGCCGATGCGCTGGGTGGGGCCGCGAGGCTCCCTGGAATCGCGCGCATGAGCTACCGTGCAAGTTGACCAGAAGTGCGTACCACCATAGGTCTTCGTCGAGGTAGAGACGAAGCGCTGTCACCGAGCGCGAGATGAAGCGTTGTCGGCAAGCTGCTCGTAGAGGGTCTCATCGGCGGCCAGGTCCCCTTCGACCTCCTCGCGATTAGCGTGGTAGTAGGCCAGCGCGGCGTGGACCTGGGCCAGAGCGAGGTGCGGGACCTTCCGCACGGTCTCCTCCGGGCTGCGCCCGCGCAGATACCAGCCTGCGATACGCCGCACCGTCACTCCCGTCCCGGCGATCTTGGGTCGATTGCCGTGCACTTCGGGTGAGCGGTCGATGAGTGTTCCGATGTCGACGGTTTCGGTCATGCTCTTCCCCTGGGCAAGGATGCCCCGCGCACCGGAGTATAGTCGCCCTCTCAGACCCCGACCATGGAACCCCGCGGAGCTGAGGTGCCAGCTCCCGCTGAGCCGCCTGTCGTAGCCCACCCGCAGACGCCGTCACCCCATCTGGAACGGGGGATAGGCGTCGGCGAGACCGTAGATGTAGGCGGCGGTGCGCAGAGTCCAGCGCACGTAGCCGCCCACCAGCTGATACCCCCAGGAGGGATACGAGCCGGTAAAGAGCACCGGCACCCACAGCACCAACTGAAGGCAGCCCACCACGATGCCAAGCGCATACAGAATGATGGAGTGGGGGATGATCAGGATCATCTTGACGAACAGCCCGACGACGGGGATTGCCCATCCGCGGTTATACGATTGCTGCCGCTGGAACGTGACGCGAACTGGATAGGTGTCGGTGCCGGCGCCGCCGGGACCGAAGGGGGGATACTGATCGGTTAATCCCAGCCAGTAGGACTGGACGCGAATGCCCCAGCGGAGCGTGCCACTGACGAGCCCGAATGCCCATTCCGGGTATCGGCCGGCGGTCAGGACGGGGATCCAGAGGACAAGCTGGAGGACACCCACCACCATGCCCAGAATCATCAAGGCAAAGTAGTGCGGGATCAGAATGATCCCCTTCACAAGGAAGCCGAGAACCGGGATCGCCCAGAACCGTGAGGCGCCGCGCTGGGGGTCGAAGGTCACCTGAACCGGATACTCCGGGGACGCGAGCGTGAGCGAGGGCGGTAGTGTGCCCACGGCGGACCCAACGCCCTCGTTCAGAGCGGATGCCAGCGATTCACCTGGTGACTGAGAGGGACGGTTCGACGGGGGAGGCAGCTGATCTGGCACGGATTCCTCTTCTTCCTGCTAGTCGCGGATGTGCAAACGTGCAGAGCCTAGCAACGGAAAGGGAACTTGTCAAACGAATAACAACCCACTCGTCGGCATCTGCGAGAGACCACGAGATCGCGCGGTCCGGGCCGGACTCGCCCGGCCATCTGTTGGCCTGGACAAAGTTAGCCACGGTAAGCGCGACCCCACTCTCCAGCCCGGAGCCACTCCCGGCCGGAGGCGCGACCAACGACTCTAGACGGCGCATTTCCTGTGCCCTACAATGGGAACATCAGCAGATGTTAGGACGTATGTTCATATCCGCTGGACGGGATAGGAGGGAGTGGCGTGACGGCGTCCACTGGCGATGAAATACGGCGTCTCAGCGCACCCCTGTATAGCTACGCAGAGTCCGATTACCTTGCTGGCGTCACCCGTGGCACCTCCAGGCGCTGGGTAGAAGGGTACGAGTACCGGGATCCGGAGGGGCACCGGATTATCCGCCCGCCGATTACGGCGCGAGATCGAGAGCATGAGGGCATCTCATTTCTTGATCTGATTGAGGTGGGCGCGATCGGCCGGCTGCGGAAGGCAGGGTTCTCGCTCAAGCTCATACGTGAGGTCGTGGCTTACTGTCAGCAAGCCCTCAATGCAGAGCACCCTCTTGTGACGCTCAGATTCAAGCACGACGGCAAGGAGATATTCGTCGAACGAGGGACAACGCTCGTGGAGGTTGGGAGGCGAAAGGGACAGCAAGCCTGGAATGACTTTCTCGGCCCCTACCTTCAAACCCTCGATTACGAGCATGACGTAGTTCGGCGCTGGTATCCGCTCGGCAGGGACCAGCGTGTCGTCGTCGATCCAGACTACGCCTATGGGCTTCCGGTCATTAGCGGATCTGGAATCCGAACTGAGATCGTGCAAGAGCAGTTCGAAGCGGGCGAGAGCATAGAAGAAATCGCCCAGGACTTCGCAATCACTCCAGACGAGGTTGAGCAGGCGCTCCGGTATGAGTCGAGGCTCGCTAAGCGAGCCGCATGATCTTCATCGATCGCTCGATCCCCAGGCCCGTTGCAGAGGCGCTGCAGAAGGTTCGGAGCGATGTGGAGTGGCTGGAGCCACGGTTCAGACATGACGCCAAAGAACAGGAATGGCTCCAGTTCGTCGGGCAGGCAGGCTGGCTGGCAGTCACCCGGAGACAAGAAGATTCGCACACGTCCCGGGGAGAGAAGAGCACTCGTCGAGCACAACGTGGGCTGTTTCTATCTTTACCAAAAACAGCCGCTCACCAGGTGGGACTATCTGAAACTGCTCGCGCTCACGCTGGACGAGATGGAGCGCATTTTCGCTGAGAAGCAGCGCCTATTTCTCTACGGCGTTTCCAGGATAGGGAATTTTGTAGAGATTATTGCCCCGCCTGCCGCCGCTCCACCGTTTTCCGAGTAGTGCTCTTGCGCTGGGTAGCGCCGCGAGGCTCTCTCGAGTCGCGGGCGGAAGGACACTGAATTTCCATGTCGCTATTTATCCCACCTTCCTCTGACAATTGCCCTTCCGACAGGCATCCTTGTCGAATCGTCCCCGCCGTTCTGGTATCTGCCGGGTGGCGACCGCGTCGACGGCTCGACACCGCAGATACCGCCGGATTCTGCGGCGGCTGTAGCCAACCGAGCTCTCAGGAACGGTAGGGCGGCGCTACTCCCGCTCCGTCTCGAGAAGTTTGGCACTATCTGCCGCATATTCAAACACGCGCGCCTGAACCTCGCCTCTGCAGACGCCGTCAACGTTCTCGGCTCTCGCGGACCAGGTGCAGGTTACGGTTTCGCCCCGGAGCGACCCGTCTGCCACGAGATAGAAGGACCAGAGTGGCCGCTCGTCTTCTGGTCCAAGATCTACTCGCTCAAATCTGAGGTGGCTGCTGCCGCCGTTGTCAATGACTATTGGGGGCGCCAGGTTGGGAAGCGTCATGGAGGGGGGATAGAGGTAGTCAGGATACCGCACCGCACCGTAGGCACGCGGTGCCGACGGCCCTGCGTCTTCCCACGCGTCGCCCTTCTCTCTGTATGCCCAGATCGCCCCGGGAATCGAGAGGTCGACCCGGACGCGCATGTAGTTCTTATCCGTGAGGTTCCGGAGTAGCAGTTGATATCGCCGGGGAAAGGCGTCGAGGAAGGCCGCACGAGCTCGGACTGGTACGTATGGCTCGACCTCCCGTAGGTATTCCTCGACTTGCTCGCGAAATTCCTGGGGCGATCGATCCTCAGGGTAGGCGTAAGGATGTTGCAGCTTCAAGAGCAGATCGTCCGGTAACTCCGTACCCAGCGACTGCAGCAACTCGGCTTGTTGACGGTCGAGCCACGCGCGAACGTCTTCAGCGCTCATCTCGACACAGGGGATCACCGCTGGATTCTGGCCGTTCCACTCGACCTCGACCGCGAGCGGGCTCGCCTTTCGTCGCATTCGCTCTCTGAGCATCTCCATATCAGCCGGCCCGGCCTCCTCGGTCTTGCCGATCTTCCGAATGAAAACTCTACCCGCTTTGTAGGGCCCGAAGTCTTTCTGAAGGACGTGGAAGTCCTCGCCCCACTCAGGTGGCTCCACTGTGACTATGAATACAGATCGACCATCAACCTGCACGTACGTAGGCGACCATCTGGGGGCGTGCCCGGCGTACCGCGTCACGCGCTGTCCAAGGTCAGCAACGTCCAGGATCTCAGCGCCGGTCACATCCCCGGGCTCGACGCCAATCACCAGGTAGGCGGTGCCCTGGGCATGCTGTAAAGCGAGGTCCGGGTGACGATTCGCGAAGCCCAGAACATAACGGGCGATCGTCGTGGGCAGGTCGTTGCCTGACGCCACATTGCCCCGCTTCCAGTCCAGCCAGTACGTCTCCTGAGCGTCGTCACCGGCGTCGCGGATAGCCTCGACCAACCGCACAAGCTCGCCATAGGTTCTAAAGGCGTGAGACGTGTCGATGTTCAGCGGCATAGCCCGGCCATTACTCCCCCGCTAGAGCGACGCTTTGCCCATCACCGGGAATCACCTCGCTACGATAGGACCCACCCGTGTTGACGGCTCGCGTCATCCCGTCATACATCTCCAGAATCACCCGCTTGGTCCGGTACTCCCCCCACTCCTTCTCATCCTTCTTCTTCACAATCGGGAAGGTCTCCATGATGTACTCCACATCCTCCCGCGCGATGCCGTAGAGATGGAAGAAGGCCGCATCCAGTTCGCAGCGGAGCAGGAAGCGCCGCTCCTCATCCCAGGGGAAGGGCGGGCCGTCGAAGCCCAGATCGAGCGCGAAGGGGCGCATGTCCCAGGCGGTGTAGACGAGCGGGAGGACGCGCGTGGCTACCCAGTCGGAGAGGGATTGGTCAGGCGACCACAGGGCTGGAGCCTCATAGGTGCTCGGGGCAAGGATCGGGAATTGCTTGTAGATGAAGAAGTTGAGAGTCGTTCCTCCAACTTTC
>JAICWV010000113.1 GCA_025966365.1 Chloroflexota bacterium | reverse complement strand
GCCAACGATGACCGAGGCCAAAGATTGGTCAGCGATGGTGGATGATGATGTCGACGCAGCCGATAGGCCCGTCCTCGAGCTTGGCGCCCGGCGCCTCTGGCGCGAGGGCGACGAATCGCGGGTGTATGCCGACCCCACCAGTCACCCGTTCTGCCTGATCCCACGCCCCGGCTGGGCACCCCCGGTAGCCCGGCAGGAGAGATAGGCGGGGCCAGGCGGTCCGGTCCGTTCGTCGACCTCTTTGGAGCGTCCTACCCCTCATAGTATAGTCCATATAGACTAATTGAACCGGGGTAATCGGAAGGGAGTGTTACCTGTGAGACGGCCAATTCCACCGCGCACGCCGCTGGCGCTCGCCGTCCTCTTTTTGCTGTACGAGCGACCCATGCACCCCTATGAGCTGCAGTCACACATGCGCGAGCGGGGGCATGACCAGGTCATCAAGCTCAAGGGCGGCTCGCTCTACCACACCATCGAGCGCCTCCAGCAGGCGGGCCTGATCGAGCCGATCGAGACCGGACGAGAGGGCCGACGGCCGGAGCGAACCGTCTATGCCATTACCCCGCAGGGGATCGACGAGCTGCTGGACTGGTTTGCCGAGCTTCTGGCCCGGCCGCAGCAGGAGTTCCCGATGTTCGGTGCCGCGGTCGCCTTTCTTGCCGCGCTTCCGCCGGAGCAGGTCACGCAGCTGTTCCAGCAGCGGGCGGCGGTGCTGGAGGCGGAATCGGCGCGGACTGCCAGCATGATCGAATCCATGCGGCGTGCCGATCTCTCTCGCATTTTCAGGGTGGAATCGGAATACCAGCAGGCAATGCTGCAAGCCGAGCTGCGCTGGGTGAACGAGATCGTGGCCGATATTCGGAGCGGAGCTCTGGCGTGGCCGGACGAGGTTCTGGAGCTCCACGCGCAGCGGCAACAACAACGAGACCAGCATGCGAAGGAGATCAATCCGTGACCCGTCTACGCACCAACCCGGCAGCCGTCCTCGCCGTCATCGGGCTGGGCCTTTTCATGTCCCTGCTCGACCTGACGATCGTCAACATCGCTATCCCCAGCATGGTGGTGAGCTTGAACGCCACCCTGGATCAGATTCTCTGGGTATTGAACGCCTACAGCCTTGTCTACGCTGTCCTGCTGATCACCTCGGGACGGCTGGGCGATATCGTGGGACCGCGCACCCTGATCGTGGCCGGACTGGCGGTCTTCACCCTGGGCTCGGCGGGCAGCGGGCTGGCGCACACGCCGCTGGAGCTCATTCTCTCGCGGGCCGCGCAAGGAACGGGAGCGGCGCTGATGTCACCCCAGGGGCTGCCGATCATCACCAGCATGCTCCCACCCGAGCGGCGAGGCGGGGCGTTTGCCATCTACGGCATTCTGGGCGGCGTGGCCGTTCTGGCCGGCCCGACCCTGGGCGGCTTCATCGTCACGCACCTGGGCTGGCGCTGGATCTTTTACGTCAACCTGCCGGTCGGCGTCGCTGCCATCGCCCTCACACTCTGGATCGTCCCCGATGTTCGTCCCGGGCGTCGGCACCGCCTGGACGTCTTCGGTGTGCTGCTGGCAACGGCAGGACTGCTCGGCCTGGTGTTCGGACTGATCGAGGGACAGCGCTACGACTGGGGCACGGTCTGGTCGTTCGTCTCCATTCCCGAGATCATCGCCGCCGGAGTGGTGCTCCTGGTCCTCTTCCTGGTCGTCCAGAGCAGGCGGCAGAACCGCGAGCCGCTGCTGCCGTTCGAGGTCTTCCACGACCGGAGCTTCACCCTCATGGCGGCGGTGCTGGCCGCCCTGGGATTCGCCATGCTCGGCCTCTTTCTTCCGCTGACCATCTACTACCAATCGGTGCTGGGCATGAGCGCCGTCACCGCGGGACTGACCATCGCCCCACAGCCCCTGGCGATGATGGTCGCCTCTCCGATCGCGGCCATGCTGTCGCAGCGGGTGAGTGGCAAGTACCTGCTGATCCCGGGCTTGCTGCTCTTTGCAGCGGGCATGGCGTATATCGACCTGATCGCGACGGTGGGCGCGGATCGCTGGAGTTTCCTGCCCGCCCTGGTGGTGAGCGGAGCCGGCCTGGGCTTTGTCTGGACACCGGTGTACAGCATCGCCACCAGTAACTTGAAGCCACAGCTGGCCGGGGTGGCGTCAGGCGTGCTGAGCACCATCCAGGAGCTCGGCGGAGTCGTCGCCAGCGCCGCCCTGGGCGCTCTGCTTCAAAACCGGCTGGCTGCCGGGCTCCATCAGGAGGCGGTGCACTATGCATCGCATCTCCCGGCGCAATATCGGGACCGGTTCGTCGCCGGATTCAGTCAGGCGGCGAAGCACGGGCTCGAGGTCGGCCGGGGGCAGACCGGCGAGTCGATGCACCTGCCGGCAGGGGTACCCGGCCAGGTAGCTGCCGAGCTGCAGCGCCTGGCGACGGCGGTCTTTAGCCACGGATTCGTGGACGCGATGCGGCCCACGCTGCTGCTGCCGATCGCGGTCGTGGTCCTGGCCGCTCTGGGATGTCTGGCGGTGAAGGCGAGGAGACCCACGACGCCGGACATGCAGCCGGAGCGCGAGGCGGTCCTTACGGCCGCGACTTCGTCTTCCAGCTCCGCAACCTGATCCCGACGACGACGCCGATTCGACCCGATCGAGTGGCGGGCACCAACGACAACAGCGGTTCCACACTGAGTCATGCCGGCTCCATTCATCGCTTCACGCACACGTAGCGCGCAAACACCCGGGACGCGCTGTACTCCGCGTCCCGGATCTCGAAGCCGGTTCGCTCCAGCAGCGGCTCCAGCAGCCAGCTGTAGGTGCTGTATTCCTCGCGCACATGAGTGGCCAGCTCGGACCTTGTCCATCCGGCCTCCGGCCGCTCGGGCGCCCGGGCAAGCCACTCCTCGATACGGTATTCGGCTTCCTCCGGACCGAAGGAGAAGACCAGATCACGCAGGTAGAAGACACCGCCGGGCTTGAGCAGGCCGGCGACCCGCCGGAGGCCAATGCCCTTCCAGAAATCGGGCAGATGATGCAGCGCGTTGCGGGAATAGACGACGTCAACCGGTTCCCCAGCGTGCTCGTACGTCAGGAACCCGCCCCGGATACACTCGACGTTCGTGAGACCCAGCCGCGCGACGTTCATATGCACGTGTTCCAGCATGGCGGGAGACACGTCGGCGGCGATGACTCGTCTGCATACCCCAGCGGCGGTGAGAGCCATGATGCCGGTGCCCGCTCCGAGGTCGAGGAAGGTGGAAGCGGCTGAGAGCCCCAGCTCGCGGAGAGCGGATATCTCGTCCGTGACAGGGCTGCCCGCCTTGGCGTCGTAGGCAGCGACATAGTTGGGATCGAGGTGCTCCGGACCCGCGTGGGCGCCTTCGTCAAAGTGCCAGTCGTTCATGGTTCCAGCTCCGCGCTAACAAAACCGCAACGAATCCATCTCCTGCCAGGCAGTCCGTCTATGGTAGCGTGCGAGATGGTCCCGCGGGAGCGCTACGGGTCTGGCCCGATAACCGTCGTCGATTACAACCCGGCATGGCCGGCGCTGTTCGCGCAGGAACAGCACGCAGTTGCCGGGGCCCTCGGCTCGATGGTCATTGCCATCGAGCATGTGGGGAGTACTGCGGTCCCGGGCCTGGCCGCGAAACCAATCATCGACCTGCTCGCCACTGTTGCCGACCTCGAACAAGCCAGGTCAACCATGGTCATTCCCCTGGCGGAACTGGGCTACGTTCATCTCGCCGACTACGAAGCATGGCTGCCGGACCAAATGCTATTTCGGAAGAGCACGCAGGGGACCTGGACCCATCACCTCCACGTCATGGAGCCGGGCAGCCCGCGCTGGGTGGAGCTGGTCCTGATCCGTGACTACTTGCGGGGCCATTCTGACGCGGTTGCGGCCTACACGGAGCTGAAGCGCTCCCTGGCCAGTTCGCACGGCGACGATATTGCCGGTTACCGGGAGGGGAAGGCTCCCTTTCTCCGGGCGATACTGGTCAGGGCCCGGTGAGGAATAGCTGTGTTCGCGCCTCTGTCACTTCCATCGCTGCTTGGCAATCTCCCATGAGCAAGTCACAATGGTGAGATGGAGGCCAGGTTCGAGGTCACGATGGGGCCTGAGGGCCGGGTGCTCATTCCAGCCGGCATACGTCGAGCCGCGGGCATGGAGCCGGGCGCAGACACCGTGTTTCCACTCCTGGCCGAAGCCGCGATCCCCAGCGTCAACTGGTCCGAGGTGCTTCAGAAAGTTACGCAACGTGGACGTGACGCACGTGGGGTGGGCAATTTGCTTCTGACGCTCGGGCTGGAAGTTGTCTCCTTCTCAGCCGATGATGCGGCGTCGGCCGTCGCCCTGTGCAGGCAGGGACCATCATTATCGCTTGGTGATCGCTGCTGCCTTGCGTTAGCGCGTAGACTCGGCGTACCCGCTATGACCGGCGATAAGGCATGGCTAACTTTGCGGATTGGGGTGGATGTGCGGTCGAACCGGTAGACCGACAACCATTCAGCTTCGGGCACCTCGAAGCACGGCCAGGTCGGCGAGCAAGGCGGCCAGCGCGGCCAGCGCGAGCAGGATGAACCCGAGGGCGTAGCCGCCGGTGCTCTCCTTGACGATGCCCAGTACGATCGGCGGGAAGAAGCCACCCAGACCACCCAGTGCTCCCACCAGCCCGGTGACGATGCCGACCTCTGTCGGAAAGTACTGCGGCACCAGCTTGAAGACCGCGCCATTGCCCACGCCCAGCACCGCGGCACTCCCCAGGGCGCCGATGGTGAAGAGCACGATGCCGGACGAGGTGAGCAGCAGGGCAAGGACCACCAGCGCCGCAAAGACGGCCAGCAGGACACGGGACGGCGGTACCCGGTCCGAGAGCCAGCCGCCGACCGGCCGAGAGAGGGTTGCCACCACCACGAAGCCGGCCGTCCGCAATCCGGCATCCGCCAGGGAAAGGTGGAACTCATCCTTGAGCAGGGTGGGCAGATAGATGCCGAGCGCCACGAAGCCACCGAAGGTGATGAAGTAGAAGAAGGCCAGCAGCCAGGAGAGGCGGCGGTGGAGGAAGACCTGCACGATCTGGCCCAGGGAAGCGGCCCGGCCCGGTGTCGCGTCGCGCGCCAACGTCCAGAAGATCGCGGCCCAGATCAGGCTTAGAACCCCGAAGAGCCAGAATACCGCCTCCCAGCCGAAGCGATCGGAGAGGCGTGGTCCAAAGAACACGGCCACGGACTGGCCGATGTTGCCGACGCCGAAGACTCCCAGGGCAAAGCCCTGCTGCGCTGCCGGGAACCACTTCGATGCGAAGCTGACACCGACAGCAAAGCTGGAGCCGGCCGCACCCAGGAGGAAGGCAAAAGCGAGCAGCGAGGAGTAGGAATGAAGCAGCGCGATGCCGGCAATGGGAATGATGTTGAACGCCAGCAGAAGGCTGAAGACGAGGCGGCCCCCGTAGCGGTCGGCCAGGATGCCCATGGGGACACGAAGTAGCGATCCCAGGATGACGGGGACCGCGATCATGACTGACGTCTCGAAGGCGGTGAGGTGGTAGAGATCCTTGAAGTGGGGGGCCAGTGCCGAAACCAGCCCCCACACCAGGAAACAGATGGCAAAGGCAATCGTCGCCAGGGTGAGCTGGACCGTGCTGGAGGCCGCTTTTACTCGCGCCTCGTCTATCGGCGCGCTCCGATCTGGAACCGGCCCGAGGGCGCAAATCTCCGCCGATACAGGATGTACGGCCTGCCCAGGTACTGAAACGGCGCGCTCCACGCGTGAACCAGGCGCGTGAACGGCCAGACGGCGTAGAGCAGCCAGGCCAGCGTCACGTGGATGCGGTACATAAAGGGCACGTTGGTCATGAGCGACGGCTTCGGCTGGAAGATCAGGAGACTGCGGAACCACTCGGCCACGGTGCTGCGGTAGTCGTACCCGCCACCAAAGGTGTTGGTCACCACCGTGTCCCAGACGCCGAGCAGGATCACCACCGTCAGCGCGGTGTAGGCGGCGATGTCGAGCCAGGTGGTCGTGACCCAGACACGGCGCACTGTCGCCCGGCGGTAGATCAGGATGATCAGGCCGGCGAGCACGGCGATGCTGGCGACAGTTCCGGCGCCGGCCGAGATGATGTGGTAGTAGGCCTCGGTGATACCGAAGAAGGCGGTCAGGCTGGCCGGCACCAGAATGCCCAGCGCGTGGCCGCCAATGGCAGCCAGGGTGCCGTAGTGAAAGAGGATGCTGCCCGGGGCCAGCAACCGGTTCTCCAGGATCTGGGTGGAGCGGCAGGTCCAGCCGAACTGGTCGCGGCGGTAGCGCCAGATGTGCCCGCCGATGAAGATAACAGTGGCCACATACGGCAGGGCAACCCAGAGCAAGGCTTCGGTCACGGTCATCGGCGGCCTCCTTGCTCCGGCATGACCTCCGGCGGCGCGAACGGTTCGAGGCCCACCTGCTCGCCCGGCGGGCCTTCCTGCATGATCCGCTGCACGCGCTCAGCCTCGAGCGGGCTGAGGCGCGGAAGCCCCAGACAGAGCGCGTCGAGCAGATGCATGTAGGGGCTGGACGCCGCCTGCAGGCTCTGCCGCACCGCTTCGAGCGCCGGACGCAGATCGGCCAGGATGGCCTCGCCGTAGCCCTCGGGCGCCAGCTCCGTGAACTCCAGAATCACCGGAAGGTAGTCCGGAAGCTCCGTGCTCTCCAGCACCAATCCGGCCGCGGCATACAACCGCTTGAGATGAAGGAGGGACATGCCCCGCTGCCGCTTGTCTCCCTGCAGGTAGAAGCTCAGATACAGACTGCAGCGCTTGTGCAAGTCGAACGTCTCGACGTAGTGCTCGGCGCGATCCGTCGGCGGCGTGACCCGCCAGTACGACCAGAAGCGCTCGATAGCCTCCTTCTGGCGGGACGGGGGCAGGGCGGCGATAGCCTGGCTCA
The DNA here is from genome assembly GCA_025966365.1 of Chloroflexota bacterium. Taxonomy (GTDB): domain Bacteria; phylum Chloroflexota; class UBA5177; order UBA5177; family UBA5177; genus JAICWV01. Next base: position 4,682 of record JAICWV010000113.1, on the reverse strand, counting down.
GCTCATCCTCCGCTTCGGTGAGCCGGGCGTCGGGATACGAGAGAAGCACGGAGAGCAGCTTGAACGGGGGACGCCGTGTTTCTCGCCGGGCGCGGTCGAGGAGCTTCATCCCGCTGCCTCCGGCTGAGAGGGACGGTGCCGGGGCAGCATGTCCAGCAGACTGATGGTCTCGCCCTCCTCAGCCGGGTCCGTCAGGCCGGCATTATCTGGGAAGCCATCTTCCGCCCATTCCACCAGCATGAAATGGCTGTCGAAGGGGCGCTGGGGGGCGACTATGCCGCAGTTGCCCGGCCCGCCGTCGAAGTCCAGCCCGCACGCGCCTTGCTGAATCATCATGCGGTCGCCCAGTTCCGTATGCGCCTTGGGGATGACGTAGCGGTCCTCGTATTTGGCGATGGCCAGAAGGCGATAGAGCGATTCCAGCTCGTCCGTCTCCATCCCGACTGATGCCGCCTCGGCCCGGTTGACCTCGCCGCCGACCTCCTTCTCGCGCATGTAGCGCCGCATGGCAGCCAGGCGTTTGAGAACGAAGCGGATGGTCTCCGTATCGCCCGCGGTGAGCAGATTGGCCAGGTACTGGACGGGAATCCGCAGCGAGTCGATGGCCGGAAAGATGTCGTCCGGGTCGGTGTCGTAGGTCATACTCTCGACCGCATCCATCACCGGCGACAGCGGCGGGACGTACCACACCATCGGCAGCGTCCGGAACTCCGGATGCAGCGGCAGGGCGACGTGGTAACGCATGGCCAGCGCATAGACCGGGGAGCGCCGGGCGGCATCCATCCAGTCATCGGGAATGCCGTCGCGGCTCGCCTGAGCCCGGACGTCGGGGTCGTCCGGATCGAGGAAGATGCTGCGCTGCGCCTCCACCAGATCCTTCTCATCCGGCGTGGAGGCCGCTTCCTCCACCCGGTCGGCGTCGTAGAGCACCACGCCGAGATAGCGCAGGCGTCCGACGCAGGTTTCGGAGCAGACCGTGGGGAGCCCGTTTTCGATACGCGGGTAGCAGAGGGTACACTTCTCCGCCTTGCCGGTGTTGTGGTTGAAGTAGACCTTCTTGTAGGGACAGCCGGAGACGCAGAAGCGCCAGCCGCGGCACTTTTGCTGATCGACCAGGACGATCCCGTCCTCCTCCCGCTTGTACATGGCGCCCGAGGGGCAGGAGGCCACGCAGGACGGATTCAGGCAGTGCTCGCAAATCCGCGGCAGATAGAACATGAAGGCCTGCTCGAACTCGAAGGCCACCTGCTGCTCCATCGCCTCCAGGTTCGGGTCCCGCCGGGCGTATTCGGGCGCGCCCGCCAGGTCGTCCTCCCAGTTGGGCCCCCAGGTCACCGGCTGCTTCTTGCCGGTCAGCTGCGACTCCGGTACCACCACCGGGTCGCGGTCGGTGAGCGGTGCGTTGGTCAGCGTGGCGTAATCGTAGGTCCAGGGATCGTAATAGTCGTCGATGGTGGGGAGATTCGGGTTCCAGAAGATATTGACCAGCTTCTTGATCTGTCCCCCCGCTTTGAGCTGGAGCTTCCCCTTCTTGTCGAGGGTCCAGCCGCCCTTCCACTGTTCCTGATCCTCATAGCGTTTGGGGTAGCCCATGCCCGGCTTGGTCTCGACGTTGTTGAACCAGACGTGCTCCGTCCCGGGCCGGTTGGTCCAGACCTGCTTGCAGGTCACGCTGCAGGTGTGACAGCCGATGCACTTGTCGAGGTTCATCACCATTCCAATTTGCGCTTTGACGTGCATTAGTAGTACTCCACGGGCCCGGTATGTTTTCGGATCGTCGTGACCTCATCTCGCTGCGAGCCTGTCGGACCGTAGTAGTTGAAGCCGTAGCAGAGCTGCGCGTAGCCGCCGATCATGTGGGTCGGCTTCATGGTGATCCGCGTCAGCGAGTTGTTGGTCCCGCCCCGCCGGCCGCTGATCTGCGAGATGGGGACGTTGAGGTGCCGGTCTTTGGCGTGATACATGAAGCAGACGCCGCGCGGCAGCCGATGCGTCACCACCGCCCGGCACACGACCACGCCGTTTCGGTTGTACGCCTCGATCCAATCGTTGTCGCTCACGCCGATAGCTGCCGCGTCGTCCTTGTTCATCCAGATCACGGGACCGCCCCGGAAGAGGGTGAGCATGTAGAGGTTTTCCTGGTACTCGGAGTGGATCGACCACTTGGAGTGCGGGGTGAGGTAGCGAACCGTCACCTCGGTACTGCTGTTTCCCTCGGCGTTCCCCTGCGTCCAGGCGCGTGCGGGATTGAGCGGGGGCCGGAAGATGGGAAACCCTTCTCCCAGCTCCAGCATCCAGTCGTGGTCCAGGTAAAAGTGCTGACGGCCGGACAGAGTGTGCCACGGCTTCTTGCGCTCGGTATTGATAGTGAAAGGCGAGTACCGCCTGTCATGCGCCTCGATACCGGACCACTCGGGGCTGGTCATGGCAACCCGCGGCTGGGCCTGGGTGTCGTTGTAGGAGATGGTGTCTCCCTCGCGTGGCTCAGCCAGACTGGCGAGCTCCACCCCGGTCCGCGGCTCCAGCGATTTGAACCCCTCAACCGCCAGGCGGCCGTTGGTGGTCGCCGACAGCGAGAGGATGGCTTCGCAGGCCTGCTGCGCGTTCTGGAGCGACGGACGCCCGTTGCCCGCGCCTCCGCGCACGACACCGTTCCGCTGCGCCAGGAACCGGATCTCCTCCGTGGGCTTCCAGTGCGCGCCCTTGGTCGTACTGCCGAGCGTCTCGACCAGCGGCCCCAGGGCTGTCATCTTGTCGCTGACCGCGCCGTAGTCCCGCTCCAGGGTGATGAGTTTGGGCATGGTCTTGCCGGGAATCGGCTCGCACTCACCCTGTTTCCAGTCACGCGCGCTGGCCCAGGGCTGGGCCAGCTCATCCGCAGTGTCGTGATTGAGGGGCGCCGCGACCACGTCCTTGCGCACCCCCAGATGCCGGGCAGCGAGCTGGGAAAACACCGCCGCGATGCGGTTGAATGAATCCCAGTCGTTCTTTGCCTGCCAGGGAGGGGTGATGGCCTGGTTGAAGGAATTGATGAAGGGATGCATGTCCGTCGTGGACAGATCCTGTTTCTCGTACCAGGTCGCTGCCGGAAGCACCACGTCGGAAAAGACGCAGGTGCCGGTCATGCGAAAGTCCATGGTCAGGAGCAGATCCACCTTGCCTTCAGGCGCGTTCTCCCGCCACACCACCTCCGAGGGCCGGGCCTCGGGGGGAAGCTCCTCGTTGCGCACCACCGGGTTTTCCGAGCCCAGCAGGTGCTTGCGGAAGTACTCATGCCCCTTCCCGGACGAGCCCAGGACGTTTCCGCGCCAGATGGTCAGGACGCGGGGGAAGTTCTCGGGTGCATCCGGGTCTTCGGCCGCGAAGCGGAGATTGCCGTTCTGCAGCTCCTGCACCACGTAATCCGAGACGTCCATTCCAGCCGCCTCGGCCTCATCCGGCAGGTCGAGGGTGCTGCGATTGAAGCTGGGAAAGGACGGGAGCCAGCCCAGGCGAGCGGCCAGGGCATTGCAGTCCGCACTGGTCTTTTCATTGAAGAGGCCGCGGCCGAGCGGTGAGGCAAACTCGGCCGGCGTGGTGGTGTCGTAGCGCCACTGATCGGTGGCCAGATACCAGAAGGGCGTCGCGGCCTGATGCCGGGGCGGCCGGACCCAATCCAGGGCAAAGGCGACGGTTTGCCAGCCGGTCAGCGGCCGGACCTTCTCCTGGCCGACGTAGTGCGCCCAGCCGCCTCCATTGACCCCCTCGCAGCCGCAGAGCATGACCAGGCTGAGAAAGGTGCGATAGATCTGATCGGAGTGGAACCAGTGATTGGTGCCCGCGCCCATGCAGATCATGGAGCGGCCGCGCGTCAGCTCGGCATTGCGGGCGAATTCCCGGGCGACCCTCGCCGCCAGGCGTCCGTCCACGCCCGTGATCTCCTCCTGCCAGGCCGGGGTGTAGGGCCTGGCATCGTCGTAGCCGGTGGGCCAGTCGCCGGGGATTCCCTCCCGGCCCACCCCGTACTGGGCCAGAGTCAGGTCGTAGACGGTCGTGACCAGCTGATCGCCCACCTGGATGGTGGGTACACCGCGGCGAACTGTCTTCTCCCCGCCCGTCGGCTCCGTATCGAACCGGGGCAGATCGACGGTCACCGCCGTCCCCTCCCACCCGTAGACGGAGAGAACCGGCTCGGTGTCTCCCAGCTCGAGGTTCCACTTCCCCATGCCGGCCTCGCCGTAGCGATACCCCAGAGAGCCATTAGGGACCGTCAACTGGCGTGTCCTGGTGTCGAGCACCACCGTCTTGAACTCCGCGTTCTCATCCTCATGGCCGAGGTCGGAGGCGCGCAGGAACCGGTCGGGCACGTAGGAGTCACCATGCTGCCGGAGGGTAACGAGCAACGGCAGATCGGTGAAGCGGCGGGCGTACTCCTGGAAGTACGGCACCTGCCGGTCGACGTAGAACTCCTTGAGAATCACATGGCCCATGGACATGGCCAGGGCGCCGTCGGTGCCGGGCTGCGCCGCCAGCCAGGTATCGGCGAACTTGGTGTGGTCCGAGTAGTCCGGGCTGACCACGATCACCTTCTGCCCCCGGTAGCGGGCCTCGGTCATGAAGTGGGCATCCGGGGTGCGGGTGATGGGAAGATTGGTGCCCCAGATGATGAGGTAGGAGGCATTCCACCAGTCACCCGATTCCGG
>JAICWV010000204.1 GCA_025966365.1 Chloroflexota bacterium | reverse complement strand
TCTCTGGCCATGCGGTCCAGGACGTCTGAGAGCTGCTCCGCCTCCGACTCGGAATAGAGGTGGACTTCGAGGCCGCGCAGCGGAATCGCCGCGGAGACCAGGCGGGAGGCGTCATCGCGAGGCGGGTCCACGAACACCACCAGCACATCAATGTCGCTGAACGCTGTGGCTCTCCCCTTGGCCCAGGACCCGAAGAGGACAGCACGCCGCAGCGGGAGTTGGCGAGCAAGCGTCCGGATCCCGTCGCGGAGCTCGGCGATCAGCGACTCCCGGTTATGGCTGGGCCAGAAGACCTTGACAGAACCGTATGATTCCTCGCGCATGACTCACCATTCTGTCAGCTTCCGCCCGGGTGTACCGATCGCGCGGAGCGCCGGAAGCGTGTCCGGGTACCGTGCGCTGATATACGCCATGTCGACCTCTTTGGCCGCCTCGATCAACTCGTCGTCAACCGGTGTGATCGAGCGAACCGCCTGCAGCAGGTCCGGAACGGAGTGCCCTCAGGGCTCGCGCCGGCACTCAATTCCGCGTGGGCCAGATCGCCTTCCGCCTGGGCAATCCAGTCTGCGCTCCGCTCCATACCAATTGGTCCCACGCCACAGGCGCTGCGGCGTCCGCGATGCCCACATCGCTGTTGGGGCCGAAGTCGTCGCGCGTCACCGAGCCAAAGAGCGCCAGCTTCTGGATGTGGTTGCGGCGGCAGAAAGCAGCGATTGCCGCGCGGTCGATCGGAATCTGGACGGCCATGCATCAGAGTAGCGGGAGAGGAGGCCGGGGGCCAGTGGACCTTCACGGCTGGCGTGATGAATGGGCCTGTTTGGGACCCTCGTGCCTGGAGGCTTGGCGGCCGCTTACGAGGCAGGTAGCTGCGGTGCAGACTTCGACATCCCAATGATCCTCGCCAGGAACTTCCGCACCTCGGGATAGAACAGATCCGGACACTCGACCCAGGGGAGATGCCCCCGGCCGGTGAGCACCAGCCTCTCGGACTTCCCCGGCGGGATGGCATCGGTTAATTCCAGCCCATTCTCTATGCCGTGCGGGATGTCGCAGATGACGTTCAGAACCGGCATCGTGATCCGGGAGACAAGTGGACGCAGGTCGTAGTCGTAGCCCCTCAGCGCCTCCAAGATGGGTCCCGCCGCCGCGGGAGAGTACGTAGTTCCCGCGAGGGCATCGGCGAGTTCGGGACGCCAGGGGTCGGAGAAAAAGGCCGGTATCACTGCCGCGAGCCACTCAACCGGGTCCTCGGGGAGGGGGTTGGGGATGATGGCTTCCTCCTGGAGTGAAGCGATCCGTGCCCCTTGCCGCTCGTGTGCCGCACGCATCGCTGCTCCCGTCGGCGGGACACTGTCCACGAAAATGAGCGAGGCCGTCCGTTCGGGATAGGCACTGCCATATGCCATGGCATTGAACCCTCCGGCGGAGTGACCGAGGACGCTGATCTGCCCGACTCCCAGCGCACAGCGCAGCGCCTCCAGCTCCTCGGCGTACTCGGCGATGGGATCGCCGCTCGTTGGCCGGCCGGTCGAGCGCCCCACGCCGCGCTGATCGTAGAGCACCACGCGCAGCCGCTCCGATGCCAGTGCTTCCAGACCACGCAGATAGTCGTGCGACAGTCCAGGACCTCCATGGGCCAGGACAAGCACAGGACCGCCGTCGAACCCGCCCACGGCCCTGACGAAGACCTCAGCGTCGTCTATCGGTTGCATCCACTCGCTGATCGGGAGAGGGGTGTCGGTTGCCACGTGCTTCTCCTGTGCATGGTGAAGGGGCGACGTTCCATCGCCTGCAGATCGGCGGCTGATGATGAGAAGTGTACGCTCGAAGGAGCGCGCTGTGAAGGTCCACTATCCCGGACTGCGGCCTGAAGGCCTCGGCTACGCGGGTTTTGCCCCCGTCGCTCCCGGCTACTGTCTAGAATGGGCCGTTAGTCAGAGGAGATAGTTGTGCCTGAGTTCAAGCCCGAGTCCTATATGATCCCCACCGTCATCGAGAACACCAACCGCGGCGAGCGCGGCTTCGATATCTATTCACGGCTCCTGCGCGAGCGCATCATCTTTATCAATCAGCCCATCGACGATGCCCTCGCCGGTCTGGTGGTGGCGCAGCTGCTGTTTCTGCAGTCGGAGGACCCCGATCGGGACATCAGCATGTATATCTCCAGCGGCGGCGGCTCCATCACCGCCGGCTTTGCCATCCACGACACCATGCGCCATATCTCCTCCGATGTGGCCACCATCGCCATGGGGTTCACCGGCAGCATGGCCACCTTCCTGCTGACTTCCGGCACCAAGGGCAAGCGCTTTGCCCTCCCCAATGCCACCGTCCACTTCCATCCCGCCGCCGGCAACGTCGGCGGCTACGCCCCCGATATCGAGATCCACGTCCGCTTCATGCTGGATCTGCAGGAGCGCGGCAACCGCCTCATGGCCGAGTACACCGGTCAGGACCTCCAGCGCATCAAGGACGACTTCTCGCGCGACCGCTTCTTCACTGCCCCCGAAGCGCTCGCGTATGGCCTGGTGGATACCCTGCTGGAGGCGGAGCACATCCCCGAAAAGCTGCGCATCGCCAACGCTGTGCATAGCTGACGCTTTTTCCGGCTCCGGGTGTCACATCCCGCCGCCCCGCGGTGCTATAGGGATGAAGGACAGAATGGAGGTCGCCGGATGGCGTACGCCCTGCGCGAATGGAATGATGTGGACGGGGAACCGAGTACGTTCGATCGCCTCTTCCTCGATCAGTACGAGCGAATAGCGGCCATTGCCTTCCGGATCCTCGGCGATCGCGACGAGGCGGAAGATGTGGCTCAGGACGTGTTTTATTCCTATTACCGGCAGCACCAGCCGGATGCTCCCTATGCCGCGGCCTGGCTGGCCCGCGCCGCCGCCCATACCGCCCTCAACGTGATCAGGGGGCGCCAGCGCCGCTCCCGCCGCGAAGAGACGGTCCACGGGGAGCACGCCGCCATCCACGACGGCCCCGCCGATCCGGAACAGTCGGCGCTGGAGGCGGAGCGGCGGAGCGAGGTGCGCGAAGCGCTGGCCCGCATCGGCGAGAAACAGGCAGCGGTGCTGGCGCTGCGCTATAGCGGATTGAGCTATGCCGAGGTCGCGGCCGCCCTCGGCGTGACTATCGGACAGGTTGGAACCATGCTGCGCAGAGCCGAGGCCGCGCTGCGGAAGGAGTTGATTCATGAGACACATTGATGAAGGAACCCTGCGGCGTCTTCAGGACGAGCCGCTGATCGCGACCGATGCCCAGAGGCATCACCTCTCCCAATGCGAGCACTGCCGCGAGCAGGCGGCGCAGATCGCAGCCACGGCTGCGACGGTATCGGTGGCGACGTTCGGCACGCCTGCCTTCGACGCCGGGACTGCCCTGAACCGGCTCCATGCGCGCATCGAGCGCGACCATCTGCAGCCGGTGCAGACGAAGCGAGCCCGAGGGAGCGCCGGGCGCCGGCTGCGGACGTGGATGGCCGGTCCGGTGGCGGCTGTTGCCCTGATCGGCGCCCTGATCCTCACCCCTGCGGGATCGCTGGCGCAGACCTTCATGACCATCTTCCAGCCCAAGCAGGTGCAGGCGGTATCGGTGAATATCAACGAGCTGCGCGGCCTGCCCAAGCTCCGGAAGTTCGGAACCATGCACATCCAGCGCGGCGTCAGCCCCAAATCGGTTGCTGGCGTCTCGGCTGCCTCGGCAGCCACGGGCATGACCGTCCTGTCTCCCGCCTCGCTGCCCGCGGGCATTCCCTCCAGGGTGACCTATGAGGTGGCGGGGGGCACGACCAATTCCTTCACCTTCAGCGCCGCCAAAGCAGAGGCCGCGGCTCAAAAGGCCGGCAAGACCATTCCTGCCATGCCGGCGGCCATCGACGGCAGCACCCTGCAGGTCAAGACCTACCCCATGGCCCTGGCTATCTACGGCAGTCCCAAAGGCATTCCCACGCTGGCCATCGGGCAGACACAGTCTCCCAAGGTCAGCTCCAGCGGCGTCACCGTCAAGCAGCTCGAGGACTACATGCTGAGCCTGCCCGGCGTCTCGCCGGACCTGGCCGCCTCCATCCGTGCCATCGGCGATCCCACATCGACCCTTCCCATCCCGGTGCCCATGAACCTGGCCCAGTCGCAGTCGGTGACGGTGCAGGGCGTGCAGGGCGT
>JAICWV010000232.1 GCA_025966365.1 Chloroflexota bacterium | reverse complement strand
CGTTCCCGCCGAGCCGCAGCAGATCTCTCGCTCGCGCGGCACCTCCCGCAGGTCCAGCCCTGGAATGCGGCGCAGCAGCTCCCGCGGCTGCGTCCGGATGCCCTGGCCGTGGGCCAGATGGCAGGCATCGTGATAGACAGCCGACATGGCCACCGGTCGATAGACGGCCTGTGGTGAGAGCTCCGCCAGCAGCTCGGAAACATCGCGCACCCGTGCCGCAAAGCGCAGGGCTCTGGCAGCGTAGCGGGGATCGTCACGCAGGAGGTGGGCGTATTCCTTCATATGGGACCCGCACCCGGCCACGTTCACGGCGATGACGTCCACCCCGGCCTCGTCGAATGCGTCGATCAGCCGCCGCGCAAACCGCATCGCCTCCGCCTCCCGGCCAGAGTGTGCCGAGAGCGCGCCGCAGCATCCCTGCCCTTCCGGCGCGATCACCGTGCATCCCTCTGCCGCCAGCACCCGCGCCGTGGTCGCGTTCACATCCGAAAAATAGGCGCGTTGCACGCAGCCCAGGAGCAGACCGACCCGCAGCCGCTCCTTTCCCCTCGCGGGCGTGATCGCCGCCACCGGTGTCTGCCTGGAGATTGGCGGCGCCAGCGTATCCAGTGCCCGGAGCCGCCCCGGCAGCCGGCCGAAGAGCGGGCTGCGCCGCACCGCACTGCGCAGTCCGGTGCGTTCCCAGAGGCGCAGCCCTGGCCCCAGCATTCGCAGCCGATTCGGATAGGGAAGAAGCCGGAAGAGCAGCGCGCGGAAGAGCCGATCCCCGAGGCTGCGCGGATAGCGCCGGTCGATCTGGGACCGGGTCGCCTCGATCAGTGGCCCATACTGGACGCCGGAGGGACAGGCGGTGACACAGGCGAGGCAGCCCAGGCAGCGGTCCATATGCTGTACCATGACCCCGGTCATGGGCTCGCCCTCCAGCCCCTCCCGCATCAGATAGACCCGCCCGCGCGGCGAATCCATCTCCTCGCCCCAGAGGACATAGGTGGGGCAGGTGGGCAAGCAAAAGCCGCAGTGAACGCAATCATCAATCAGAGCGCGCTGCGGCGGATGATGCGCATCGAAGGCGGGCGAAATCACGGCACCGGCAGTCCCGGGGCCGACATCGGCGATCCCGACCGCCTGCCCCAGATCGATCGGACGCCGCGCTCCGGCGGCCTGAGCATCGGCGACCTCATACACGGGGATCCCGTCCTCGACCTGCTCCGGCATCTACAGCCCTCCCACGAACCGGCCCGGGCTCATGATGCCCCGCGGATCGAACTGCTCTTTCACCCGCCGCATCAGGGGAAATGCATCGGTTGTCGGGCCCCAGATGTCCAGGCGCGGCTTGAGCTCGTCGGGCGCGGCCGCGATCACTACCGATCCGCCGCTGCGCGCCACGATAGACCGCAGCGCCTCCACCGTCTCGGCGATGGTATCCCCGTTGTTGCGGAGCGAGACCCAGAGGACGGTCGCTGCCGCCTGGCCCGTGATAGATGTCTCGATCCCCTTGGTCCAGGCCAGGGTATCGATGGCACGCAGGGTGTCAGGAAGAGCAGCAGGAACCGTGGCCACCTTGAGGTAGACCTCGCCGCTCTTCCAGGGAACCGTCAGAGGAGAAAACGTCTCCATACCGTCAATCACCCCAAACGGCTCCAACAACCCCACCGCCCGCCGCAATCCATCCTCAACCGCCGGGCCAAATCCCTCAAACAGAACCACCAACCTCCCCGATCCCTCTTTCCATTCGATCTCCACCGCCGTCGGAACCAGCGGAGAGTCCACAACCGTCTTCACCGCCTCGCCCGCCGCCGCCGCGTCCTTCACCTCCAGTACCACCCCCTGTCGCACGGCGGGCAGAGCATGCAGCCGAACAATAACCTCCACGATCACGCCCAGCGTCCCGAAGGAGCCGGTAAAGAGCTTCCCCAGGTCATACCCGGCCACGTTCTTGACCACCTTGCCGCCCGCCTTCGCCACCGTTCCATCGGTCAGGGCCACGGTGATCCCGATCAGCGAGTCCCGGATGGTGCCGTAGCGGTGCCGCCTCGGCCCGGAAAAATTACTCGCTACCATGCCGCCCAGCGTTGCGTCCGGCCAGGGTGAATCCACCGCCAGCATCTGCCCGCTTCCCGCCACCGCCTGCGCAAAGGCGCCAACCGGCATCCCCGCCCCGGCGATGGCCACCAGATCTCCGGCCGAGTGCTCGATGAGCCGGTTCAGTCGCCCTGTCTCCAGCACCAGGTCCAGTCGGCGCGGCGGTGCCCCCCAGCCCATCTTGCTCCCCGAACCACGTGGCACCACCGTCAGATCCAGCCGGCTCGCTATCCGCAGCACCTCCGCCACGTCCTCGGCACTCCCGGGCGTCACCACCAGGCGAGGCATGACCCCGTCCACGGCATCGGACGGAACCGGCTCCCGCACGAAGTCGGTCCCGACAATGTCTTCAAAGTCGGCGGGGTTCCACGACACACCGTGGGCCGGAAACTGCGGGCTAAAGCCCTCCGCTACCGTTTGGTCGCCGTTGTTCGTAGGGGCGGCCCTCGTGGCCGCCCGGTTCGCATCCCTCGCGGGGACCGAACCGGAATCCGTGGCCAAGGGCTTTAACCCGGACTCCTCCGTCATCAGAAAATCTCCGCCAGCCCGGCTTCCTGCGCCGGATGGGGGCGGTACGGCCCCGGCCGCTCACCGCAGAGGCGCGGGGTGGGAAACACCTTACCGGGGTTGCAGAGATGGCCGGGGTCGAAGGCGCAGCGCACCAGCTGCATGGTGTCCAGATCGGCAGCCGTGAACATCTGCGCCATGTACTTCTTCTTGTCGAAGCCCACG
>JAICWV010000193.1 GCA_025966365.1 Chloroflexota bacterium | reverse complement strand
TCGTTGCAATCGCCCGCTGTGCCTCAGCACAGCTTCTGGTGTCGGCCACCCAGGGATATGGTTCTCGGGAACAGGCGGGCCCTTCCGGGTTCGACCCATTGCGATGGGTACCCTGAAAGCCGCAGCAGGTGGAACCGGGGGAGCCGGCCCCGACCAGACATTGGCCCCTGATCATGCTCTTCGGGATCCACGCACCAAAGCCGCTCTGTGGAGCGGCGGGCGATTGCAAAATCGCCCCGACATTTCAGTCGATCGCACATCGCCCCTACATTTCAGCCGAGCGCACATCGGCCCGTACATCTCAGCCGATTGACAATCGGCACCACATCTCAGCGGAGTGCACATCGGCCCGTACATCTCAGCGGAGTGCACATCGCCCCTACATTTCCAATTTGGGCACCGGCCTCAGCACGGCGATTGCAAATCGCCCGGGCATCTCCAATCTGTACATCGGCCTGAGCACCGCGATTGCACATCGCCCCGGAAACCCCAACCTCCCCGCTGCAACAACGTGTGACGCACCTGTGGCGGCCACACCGAACAATCGAGTGGTTGTGGCCGGCTGCAGCCAGACAATCGCGGCAGTCCTCGTCGGGTGGCACGGCCTGTGCAGGGATTGGTGGGATAGACGGTCGGGTGTGGCCCGGCCGGTCCAACAGGACGTGAGGAGACACACATGACCTCGAACGACACCACGGGCAAGGCCGGAACCACCAGGAAACAGGAGCCGAAGGCCGAGGGCCATTCGGACGCCGGATTCCAGCAGCTTGGCGGCGATGAAACCATCGATCCCGGCGCCACCGATACCGGCATCGGCGGGACCGGCGGCGTGGACGGCGCCACCCTGGGTGGCCTGCGTAACGAAGAGGCGCCACACATTGTGCCGCCTGAGAACTCGGACCGCTAGCGTCCCTCTAGAGACTGCCCCGGCTCGCTGCCAGTGACACTGAATGCGAGCGCGCGAACACCGAATTCGTGCGCAATATGCGCGAGCCAGGCGTGCTCGAGCGCGGTGAAGGACGTGCCATAGACAGCCCGGGCGCGTGTGACGCAGTCCTGCGGGGTGGCCGAGTTGATGAAGGCCATGAAATGTCTGGCTCCATAGCGCCCCAGGAGCCAGGCAACCCAGGACCCGCCGGCGTCGTAGCCGGTGGTCGCTCCGCCGTAGCGCCGGTCACGGAACCCCGAGTCCGTCATTCGATCTTCCAGCGGGGGCATGAGGCCGCGCTCCGTGTCACCCAGTACGCGGCGATCCAGCGCTCGCCGGGGGCATCCCTGGTTGGCGACGGCCCATCCCTCGTCAAGCAATTGAGGAAAGGTGTTGCCGCGGCTCTGGACGTACATGAACGCATGCGCCACCTCGTGTAGCACCCCACCCTGGCAGGGGCCAACCAGCGTCAGAGGCTGTGCGATCACAAGCGGGCCGTAAGCGGCGCCGTGACCGCCGATACCAAGTCGATCGATACCGGCGTCGTTGAGATAGAGCGTGATTCCAGTTCGCGGCATGGCTCCCGTCATGGCGCGAAGTCTGTTCCACTCGCGCTCCAGGTCGGATACCTCCCAGCGGGGCAGCGGTAAGGCGTGGTGTATCTCGTAATGCGGGGGCCGGTCGATGCGGTTGAGCGTGCCGCCCATGGCGAGTGCGGCCGCCGGGAGGTAGGCCGCAAGAAAGGTCCGGTTGGCGAAGTTCCAGTCATTCAGGGTGGCGAAGGTGTCGGCGGCTACCCAGACCGGCCCTGCGACCGCGAGCAGCCCGATCCCCCCAAGAGATGCCGCCGCGACCCGAGCGTGAGCGCGGCTGACGGCGATCCAGGCCGCGAGGAGCGCGACCGCCACTCCCAGGAGGACCGCCGCGACCGCCGGTACAGTGTCGGCGATCACGCTCGGCGCAGCCTGTGGCTCGGCGAATCCCCACACCGCTGTCGTCCACCAGGTGGCCGCTGCAATCGCCGCGGCCACGGTGAGTGCGAAAAGTGCGCGTATCAGGGAGAGCTGCCTCCGCTATGGTGTCGACAAAAATGGGCGGATGATGGGACACGCAGTGTATCGAACGTTTTGAATCACAGCGTGGGGCGGCGCTGGAAGGCGATCAGGGAGGCGGCGGCGAAGATGCCGGTGATGACCAGGAGCCAGAGGACATCTGTGGCGCTGAGGACGGCGTCTGAGAGCGCGTCCTGGGGATGGAAGAGGCTGAAGACGGAGAGGTGCTGCAGCCAGGTCCAGCTTTCGCCGATCTGCCCCACCACCCAGATGAGATACGACAGGATGAGGACTGCGGCAGCGATGCCGGCCGCATGCCCACGGCTGGAGGAGAGGGCGGAGATGGCGGCGGCAAAGCAGCCGATGGTGAGCGGAAAGAGCACCAGGTAGACGCTCAGGGCCAGGATTCCCCCGGCCGGGAGGCTCTCTCCGATCAGCCGGGCACCGACGATCAGTGCCAGGTCGGTGGCAACTGCCAGGACGCAGAGGCCGAGGAGGATGGCAACCAGTTTTGAGGCGAGGAGCCGGGCACGGCTCACCGGGACGGAGAGCCAGAGGTCAATCGTTCCCTGTTCGATCTCCTGCGCCACCACCGCGCTTCCCGCCAGGATGACAAACACCGCCGCGATGATGGGCCAGATGAGGTTGAGAAACTCCCCGCCCATGAAATGCGGAAAGGTGGAATAGTTCTGAATGCCCATCGCCTTGATCACGGCAGCGGGCAGGGTGTGGACGATTTTGTTGATCTGGGCGCTGTTAGTGCGGATAGCGGGGAAGAAGAGCGCGATCAGCAGGGCATAGAAGAAGACGCTCCCGGCATAGGAGAGGACCGTCATTCGCGAGGCATCCAGCGCCCGCCGCAGCATAACCAGGCTCACGCCGTCACCCCCTCCGGCTTTGGCCCGGCGTCCGTGTAGTACTGCATGAAGAGCGACTCCAGGTCGGGCGGCCCGTAGGTGAAATCGGCGATCGGCATCCGCGCCAGCTCGCCAAAGATCGGCGCCAGCGGCCCGCGGACACTCAGCGTCACTCGCTTGCCGCCGTCCTCGACCGAGCGCACCCGCACGCCGGATAGCTGCTCCAGGTCCCGCAGATCGACCGGCTCGGACAGGACAATCTGCATCGGCCGCTCGCGCAGGGAGCGCAGGTGCTCCATCGTGTCCACCGTCACCAGCCGGCCGTCGCGGATGATGCCCACCCGGTCGGCAATGTGCTCGACCTCGGGCAGGATATGCGAGGAGAAGAAGACGGTCCGGCCGGCATCACGCTCCTCCCGCAGCAGTGTCAGAAACGTCTCCGCCGCCAGCGGGTCCAGGCCGCTGCTCGGCTCGTCCAGCAGCAGCACCGGAGCGCCATACATCAGTGCCTGCACGATGGCCAGCTTCTGCCGGTTTCCCTTGGACATGGCCTTGACGCGCTGGGTCAGATCCAGCTCCAGCCGTTCCACCAGCTCGCGTCGCCGCCGCGTGCTGTCCGGCCGGAAGCCGGCGAAGAAGTCCAGGAAGGCCGCGCCGGTCAGCCCCTCGTAGAGATGGAGATCGCCGGGGAGGAAACCGACTTTTGCCTTGACGCGCGGCGCATCCGACCAGCAATCCAGCCCCTCGATCCGCGCCATTCCGGAGGTTGGCCGCAACAGCCCCATGAGCACCCGGATGGTCGTGCTCTTCCCGGCGCCGTTCGGTCCCAGGAACCCGAAGATCTCTCCCTCGTTCACCTCGAGGTTGAGATCGATGACGCCACGGCGATCGCCGTAGGAACGGGTCAGGGAGTGTAGCTCGATCGGTGCGGCCATGTGCCGGTCCTCCTGACCGAGATTGTAGTGAGGTCAGAGGACCGGCGCTATCGGGCGGCGAGTCGGGAGAAATCCTGTCCGCAGCCGATAACCTTACCCGCGCGAGTCGAGCAGACTGAAGGTGGATCGGAGGGACGATCCCCACGAAAGGACTATCGGTATGTCAGCCACCACAGCCATCCACGACGCAGACCTCACCGATCAAGAGATCGCCCGCCTGCTTAATTCGGTGCCGCGCACCCGGAGAAGCAGGGGAACCGCATTTCTATTCTCCAGCGCCCTGGCGGCAGTGACCGCGGTGACCACGGCCATCGCCGTCTTCTTCCCCGGGGTCTTCCGCGATACGGCCATGACGGCGGGCAATGCGCGTGGAACCGCACTGGTGCTGCTGGTCATTGCGTTGCCGGCGCTCCTGGCCGGCATGACGCTCGCCCGGCACCGGGTTCTCTGGGGGCGGGTCCTCTGGCTGGGCGCGCTTGCCTATATCACCTACAACGCCGTCTTCTTTGCCTACGCCGTCCACTTCAACCGGCTCTTCCTGCTGAACGTGGCCATGCTGTCCCTGGGCGTCTGGTCCATCGTCAGCCTGGTCCGCGAGATCCAGCCGTTGTCGTTCCAGGCACGGCTGGCGGGCCGGCTCCCGGTTGGGTTCATCGCCGGATACCTGCTCATCACCACTGCCCTCTTCACCCTGCTGTGGCTAAAGGACATTCTGCCTGCCGTGATCGGCGGGATGGCGCCGGTGAGTCTGGAACGGAGCGGGATGGTGACCAACGCCATCGAGATGACCGATCTGGCCTTCGGGTTTCCGCTGACGGCGCTCGCTGCCGTATGGCTGTGGCAGCGCCGTGCCTGGGGTTACGTCCTGGCCGGGGTCTTTCTCGTCTACGGTCTGCTGGAGTCGATCAGCGTTGCTACCGATCAGTTCTTCGGACACCTGAGCGATCCCCAGCAGCCACTCTCTGCCATTCCCATCTTCATCGTGCTGGCGCTGATTGGACTCTTGCCGACCGCGCTCTATCTCCGTGGCTTCCGTCGATCCACGCAAGAAGAGGGGGTATGACCCGCCCTGCGGTCAACCGGCTATGCCTGAAACCAGCCGGGCGATGACGTACGCAGCACCCGCTGCCATGCCACCGACCAGCATGGTCTGGAAGGCGCTCTTCGCCGGCGCCAGTCCG
>JAICWV010000199.1 GCA_025966365.1 Chloroflexota bacterium | reverse complement strand
GCCCGATCCTCCAGGCCGTCGTCGGCTGAGCTCATGCGAATCAGGGTTGGAGTGAGGCGGTTGAACTCGTCTCCGGCATCCGGGGTCTGAGCCGCGCACCACGCGGCCAGCGCGTTCCAGAACTCGACGGCCCGCTCAGGCGCCGAGGTGAGGGGGCCGGCGGTATGCCCCGAGGGTTGACTGATGGTGACGGTGAAGCGCTGGCTGCCTTTGTAGCCGAGAACCACCGCGTCCCACCCGCTCGGCTCGGCGATCGCCAGAAAGTCCGGCGCCGGCCGCTCGGTCAGGTGCCGTGCGCCCACCGAGGGACCTTCTTCCTGAACCGCGCCGATGACAGTCATGCGCAGCCGGGCCCTCTCCGCCGCCCGTGCTGCCGCGATCACGCTTGTCACCAGCGGCCCCTTGGCATCCACCGAACCGCGCCCGTAGAGCGCGCCGCCCCGCTCCTCGACCTCGATGAAGCCCGGCACTGTGTCCATATGCCCCAGGATCACGATCTCTCTGCCGCCCTCCGGCCCGACCGTCCCCACGACGTTCCCCACCTGGTCGCGACGTGCGTCAAAGCCGAATTGCCGCATCGCCTCCAGCAGCAGCGCCGCCACCGCATCCTCCTGGCCGCAGAGGCTGGGGGTGCGCACCACATCCGCCAGCAAGGCCACGGCATCGGCATCGGAGGGGGTCATGCCGCGCTCGATCTGCCCACCTGCTCGCCCTGCTGCAGGGTGTAGTCCACGATCCTGGCCGGGATATTCACGCCGGTGGTGTCGATGCTGTTCCGGAACTCCATGGTGTAGTTCACTTCGTTGACCAGCAGCCCACGCTCATTCTCCAGGAGATCGATCGCCACCACCCCGCCGCCCACGGAGCGCGCCGCGGCCAGCGAGAGCGCGGCGATCTCGTCGGTGACGGGGCAGTTCTCGGCCCGGCCGCCGCGAGCGGTGTTGGTCAGCCAGTGGTCGGAGTAGCGATAGATGGCGCAGATGCACTCGTCGCCGACCACGAAGGAGCGGATGTCGCGGCCGGGCTTCTCCACGTATTCCTGCACGTAGAAGATGGAGTGGTGGTAGGAGCCCAGGATTTCCTTGTGCTCCAGAATGGCCTCGGCAGCGTAGCGGTCGCTGACCAGCGAGAGGAGCCGGCCCCAGGAGCCGACGGCCGGCTTGAGGACCGCCGGGTAGCCGACCTCCTCGATGGCCTGGAGCGCCGACTCGGGGGTAAAGGCAATCAATGTGCGCGGAGAGGGGACGTTGTCCCGGGCCAGCAAGCTGGAGGTGATGATCTTGTTGCCGCAGTTGTCGGCCACCCGGTAGGTATTGACGGTGGTGATCCCGGCATCGTTAAGCAGCTTGAGGGCGTAGAGGGCGCGGGAGTGATTGATGGCGCGCTCCAGCACCACGTCGAACTTCAGGTTGTTGCGCCCCAGCTCGAAGATGACGTCGCGATCGTCGATGCGCGTGACCTGCAACCCGCGCCGGCCGAATTCCTCCAGTAGCAGCTTCTCCTCGACCCGCACCCGGGAAAGGAGCATGCCGACCTTCATGCCCCCACTCCTTCCCAACCGTATGTCTTGATGAACTCCAGGATCCCTCCCGCCTCGGCGATCCGCCCGATGAAGGCGGGAAGGGGCTCGACGTTGTAGATCTCGTTTCGGGTCCGGTTCGAGACCGTGCCGGCCGCGATATCCACCTCGATCTCATCGCCCTCCTCGATGCGTTCGGACTCGGGGCAGACCAGAAGCGGCAGCCCGATGTTGACGGCGTTGCGGTAGAAGATGCGGGCGAAGGAGGGCGCGACCACCGCGACGACGCCGCAGGTCTGGATGGCGATGGGGGCGTGCTCGCGCGAGGAGCCGCAGCCGAAGTTGCGGCCGCCGACGATGATGTCACCGGGCTTGACCCCGGCCGGAAAGTCGGGCCGCACCTCGCAGAGACAGTGCCTGGCCAGCGAGGCGCGGTCGGTGGTCATGTTGTAGCGGCCGGGGATGATCTCATCGGTGTTGACGTTGTCGTGGAGTTTCCAGGCTCGAGCCATTGTTTGTTCCTTACACGAATTGCCGTGGGTCGGCGATGTGGCCGGCGATGGCGGAGGCGGCGGCAGTGGCGGGGCTGCCCAAAAACAGCTCGCTGGTGGGATCGCCCATGCGCCCCTTGAAGTTGCGGTTCTGGGTGGTAAGGGCACGTTCGCCCGCGGTGAGGACGCCCTGGTGGCGGCCGATGCAGGGGCCGCAGCCGGGCGTGTTGACCTGGGCGCCGGCCTCCATGAAGGTCTGCAGGTAGCCGAGGCGTGCGGCCTCGGCATACACGTCGCGGGAGGCCGGCGTGACGATCAGCCGCGTGTTGGGGTTGACGGTCTTGCCTTCCAACACGCCGGCGGCGATGGCCATGTCGTCCAGGCGACCGTTGGTGCAGGTGCCGATGAAGACCTGGTCGAGCGGAGTTCCCTGGACCTCGGTGACGCCCACCACGTTCGAGACCTCATTGGGGCAGGAGACCTGCGGCTCCAGCAGGCTGACGTCCAGCTCGACCTCCCTGGCATAGGTCGGGTCGACCGGGTAGACCGGCTCGAAGGGGTCGCGGGCACGGGGAGCGACGTAGGCCAGGGTGCGCTCATCGGGCTCGACCAGCCCCGCCTTGGCGCCCATCTCGATGGACATATTGGAGAGGGTCATGCGCTCGCTGATGTCCATCCCGTCCACCGCCTCGCCGCCGAACTCCATGGCCATGTAGGTGGCGCCGTCCACGTCCAGCGTCCGGGCGAGTGCCAGGCAGGCATCCTTGGCGTAGACGCCCGGCTGCAAATGCCCGTGGAGGCTGATCCGCATCGTCTCCGGCACCCGGAACCAGGACTTGCCGGTGGCATAGATCACCGCCACATCGGTCGAGCCCATGCCGGTGCCGAAGCAGCCCAGCGCGCCGTAGGTACAGCTATGGGAATCGGCGCCGACCACCAGGCCACCGGGCACGATATAACCCTTCTCCACCAGCACCTGGTGGCAGATGCCGTCGGTGAGGAGGGTGGTGAGGCCGTTCTCGGCCATGAAGTCGCGGATATCGCGGTGCTGCTGCGCCGCCTGTCTGGTTGGCGCGGGAATCATATGGTCAAAGACGATGATGACCCGCTCCGGGTCCCAGATGGGCATCCCCAGTTTCTTGAAGGATTCGATGGCGATGGGAGTGGTGTTGTCGTGGCTCATCACGTAGTCCACCGGTGCCACCACGATCTCACCGGCCCGGACCTGCCGCCCAACGCGACGGGAGAAGATTTCCTCTGCAAGTGTTCCCATATGTCTTTCCTTTACGCCGTCAATCTGCTTCTCAGAAGGTGATCCAGCTCAGTCTGCGAGAGGTTGCCCTCGTCGGCCAGGCGCTTGATTTCGTTGGTGACTTCCTTCAGCTCGACCTCACCGAAGTGGAGCCCAAGCTGGTTGGCGCGATGGGCGACGGCATGGCGACCGGTCAGCTTGTGGGCTACCTGGATATTCCGCTCCAGCCCGAAGTCGGCGGGGTCGATGATCTCGTAGCACTCGGGGTTATTGAGCATGGCCTTGGTATGGATACCCGCTTTGTGGTTAAAGGCGGTTTCCCCGGTGATGTAGTTGTTATATGGAATCTCGATCCCGACCATTCCTGCCACCATGCGGTCCAGCCGCGGCAGATCTCTGAGCCGGTACTTGGAGACCAGATCGCGATCGACGGTGTACATCCGCGCCAGGAACCCGCCCAGGGGCGTGATGCCGTTGCGCTCGCCGATGCCGAGCACGGTGGTGTCCAGGTGCGTGCCGCCCGCGTCCAGCGCCTCGAAGGAGTTGGCGATGGCGCAGCCCGCGTCGTTGTGGCCGTGGAACTCGATATCGCAGGAGACGTTGTGGCGGACTTCTGAGATGAGCGCGAATACCTGGCGGGGTGTGGCCACACCGACGGTATCGGCGATTCCGACGCGGTTGACGCCCAGCGCGTCCACTGCCCGGTAGATACGCAGCAGGTCGGACTCTTCGCTGCGGAAGGAGTCCTCGCTGCTGAACCGGACTTCCACGCCCTGGCTCTTGATGTAGTTCACAACCTCGCCCGCCGCCTCGATGATCTGCTCGACGTCCTTGCCGTGGCTGAACTCGCGCAGGTAGGAGGAGGTGCCGAAGAGGATGTCGATGCCGTCCACCCCGGTGTCGACCGCCACCCTGGCGTCCTCCATGTCGCAGCGGGTGTGGGTCAGCACCTTGGCGTTGAGCGGTAGGCCGGCGATGATTCTGGCGTCGCGGAAGGAGTTGGGCGAGGCGCAGGGCGAGGTGAGCTCGATGTACTCGATGCCGAAATCGTCCAGCGCCAGCGCAATCTCCACCTTCTGCCCGGTGGTGAAGTTGGTCCTGGCGAACTGCTCGCCTTCGCGTAAGGTTGAGTCGATGATCGCGTACTGTTCGATTGACATGGGCGGTGCCTCCGGATACAAAAAACCCGCTGTCCACAAGGGACGGCGAGTTGCCGTGGTACCACCCTACTTCGCCGCTGCCTCGCGGCAACGGCCTCTCTAAGTACGGGAGAGGATCTCCGATACTTCAGCCTCGATAACGGTGACTGACACCGGCTGAGCCTACTGACCTTTGGGCCTTCGACTGGCTACTCGGGGATCTTTTTCCGCGTGTCGCGTGACGCCGCATTCCAGCATCGCGGCTCTCTCT
>JAICWV010000049.1 GCA_025966365.1 Chloroflexota bacterium | reverse complement strand
GGGAGACGGACCATCCCCGCATCCGGCGCAGCCTGCGCTACCGGCCGGACACCCGGGCCCACCGCACCCACGACGGTGCCGGGCTGCTGATTCTCGGACGCGGCCTCGCCGGCCGCCGGGAGGCGGCCTTTGAGGTGATGCCGGAGGCGCGCGGCCGCGGGCTGGGACGGGCGCTGGCTGCTGCCGCGCTCTGCATGACCGACGCGGGACAGCCGCTCTTCATGCAGGTCGCGGTCGGCAACGTGGCCTCCCTTCGCGCCGTGCTGGCCGCGGGCCTGGTGCCCATCGGCGCCGAGGTGCTCCTCGCCTGAGCCGAATCCGTACTATGGCGCGTATAGCCCTGTGACAGGAGCGGAAGGAGACGTGGCATGGACCAGAAGACAGTTCTCATTACCGGGGCGGCAGGGGCGCTGGGAGCGAACGTGGTTCGGGCGGTGATCGCAGCCGGGCATCGGGTTGTGGCTGTGGATCGCTCGCCGCTTCCGGATGATCTGGCGGCATCGGACCGGGTGCAGGCCGCGCAGGGAGACGCGCTCTCCCCGGACTTCATGGCCGGAGTAGTCGCCGAGGCGGCGGAGCGGTTCGGCGCTCTGGACGGTCTCTTCAACCTGGCCGGGATGTACCGCTACGCTCCGCTGGAGGAGACCGATCTCGACCTCTGGCAGACAGTGCTGAGCGTCAACCTCACCTCCGCATATGTGGCCGCTCACGCCTGCTTACCCGGCCTCACGGCAACAGGTGGGGTGATGGTCTTCGTGGGCGCGCAGGCGGGCATCAGCGCGCCGGGCAACCAGGCCGCCTACGTGGCGAGCAAGGCCGGCGTCATCGCCATGGCCCGCAGTCTGGCCGCCGAGCTGCGGCCGGCGGGGGTGCGCGTCAATTGCATCCTTCCGGATATCATCGACACCCCCGCCAACCGTGCCTCCATGCCCAAAGCCGACACCTCGAAGTGGCTGCAGCCGCAGCAGGTCGCCAACGTCCTGCTCTATCTGCTCTCAGACGCATCCTCCGGGATCACCGGCGCGACCATCAATCTGCAGCGGAGCTGACCGACCCTCATCCCCCTACCCCCCTTCTCCCACGCATGGAAGAAGGGGGAACAAAGCCGAGGGACTTCCTCCCCCTCTCCTGCTCCGCGGGAGAGGGGGCCGGGGGGTGAGGGTGAGGGTCCCTATGTGAACTGAATGGCCGAGAAGACGGCGCCGGCCGGATCAGCCAGCACAGCGTAGCGGCCTGAGCCGAAGTCCATGACAGGATAAACGACCGATCCGCCGAGTTTCTGCGCCCGCGCCACCGCTGCGTCCGCGTCCTGGACCCCGAAATAGACCCGCCAGTGAGACGGCACCTCTGCCGGAACGTCGTCGCCCATGGCGTACATGCCGGCAACAGTCGTCCCGTCCCGTTTCAACTCCGTATAGCTGCCCTCGTCAGACTCCTGGGTCTCCGCATTCCAGCCGAAGACCGCTCTGTAGAAATCCCTGGCAGCAGACGCATCGCGCGTATTCAGCTCGGCCCAGCAGAAGGTATTGGGCTCGTTGCGCACCTGGAGTCCCTGCATCCCCGCCGCCTGCCAGGTGGAGATAAAGGCGCCGGTGGGGTCGGTAAAGACGGTGAGGCGTCCCTGATCGAAGACGTCCATCGGTCCCGCTATTACCTGCCCGCCTGCCGCTTTCACACGCTCGGCAGTGGCGTCGGAATCGTCAACGGAGACGTAGGTGTTCCAGGCGGAGAAGGCTTCGTCCCCCATCGTCGGCCCGAACCCGGCGACCTGCTTGCCATCGTTGAGGAAAAATCCGTAGCCGCCGGCGTCCGGCTCGGGAACAGTAAACGCATCCCAACCGAAGAGGCCTGTGTAAAAGGCCTTGGAGTGATCGAGATCGGTGCTGGCCAGATCGATCCAGGTAATGGTGCCCGTGGTCGGGCCCTGTGCCTCAGTCACGCATAACTCCTTCACGTGCGGTTGATAAAGGAGGTGGGACTGCATGGTAGCCGAGCCAAGCAAGCCTCGACCAGTGACAGGCCTGGGCCACATCATAGCGACGCGATCGCAAACTCCACACCTCACGTCCCGGCGAATGGGCCCATTCGTCCGGGCGATTCGAATGCGGTAGTCTGGACGCACATCGACTATTGGACGTGTCTGGAAGTAGTGCAGGAAGTGAGTGGGATGATCATCATCGGAACCGGAAGAGCGGCATGGGAGCGTTTCCTGCTCGCCGCGATCGTCGTGATATGCGGTGCAGGTGCTGGAGCGACTCCCACCACACTGTCTGCCGCTCCTTCCCCCGCTCCCCACAAAGTCGTCATCTTGGTTGCCGGGCTGGGGTCGAGCCTGACGGCCGCAGCCGCCAGTGGACCGTGCTCGGGTAGCAGCTCCTGGCAGGCAATTGACGCAGCGCTTGCCGCCGACGGCTTCAGCTGCGCCGATACGCTCGTCTACTCCTACACGGGCAGCACGATCGACGCGAGCGGTACCTGGCGCCCCGCGCCCTATAGCTGCTACGACACCGGCGACCACGTCGCCACCAGCGTCGGGGAGCTGTTTACGCTCATGACAACCTACAGAGTGAATCACCCCGATGCACAATTCGTTCTCATCGGCCACAGCCTGGGTGGGCTCCTGGCGCTGGAAGCCTCGGCGGAGATGCCGGCCGGCTCGATTTCGAGCGTCGTCACCATTGACAGCCCGCTCAAAGGGGCGTCACGGCGCAATCTGGAGCAGTTCACCCGGCTGGTCCAGCCGTTCATCGCCTATGCGGGCTGCAGCAAGGTGCTCTGGGACAGCGACGCGGCCCGCGACATCGCCACCCTTCACAACCGCAAGACGAGGCAGAAGGCAAGCCGGGCGGCCACGGCGATCGTGCAGGGGGGCCGAGGCAAGGGGTTCCGGTACATGACCATTGGGAATGCCTCAGACTGCCTCTGGAAGCCAGTCGCCTGCAAGATCCGGGGGAAGTGGGGCAACGACAGCGGCACCATGGTCGTCAAGGCGGCCAACAGCAACAAGCTCTACCCGCTTGGCACCGGCGGCTGCAACCTATCGAACGTCATCAACAAACATGGCGTGGTGCAGATCCGGAACGTACCGAAAATAACGTGTATCGCGACAAGTCACGGTCTGGCGCTGCAGACGCCGAGCGTCGTTCAGGCCATCGTCAGGTTCGTGGGGCCAGGCTCGTCCGCGAGTAGGTGATCCCGCGTCGGTCCTGGAAATAGTGGGGTGCGCGCCAGGGGCGGACAGAGGGAACAGGCGACGCCGATGATAGGCAGGGTATCAGAGCGCCTATCCGTCGGAGCAGTCTGCCGCCCGGGCGAGGAGAAGCGCCCGCTCGCGCGTGTTGCTGGTCAGCCCGGCCGCGCGCTCGAACTCGGCCCGCGCCTCCGCCCCACGGCCAAGCTTTACCAGGAGGTCGCCGCGCACGGTGGGCAACAGGTAATAGCTCTTGAGCGCCGGGGCCTCCGTCAGGGCATCCACCAGCTCCAGGCCCTCCGCCGGCCCAAAGGCCATGGACACGGCCACCGCGCGGTTTAGCTCCACGACCGGCGAGGGCATGAGCTGCGCCAGGGCGTCGTAGAGTGCCGCGATTCTGGGCCAGTCGGTCTCCCCGGCGGTTCGCGCCCGGGCATGACAGGCCGCAATCGCAGCTTGCACGGTGTACGGACCGAGCGGGCTACTGAGCTTCTCGGCACGATCGAGTGCCGCCAGGCCGCGGCGGATGAGGAGCTGATCCCAGCGGCCGCGGTCCTGGTCGAGCAGCAGAATGGGCTCGCCGGACGAATCGGTGCGCGCGCGCAGCCGTGAAGCCTGGATCTCCATCAACGCCACCAGCCCCTGGACCTCTGACTCGGTGGGCAGGAGCCCGGCCAGAATACGCCCCAGCCGCAGCGCGTCCTCACAGAGATCGGGCCGGATCCAGACGTCCCCGGCGGTTGCGGCGTACCCCTCATTGAAGATGAGGTAGATCACCTCCAGGACGGACGCGAGCCGGGCGGGAAGCTCACCCTTGCCTGGCACCTCGAACGGGACCCGCGCCTCGGATAGGGTCCGCTTGGCGCGGACGATGCGCTGGGCCACGGTGGCAGGAGGGGCAAGGAAGGCGCGCGCAATCTCCTCTGTCGTCAGTCCGCCGAGGACACGCAGCGTCAGGGCCGCGCGTGCTTCGGTGGAGAGCACCGGGTGGCAGGCGGTGAAGATGAGCCGGAGGAGATCGTCCTCGATTTCGCTATCGATGGCATCCAGGTTGGGCGTGTCCACATGTGCATCCAGATCCAGCGCGCGTGCCAGTACCTCATGCTTCTGCCGCAGCCGCTCGTTCCGCCGAAAGAGGTCGATGGCCCGATGCCTGGCCGTGCCCAGCAGCCAGGCGCCCGGGTTCTCCGGAACGCCTGACTGCGGCCACTGCTCCAGCGCGGCGACCAGGGCCTCCTGCGCCAGATCCTCTGCCAACCCGACATCATGGGTGAGGCGTGCCAGCGCCGCGATCAATCTCGCCGATTCGATTCGCCAGACGGCGTCGACGGTGCGGCGTGTATCCGTTGTATTCACTCGGCCTCGATTACGGCTGCGAGTTCGTCGCCGCCTGAGCGCGCAACCGCTCTTCTTGCTCACGGAGCTCAGACGTCAGCTCCTCGCCGAAGTCCTCGGCCTCGTACACCCGGCGGATCTCGATCTCCGTCCCGCCGTCAAAGGGGGCACGCTTGAGCCACTCGATCGCCTCGTCCATGGACTTCACCTGCCACAGCCAGAAGCCTGCGATCAGCTCCTTGGTCTCGGCAAAGGGCCCATCGGTCACGGTGCGCTTGTCCCCCTCGAACTTCACACGGGCACCCTGCGAGCTCGGGTGGAGTCCGTCCGCCGCCAGCAGCACGCCGGCCCTGACCAACTCCTCGTTGTACCGACCCATTTCGGCCATGCCGGCGGTATCAATCACACCCGCCTCCGACTCATCGTTCGCCTTGACTATGACCATAACTCGCATCGTTGTCACTCCTTGTACATCCGTTTTCCGGGCCGTTGTTTCGGCCTCACTGATACGTCGAACAAGGCCCCTGGAAATCGACAGCAATGTTACGCGCCGCGAAATTCGACCTGCCCCAATCTATCGTCCCCTCCGTCCTTGCCCGATCGATCCATACCCGTCCGGCCCGATCGATCGTTACTCATCTGCACCGGCCCGATGGATCCATACCCATCCGTAGTTGCCCGATTCATCGGGCTCTTGGGTAGCGAGCGAGCCCCGCGTTCAGCGGGGCGATGCGCGCGGGGATACCCCGGATGTTGGAAGAACGATAAAGGGCCAGGAGTATCGAACCGTGCGGGGAATATATACCACCCGGGTCATGCCGCACGCATCTGACGGCTGAACGCCGTCATCGCGTGCTGCCAGAGAGCCCGATGAATCGGGCCACTACGAATTGGTGGGCGGTTTCGGGCTTGTGGCGGGGGAGGCGTGGCGGGAGGCTTTCTGGGCCACGGTGCAGCCCTTTATCTGACTGCAGGCCGGCGGCTTTCTGGAAAGTAGTTTCCACGGAATCTGGCCGCTGTCGTCGTATTTCGACTGGGCCTGTAGCGCCTGAGCATCCGGGTTGACGATCTTCGCGCGCGCCGCCTGTGCCTGCGCCTCTGCACCCGTGGGCTGCGTCAGCGCATCGGCCAGGACCACACCGTCGCGCTGGATGTCGGGAAGGCCCAGGAGCCGCTCCATGGTCGGCGCCAGATCGATCTCCCGCGCCGCGAACTGGGAATGGGCGCCACTGCGGATGCCGGGACCGGCCAGGATGAGCGGGATATGCTGGACTTTCCAGGTCGCGCCGCCGTGCGTGCCCTTCCAGGTGCCGGCCACATTGCGCGGGACCACCGTGTAGTTTTCGTGATAGAGCATCCAGACGTCCGGACCATTCCGGCCGGCGGTCGTGTTCACCAGGTCTTGCAATGCTGTGATCACGCTCGTGTTGATCACCC
Organism: Chloroflexota bacterium; assembly: GCA_025966365.1. Lineage (GTDB taxonomy): Bacteria > Chloroflexota > UBA5177 > UBA5177 > UBA5177 > JAICWV01. Next base: position 15,993 of record JAICWV010000049.1, on the reverse strand, counting down.
AGCCGGTGGGCGAGTCCTGCAGGTAGGTGTACTTGTTGCCGGGAGCGGAGCGATAGAAGATGGCCTCGACGTGGCCCGGCTTCATCGCCACCAGGGCATCCGCCACCGCTTTGGCCCTGGTCGGATCCTTTAGCCAGATCGCACCTGCTTCTCCGTCCTTGCGCGCCACCGTGGTCCCGGCCTGCTGAGCTGCGGCATCGGCATCCTTCCAGTTGCGGACGCCCGTGGACTCCATCATGGAGTGGTCAGCGGTAATGATGAAGTCGGTGTCGTTGTAGATGCCGAGCTTCTTATAGGTCGCCTCGATGGTGCCGATCCCACGATCGATGTTGTTCATCAGGGTGTGGAAGGGTTTGGCATTGTTAGGCCCGTCCCAGTGGCCGTAGGTGTCCATCTCCGGCAGATTCAGCATCAGCAAGCGCGGCTTGACGTGTGAGGCCACGATCGAGGCGTACTTGAAGGCCCAGGAGTCCTCGGCGCCCATCTTCAGCCTGGAGGGCACGGTCAGCGACTTGCGCTCCGCGGCCGTGAGCGGGGGCGGGCTGTGCATGAACTTGGGAATGAAATACTTCCCCGAAGCATGGCCGTAGAGCTCGTAGTCGGCGGCGCCTCCGCCCAATCCCACCGTCGCATAGTCCTTGTGGCCGCTCCCGGCGACAGAGATAGCACCCGGAATGAGCTGATGCAGCCGTGCCGCCACACTGGGCACGGGCAGACTCTTGAGCACCGGATCAATCTGCCCATCGGCCAGGAGCGTTCGGAAGTCGACTACCTTGCGGGAATTGGGAGCAGCCCAGCCAAAGCCGAGAAAGCCGGTCTGGCGAGGGAAGGTGCCGGCGCCGATAGTGACATGGACATCCGGGGTGCTGCTCAAGAGCTGCCCCACGTACGCCTGATCGTAGACGGTGCCGCGCTTCATCAGGGCATCAATGTGCGGCAGCTTCCAGGCGGTAATGTCCTGGGGTCGGCCCGCATCAATGACGATCAGCACCACGTGGTGCTGCGGAAACGGGGGCGACGGCGTGGCGGTTGGCGATGGGGTAAAGGTCAGCGTGGCCGTCGCCGTGGGCGGCGCGATGGCGGTAAAAGTCGGCAGGGGCACGGCCGTGTTCGTGGGCACGGGCGTGTCGGTGGCGGTGGGCGTTGCCGTGGGAGTATCAGTAGCCGTGGGCGTGAGGGTCGGCCCGCTTTTGAACGCAAATCCCGCATGCGGAGATACGGCAAGGGACGCGATCAGGGAGAGTGCCGCGAAGAGAATAGGGAGGAGACGCAGGGCCGAGGGACGCAGAGAGGGCCTCCTGAATAGGGGCGAGATGCATCGCGTCCACGCGGGCCATCACCCCCAGGCGCGCGAATCGCGCTCGCGGCTCTCATAGTAGCGCAAAGAGAGGCGGCACGGACAGGCCCGGCGGCCGCCGCGTTCATCCGCGGTTAAGGTGTTTTGGTCTTTAGGTCTCGCCCAGGTAGGCTTTGCGCACCATATCGCTCGAGAGCAGCTCCTGCGCCGTTCCGCTCAGGATGACGCGTCCAGTCTGCAGGACGTAGCCGCGGCTGGCGATGTTCAGGGCCATATAGGCGTTCTGCTCCACCATGAAGATGGTGGTGCCCTGCTTGTTGATTTCCACGATGGTGTCGAAGACGCGCTCGGTCAGAATGGGAGACAGTCCCATGGACGGCTCGTCGAGGATCATCAGGCGCGGACGGGCCATCAGGGCGCGACCGATGGCCAGCATCTGCTGCTCGCCGCCGCTCATCGTGCCTGCCAGCTGGTTCTTGCGCTCGGCCAGGCGAGGAAAGAGGCTATAGACGCGATCAATATCCTGCTGGATCTCGCGGTCCTTGCGCGTCCACGCGCCCATCTTCAGATTGTCCAGGACAGTGAGCTTGGGGAAGACCCGCCGTCCTTCCGGCACCGGCGCCACGCCCAGGGTCACGATCTCGCGGGTCGACCGGCCGTCGATCCGGGTGTCGCCGAGATGAATGGACCCGTCACGGGGCTGCACCAGGCCCAGGATGGTCTTCATGGTCGTGGTCTTACCCGCGCCGTTACTGCCGAGCAACGCCACGATCTCGTGCTCGCCGACGGTATAGCTCACATCCTTGAGGATGTGCAGGCTGCCATAGAACGTATCGACGTCCCGAAACTCAAGTAGCGGTTGCTTTTCGTCCAAGATATGCCTCGATGACTCGCTCGTCCTGGCGAACTTCCTCAGGTGTCCCCTCGGCGATCTTCTCGCCGTAGTCGAGCACCACGATGCGGTGTGACACACCCATGACCACGCCCAGGTTGTGCTCGATCAGCAGAATGGTATAGCCGTCGGCGTGGATGCGGTTGATTCGCTGCATGAATTCGGCGGCTTCCGTCGGGTTCATGCCGGCCGTCGGCTCGTCCAGCATCAGCAGAGACGGCTCCGAGACCAGCGCGCGCGCCAGCTCCAGCAGGCGACGGTCGGCATAGGCCAGGTCTCCGGCCCGGAACTCCTGCCGCGATAGCAGCCGCGGGCTCAGCGCCTCCAGCGTGGAGCGGGCCCGCTCGACCGCTTCGTGCTCCGCGCGGGTCACCCATGGCGGCTTGATCATGTCGCCAATCAGGTTCGAACGCAGGCGCGAGTGATAGCCGACAAGCACGTTTTCCAGCACCGACATGTTGTCGAAGAGACGCAGCGTCTGGAAGGTGCGGCTGATGCCTCGTCGCCGCACGCGGTCCGGCTTGAGCCCGCCGATGCTCTGCCCCTGAAAGAGAATCTCTCCCGAGGTGGGCGGATAGATGCCGCTGATCAGATTGAAGACGGTCGTCTTCCCGGCACCGTTGGGCCCGATAAGGCTCAGGATCTCTCCCAGCCGCACCTCGAAGTTCAGGCCCCCGACGGCGGTGAGGCCGCCAAAGCGGCGACTCAAATCGCGGGTCTCGAGCATCGGAGGCTGGACCGGCTCGGCCACGCTAGATCTCTCCCGTCCGCACGGTATAGAGCTCGGCCTGCTCTTCCTCCAGCGTCTTTTCGGTGTCCGGGTGCAGCTCGCGAGCACGCCGCTGCTCCGGCCACAGGCCGGCGGGCCGCAGGAGCATGATACCGACCAGGATGATGCCGAAGATCATCGGCTTGGCGCTGGTCACGGGGAGACTCTGTAGCCAGGCGCCAATCGTGGAAACAGGCTCGGGGCCTTTGTGCAGCCCATCGCCCAGCGAGTGAACCCAGCTTGCCACTGTGGTGAGCCAGGTCTGCGTCATGTAGGCAATGACGATGCCGCCGACGATGACACCGGGAATGCTGCCGATGCCGCCCAGGATGACCATGGTGAGAATGGTGACCGATACTGTGAAGAGGAACTGGTCGTAGCTGACGTTGGCGAGGCGGCTGGCCTCGAGGAGGCCGCCAAACCCGGAAAAGGCGGCACCCAGCGCAAAGGCGGTGAGCCGGGTCCCGGTGATATTGATGCCGGCGTGGGCGGCAGCGATCTCATCTTCCCGAATGGCGACCCAGCTGCGGCCCAAACGTGAATCTCGCAGGCGGTAGATGATGATCACGCTGATGATGACGATGATCAGCCCCAGGTAGTACCAGGGCCGGGGATCGTTGGTCTGGAAGGTCCAGTGAATGGGCCCGAGGTCGATATTGGGGGGAGAGTCGACACCGGTGATGCTATTGACGCCATTGGTAATGTTGGGCAGGCCCAGGCTGTTTCCATCGCCCAGGTTCTCGACCACTTTCGGTACGATCTCGCCGAAGCCGAGGGTGACGATGGCCAGGTAGTCCCCACGCAGGCGCAGGGTTGGAGCGCCAAAGAGAATCCCGAAGAAGGCGGCGACGAGTGCGGACAGGGGGATGAGGACGAAGAAGTTGACGTGGATGCCACCCGGGCCGACCGTCAGGAGAAGGCTGTGGAAGCTGGTGCGGTTCACGGCGAAGTGGCTCGAAGCCAGCAGCGCGGCGGTGTAGGCACCAATGGCGAAGAAGGCGGCGTAGCCAAGATCGAGCAATCCCGCGAAGCCGACCACGATATTCAAGCCGAGCGCGAGCAAGACGTAGACCTCGGCGAAGGTGGCGTCGTCCACGCCAACGCTGCCCATGAATACGGGAAACAGGAATGCAAGAACGACGACCAGGAGAACTGCGAACCGCCGCAGCAGCGGGGTGTCGTGGTAGGCGTCGGTGAGCGCGTGCCAGCGTGCTGCCATCAGACCTTTTCCGTCGTGTTCGTTCCCAGGAGGCCGGCAGGTCGGAAAACCAGAATCAAGACCAGGGTGGCGAAGATGACCGGCTCGTACCACTCGGTCCCGGACCCGTTCCCCAGTGACTCGATCCAGGAGCTAATCAGGCCAATGACGATTCCGCCCAGCATGGCGCCCCGGATATTGCCGATCCCGCCGAGCACCGCGGCCGTGAAGGCAAACAGGCCGAGCGTGAAGCCGCTGTTATAGCCGACGCTGCCCTCGTAGAGGAGATAGAAGACGGCTCCCGCCCCGGCCAGCGCCGATCCGACGAGAAAGGTCACGGCGATGATGCGATCGACATTGATGCCCATCATCGACGCCGCTTCCCGGTCCTGGGCCACGGCGCGCATCGCCTTGCCGAGGTTAGTGCGATTTATGAAGAGGTCGAGCGCCACCATCATCAAGATCGCAACCACGATGACCAGGATCTGGACGTTGGTTATGGGCGAGCCCAGGATGGTGTAAGTCGAGCGGGAGATGGCGACGGGGGTGAAGACGGGGAGCCCGCCCTGCCACTGGAAGAGCGCGTTTTCGAGGATCAGGGAGACGCCGATGGCAGTAATGAGCGGGGCGAGACGCGGCGCATTCCGCAGCGGACGGTAGGCAATCCGCTCGATGACGACGCCCAGAATTCCGCAGAGGGCCGCCGCCGCCAGCACGGAGACGGTGACGGCAAAGATGGACTGGCCCACCGGAACGTTAAAGTCGTTCTGATTGACCAGCCGGTTGAGGATCGGGATGGCGACAAAGGCACCGAAGGTGAAGACGTCGCCATGGGCGAAGTTGATCAGCTCGATGATGCCGTACACCATCGTGTACCCGAGCGCGACGATCGCGTACAGTGCCCCGAGCACCAGGCCGGCAATAATTACATCCACGATCCCTGCCCTTGTATCTCCCTATCCGGCCGCCCCGTCTCCTGACCTGTCATTGCCGTCTTTGGGGCCACGCATCCCGCCAGAACCGTCCATCGGCGCACCCTGCTCAATGGCGCGACCATTATAGGGAAAGAGCGGGAACCCTCGTTTGAGGGTTCCCGCTCCTCTGAAGTACGGCTTACGGGGCCGGCTTCAGGCCTGCAGGCGCCCGGACTTCACGCTGGAAGCCCCAGTCCGCCTTGCTGGTGTTGACCTTGTAGACGCTCAGGATACGGTTGGTCGTGTCGCCGTTGTTGTCGAACTTCATGCATCCGGTGGCACCGCAGTACTTGATGAAGCGCACGTTGTGCACCACCTGCGTCCGCATGTTCCTGGCGTTGCCCGTCAGCTTATGCGCCTGGGCCGCCTGATAGATGGCTTTCAGGATGATGGAAGCCGCATCGTAGGCCGTGGCGTCGTACGCCTGGGGTCCGGGGTTCTTGAAGAACCCGGGGAAGTAGTGCTTGTAGAGCTTACGGAAGGTGCTCGAGGAGAGCTGAGGGGGCGGACCGACCGAGGTGCCGTAGTTGTTCACGGCTCCGGGTCCGGCGCTCTTCACGTAGGCCGTGTTCACGAGCGCATCTCCGCCCATGTACGGCTTGGTGAAGCCCGCCTGCCTCAGGTCACGCGGGAGGGAGGCCGAGGTCTCGCTGTCACAGCCGCAGTACACCAGGTCGGGTTTCTTCTGCGAGATCGTGCTGGCCAGCGACTGTGCCGTCTGCGCCTCGGCAGCCGGACTGCTGGAGTCGATGTGGCCGGTACCCAGGACGCTCATGCCCAGCTTCTGGGCCTGGCCCTTGAAGCTGCTCGCCAGGCCGGCGCCGTACGTCAGCTTGTCGTCAACCACATACACGCTCTTGGCGCCCAGGTACTTCTTGGCAAAGACTGCGCCGGCCGGGCCCTGGAGCGCGTCGGTGGTGACGGTGCGGAAGTAGGAGACCCACTTCAGCTGGTGGTGCGCCGTCGCGGGCTCCTGCGAGTTGCGTCCACCCACACCCTGGTAGGCGCTGAAGCTGGTCAGGCCGGGATTGGTGTTGGCCGGGCTGATCTGGACCAGATGGGCGCGGTTGAGAACGGGCTCGGACACCAGCGCGGCGCCGGAGTTCAGGGTTCCCACGTACCCCATCACGTGTGAGTTGGCTGTGCACGTCAATGCGTTCTGCCGCTCGACATCAGGGCTGTACGTGCTGCCGTCGGACTTGGCATCGTCCAGAGCGACCTGCGGGCCAAGCCGGACGCCGACCTTGTTCAGCTTCGGCCGCCACTGGAACATCGCCAGCGAAACTCCCTGCTGCGCTCCCTTCCAGAGATCTCGGAGCGCAGGGACCCCCACCGGGCCCGACGAGCAGAGCTGGACGACCGTCGGAGCATTGGCTCCTCGGTGAGTGCCCTGGGCATTGGCGTTGACTGCCATCACGCTTGATAGCAGCACGGCCGCCGAAGCCGCGGGATAGACAAACCGCTTCATTCGCATCTCCTCCTTGAGCATCTTGTTGCGGTCAACGTTTAAAGGGAACACGCAATCATGCCCCCTCTTGCCAGAAACGAACAGTAGGGGATAAACGTAACCAGGTTCTCCACGTATCTCCCTGCCCGTCCGGCTATCGCAATGTTTACGCTACCCTATAGTTCCCGACCAGTCAAGACCGGCGCAGGGCCCTCAGCGAGCGCTCAGACGAAGATGTCGGGGAGGGGAAGCACCAGACCGGGAAGGACGTCTCGCGCATTGAGCGAATCCTCCTGGCCCAGCTCGACACGCTCGTCCGCTCCCTCACGCCATACGTCCACTGTCCGGGTCTCAGGCCAGAGAATCCACACCAGACGAACTCCTGCCGCGAGATAGAGCTGCGCCTTGGCGTCCACCTGGGAGCGTATCTGTCCGGGTGATGCCACTTCCACCGCCAGATCAGGGGCGATGCGGGCGAATCCGGAAGCATCCTGTGCCGGCGCCCGCTGGTTTGACACAAAGGCGGCGTCGGGAGCCAGAACCGTATCCAGCTCCCCCACCCGACTCAATATGAACCCCGTCTCGGTTCGCAGCACGTCACCGAGCGGATGCTGCTCGATAAACTGCTGAAGCCGCATCGTCAGTCTCGCCGTGATCCGGCCATGCTCGTACCCCGTTAGCGGCATGCGCACCAACCTCCCCTGCACCAATTCGTAGCGCCACCCGTGGTCCGGCATGAGCTGGAGAACATCGGCTGTGAGCGGGGCCGTCTCAGCCCACGGCGCGACCGTATCCATGACCATGCCCAACCTTACCGCACGCCGGGACACCGTTGTACGATGGGAGGCGGAATAGGAGATACAACGATGGACACAGCCGTTGCCCGGGGACAGCAGGAAGGTGAGCCGTCGGAGCTTCTAGGCAGGCCATGCTGGGCCACCGAGCTGTATGACGTCATCATTCGCGAGGCGCTGGGCGACGAAGCGCTGCGGCACGACAAGCCTCTGGCCGGGAACCTCTCCGGGACCGAGCTGCTCCGTGCCTACACAGTCAGCCGGGTCAGCCGCGACATGGACCAGCGCGAGCGCACCCTCCAGGCCCAGGGCCGCGCCTGGTTCTCGATCGCAGGCGCTGGGCGCGAAGTTATCGGCTGGGCCTTCGGCCGCTATCTGCGTGCCCACGATCCCAAGATGCCCTATTACCGCGACCGCACCGTTTTGCTCTGCTCGGGGGTGACGCCGGAAGAGATGTTTCTGCAGACGGTGGGCGCGGCGAGTGATCCCGCCTCTGCCGGGCGGCAGATGCCGTCCCATTGGGGCTATCGGTCGCTCGGGGTGGTGGCCCAGTCCAGCCCGACCGGCTCGCAGGCGATTCCCGCCGCCGGCCTGGCCGAGGGAATCGTCAAAGCGGTCGAGCTGGGTGTTGAGCTCAATCAGCCCTGGCAGCAGGACTCGGTGGTCTACATCTCTATCGGCGACGGCACCACTGCCCAGGGCGAGGTGGAGGAGGCCATTCGTCAGTCTGTCCGCACCCGTGCGCCAGTGATCTTCCTCATCGAGGACGACCGCTACGCCATCTCAGTCCCCGCCACCTGGGCCATCCCCGGCGGTGACGCCACGCGCCTCTACAAGCACTATGAGGACGTGGGCATGCTCGTCCTCTCCTGCGACGGCACCGATCCTGTTGATGCCGACGCCGCCGTCGCCCGTGCCGTGGAGTACGCTCGAACCCGCAAGGGCCCGGTCATCCTGACCGCCGCCGTCACCCGGCATATGTCGCACTCCTCGACCGACACCCAGGAGCAGTATCGGACGCCGGAGGACCTGCAGGAGGAGGAGGCGCGCGATCCGCTGGCGCGGCTGGCCGCCATCCTGGCCGATGGCGGCATCCTCAGCGAGGAGGATCGGTCGAAGCTGGACCAGGCCGCCATGGCCCATGTACGCGACGCCAGCGACCGGGCCGGCGAGGCCCCACGCCCCAACCCCTCCCATATAGAGGAACACATCAACGCGCGGCCGGTGGAAACGCGGGACCAGGAGCGCCCTCCGCAAGAGGGGGGCGAGCCGGTGGAAATGCGCTATGCGCTCAACCGCGCTCTGGCCAATGCGATGGAGAAGAATCCGCGCATCGTCATCTACGGCGAGGACGTGGCCGATGCCGAGTTCCCCGGCCTGCCCGGTAAGGGCGGCGTCTTTCACGTCACCCGGGGTCTCCAGTTTGCCAACCCCGATCGCGTCTGGAACAGCGCCCTGGCCGAGGCAACCATCATCGGCACCGCCATGGGCATATCGCTGGCGGGCCTGCTTCCCGTGGTCGAGATCCAGTTCCGCGATTATCTCCACCCCGCCTGGCAGCAGCTGGTGGATGAAGCGGCCACCCTTCGCTGGCGCTCCCACGGCGACTGGGCCTGCCCGTTCGTGGTCCGCATGTCCTACGGTGGCTACCTGGGAGGTGCCGGGGCGCTCTGGCACAGCGAGGCCAACGTGGGCATGCTCTCCAGCATTCCCGGCATCCGGATCGTCTGCCCCTCCAACGCCACCGACGCCGCCGGCCTGCTTCGCACCGCCATCGACAGCGAGGATATCGTCCTGGTGCTGGAGCCCAAGGCGCTCTATGCCCGCAAGGCCCCCTATCCCGGCGACGACTACCGGGTACCGCTGGGGGTGGCACGGACACGCCGCCAGGGAAGTGACATCACCATCGTCGCCTGGGGCAATCTGGTGCCGAGGTCGCTGGAGGCGGCAGAGACGCTGGCCGGAGAGGGGATCGAGGCGGAGGTGATCGACCTCCGGACCGTGGATGCGGGGTGGGATGCCCCGTCCGTCCTGACATCGGTGAACAAGACCGGTTCGCTGCTGGTGGCCGAGGAAGACCGGCGAACGGGCGGTTTTGGCGCGACGGTGGCGGCACGGATTGCCCACGAGCTTCCAGGCGTTCTGATCTCTCGCGTTACCGCCAGGGATGTGCGGGTGGCCTACGGGCCGGAGGGGGAGCGTGCCGTGCTCCCGCAAGCGGAGGATGTGACGGCTGAGGCGCGGCGGCTGGTCGAGGGCTAAACGTCCCCCTAAAGCCTGCTGAAGCTGATACACTACGGCGTGTCTGGCCCCGGCCGTCTCCGGCCGGGGTCTTTGCTTGATCCGATGAAGGAGCTCCTGTGAAACGCGCATTCCCCCTCCTCCTCCCGATAACCCTGCTGCTGGCGGCATGCGGTACGCAATCCGCGGCCTCGCCCTCGGCATCCCCCACCTCCGCCGTCAAGGTCCCGACGGCCGCGCCCACCCCCACGCCGCCGGCCACGCCGGTCGTCTCCGGCGGGGATGTGGCTGCCGTCGTGAACGGCCACAACATCCCAATGTCGACGTTCAAGACCCTGCTGGTCGCCACGCAGCGCGAGTACGCGGGACAGTCCGGCGTCACCCTGGCGCGAATCCAGAATCAGGTCATGAACCAGGTGATCGGCAATGAGATCGTGCGCGAGTACGCGGCAGCACACCATATCAGCGTCCCGGCGACCCAGGCCGATGCCCGGGTTGCGTCCTCGCTCAAGAGTGCCGGCTCCAGGGCGCACTTCGATGCGCAGCTGGCCGGTCTCGGCCTGACCGAATCCTCCTATCGCTCGCTGCTGGCGCAGAACCTCCTGGTCGAGAAGGTCGCGAGCACGCTCTTCCCCATGAACAAGGAGACGGCGGCGCACGTGCGCCACATCCTCATCTCTCCGCATCCTCAGGGCAAGAAGATCACACGAACCGACGCCCAGGCCAGGCAGCTAGCGGAGAGCCTGAAGAGTAGGATTACCCACGGAGCAAGCTTTGCAAAGCTTGCCAAACAGTATTCTGACGATCCGGGAAGCGCCGCCAAGGGCGGAGATCTGGGACAGGTCTTCCCCGGCCAGATGGTGCCACCCTTCGACAAGGCCACCTTCTCGCTGCCGGTGCATCAAGTTGCGGTGGTAAAGTCCCAGTACGGCTACCACGTCATCGAGGTGCTCTCGCGGGGCCCTGCACGGATCCCGGCCGGCGACACACAGGCGCAGCAGGCGGCTCAGGCCGCGCAAGCGCAGCAGTTCAGCAAGTGGGCGCAGGCGCAGGAGAAGAAGGCAACCATCAAGAAGATCGCAAAGGTCAAGGGCGCGCCCGCCAAGGGGTAGGAGGGGCCGGACGTGAACCGGGCCAGCTCCTACTTGTCCTGTTTCTGGGCAACTACGGCCAGCAAGCCTCCCATCATGGAGATGTTCTTGAGGAAGTGGATGCGCTGGTTGGTGCGCGACGCGGTTTCGTCCAACTCCCAGAAGCGGTGGCCGGCGTAGGTGGTTGGGACCAGACAGCCGATCAGGGCCAGGGCAGAGAGGCGCGGAAAGATGCCGAGGGCCAGGGTCACGCCCGCGCCGACCATGGTCAGCCCGTTCACCTTTACCGCCAGCTCCGGCTCGGGCACACCGATCTTTTCAGCTGATTGCACCCGCCTGCCCGGCTCCTGATACGCCTCCCATCCCAGAAGCACGAATGGCAGCGAGAGAAGCACGCGAGCAGCAAAACGGATCATTGAGAGCCTCCTTACTGGAGATTACTCCTCAGCCAGCGCTTCCTCGCGCTCCATCACCCATTCGATGCCGTCGTCTCCCACGCCGACCACTGTGCCGCAAGCCGGACAGTGCCAGATAGCCACGTACAGCGCCAGATATTCGGCGCCTTCAGCCTCGGTAAACGTTTCCCAGGTCTCGGTGACGTCATTCATGGCAGCGTTGCAGGTAGGGCAAAACACAGGCGCCATCCGGGTGGAGATGGCGTAGGCTATCAGCCCTCTTGACAGTGGCGCAAGAGAGTGGAGTGGGTCCGCGCGCATATACTCGCCCATGGCGCAGACACGTGTCACCGCATCGGGGATTCCACTTGCGTCCGCCCGCGGGCGCTGGCTCCTGGCCGCGACTATTCTCGGATCCGGGATGGTCTTCCTGGACGGCACTGTGGTCAACGTGGCGCTGCCACAGATTCAGGTGGACCTGGCCGCTCCGCTCTCCGGTCTGCAGTGGATTGTCGATGCCTACGCCCTCTTCCTGGCCTCGCTGCTCCTGGTGGGCGGGTCGCTCGGAGATATCTACGGCCGCAAGCGTCTCTACATCATCGGTCTCGCCGTCTTCACGCTCTCGTCGCTGGCCTGCGGGCTTGCTCCCACTCTGGGTGTCCTGATCGGGGCGCGGGCCGTCCAGGGGGTGGGCGGCGCGCTTCTGGTTCCGGGCAGTCTGGCCATGATCCAGGCGGTTATCGCCCGTGACGACGCCTCCCGCGCCATCGGCATCTGGGCCGGCCTCTCCGGCGTCTCCACGGCATTCGGGCCGCTGCTGGGCGGCTACCTCATTCACGCTATCTCCTGGCGCACCATCTTTTTTCTCAACATTCCTCTGGCGCTGAGCGCCGTCTGGATCACCTGGCAGCATGTGCCTGAGAACTACAATCCGGGCGCTTCGCGCAATCTGGACTGGATCGGCGCGGCGGCCACCGTCATCGGACTGGGAGGGGTCGCATTTGGGCTGATCGAGGGACCGGAACGCGGCTGGTCCTCGCAGTTGGTGCTGGCATCGTTTGTCGCCGGGATCGCGGGCCTGGTCTTCTTCCCCTTCTGGGAGCTCCGCGTGGCGCACCCGATCGTGCCGCTACGCCTCTTCCGCATCCGCAACTTCACCGGCTCCAATCTGGTGACCCTGGGCGTCTACTTCACCTTCTACGGCGCCCTGTTCTTTTTCGTCCTCGATCTGCAGCAGGTACAGGGATACACGCCGCTGGAAGCGGGCGCGGCGCTGCTCCCCATCACCCTTCTTCTCATGCTCCTCTCTCCCCGCATCGGCGGCCTGATGAATCGAACCGGCGCCCGGCTTCCGATGTCCGTGGGCCCGCTCATCATCGGCATCGGCTTCGCGCTGCTGCTGGCCAGCGGACGAACCACGTCGTACCCCGTCAACTTCCTGCCGGCCATCATCATCCTGGGGCTGGGCATGTCTATCTTCGTCACGCCCTTGACGGCGACGGTCATGTCCTCGGTGCCGGAATCGGACATCGGGACGGCGTCCGGCGTGAACAACGCCGTTTCGCGCGTCTCCGCGGTGCTGGCCATTGCCGTGCTGGGAGTGATCTTCGCCGCGCGCTTCGAGAGCGATCTCTCGGCGGCGCTTTCTCATCTCTCGCTGCCGGGCGGTGCTCGTTACGCGCTGACAAGCCACGCCGACCGCCTGGCCGACGACCCGATTCCGCCCACGCTCAGCCCCACCCAGCAGGCTGCGGCGCACGATGCCATCCAGAGCGCGTACATCTCGGCGTTCCACTGGTCGATGGGCGCCTGCGCCCTTCTTTGCTTGCTCTGCGCGGGCGTTGCCGCACTGGTCATTCGGGACGCCGGGCACCCCGACTGATCGCCATGGAACAATCCTTGCTAAATGGAGCGGGAGAGCCCCGGCAGAACCGGGGATCGGGGAGAGTATGTCGAAATTCGTATTGGTGGCCGAGGATGATATGGATATCCTCGATCTGGTCAAGGAAGTCCTAAAAGACGAGGGCTACGAGGTGAGCGCAACGGTGGGGCCCGAAACGGTGCAAGCGGCTAGAGAGCGCCACCCCGATCTGATTCTGCTTGATTATCAGATGCCCGGCATGGATGGTATCTCAGTCGCTCAGGCGTTACGCGGCGGGGCCGATACCCGCGAGATTCCGATCGTGGCCATGACCGCAGCGGGACGGGCAGCATACGTCTGCCACGAGATGGATGCCAGCGGCTGCCTGGGCAAGCCCTTCGACATCGACCATCTGCTGGACGTCGTGGATCGGCTGGTGCACACCACGCATTAGATCGTTGCACTCCGTGCCGCGGTCCTCGCACACCGTCCAGCCCAATACCGCCCACTCACACCGGCGGGATTGATCGCTCCGCTTCGTAGTGGCCCGATTAATCCACACCCCTTCGTCGTTGCCCGATTGATCGGGCAATGACGAAGGGGCAATGGCAAATCGGACCCGTGCGAAACCTGCGGGGACAGCAGGCCGCGAGGTACGCTCCGGGAGTGAGTAACGGTCGGGATCAAGCCACCACGCGTGAATCGAAACGGGATGCATCGATCGAGCAAACGGCCTCTCGTCTCAAGCGGGCTGCGTCCCGCTGGGACCTGCACGTGGGTTCGCCGCTGCAGGGCGGCTTTCAGAGCCAGGTGTTTGCCTGCACGGATGCGCAGGGCACGCCGCTCGTTCTTAAACTCCGCTCTTCAGACCCGCGCACTGCGAATGAGTCGGACGCCCTTCGTCTCTGGGAGGGGCGGGGTGCGGTCAGGCTCATTGACCACGATCCGACCGTCGGCGCCCTGCTCATGGAACGGATCGTCCCCGGCACTCCCCTCCCGCCGGGGAACGAGCGCGAGGCCATCGCCGCAGCAGCGCAGGTCCTCGCCCACCTTCACGCCGCTCGTCTTCCCGCGAGCCACCCTTTCCCCGCACTCATCGAGTACGTCGACGAATACCTGAAGTGGGCGCGCGCCGAGGCTGCGCCGGGAACCGTGGGGATCGAATTGCTGGAAGACTCCCGGCCACTCGCCCAGCATCTCTGCACGACAGCGGGCGAGACGGTCCTCCTCCACGGTGACTTCCTCGACAAGAACCTTCTCCTGGGGCCGGCCGGCTACGTTGCCATCGATCCCATGCCCAGCATCGGGGACCCCGGCGCTGACATCGGCTTCTTTGCCGCCGGCCGCCAGCCGGCGGGAGAGATCAGCACCCGAACGCGTGCGCTGGCAATGAGCCTCGGGTGGGATCCGGACCGCGCCGAACAATGGGCGCTCATCTGGGCCATCGGCGAGGCCTGCGAAACCTGGAGAGGTGATTCAGATGAGCTACAGGCATGGGTGAAGCAACACGCGGAGGGTGTTGTCATGCGAAACCGGTAGCGGAGGCGTTTACGCCGCAGTCCGTCCACCAATCAGTTGCAGCGGTCGGCGGCCGGCCCACAGACCCGTAACGAAAGACCCGGGCGCGCGTTGTACATGCTGTTGAGACACACGCGCATTGCCTGTGCATCGCGGAGGTCATCATGGGTCGCGCTCTCACTTTGGCTGTGGCAGTCATCTCGCACCTTGCACTCCCGCTCTTTCCATCAGCCTGGGCGATAACCGCAGCCCACCCCGCGCCTCGCGTGTCCTTCACCGTCCCCGCCAGCAGTGTCGCCTTCAGCAATCCCGTCCTGGACGGACGGCATGTGATCTACGGCATTGCCGCCCCGCGCTTTCACCGCCCCGTCTGCGTGAGCTGCGGCCAGACGCCGCCCTTCACCAACTTCCGCATCCACATCTATCTACGTAGCTACCAGCGCCACTCGGCCGCGATCACCCTGTCGCAGCCACGCCCGCTCTTTGTCGGACCTCGCGGCGCGCAGATCGCGCTCCTCTCCCTCGCCCGGAGCTGGCTGGTATACGAAACCGAGGCGCTGGCCGACCAATGGCATCTCTTTGCGCGCAACGTGGTCACCGGCCGGGTGGTCCTGCTCGACTCCCCATCCGCGGAAGGAACGCCGAGTCGCTTCCTCCACGGGGATAGCGACGGCAGGACAGCCGTCTGGCAAAGCTGGACGCGGATGCACGGACAGGTAATCTCGGTGATCCGGTCCTATACCCTCGCCACCGGGCGCCGGCAGACGCTCCTCTCCGGCGGAACCGGCCGCGACTACTTCTACGGATACCCGGAGGTCTCGGGCAGTCGGGTCATCCTCGTCAGAGAGCCCGGGAACGGCCGCACGCCGCAGATCCTGAGTGATGGCCTCACGACTCATCACCGCAGCTTCCTCACTCCCCCCTCGCAACCGAACGACGAGCCGGCCATCTCGGGAAACATCGCCGCCTGGGTCCACGGCCGCCTGACCGTCGGGCATACGCATGGTCTGGTCCTGGCCAACCTCGTCACCGGCCGGCGAGTCGCTCTCCGCCACTCCTCGGCCCAGCTCCCACGGGTCGTGGCCGGGCGCTATGTCATCTTCGCCGCCGACTATGCACGAGCCGACGTCCAGGTCTACGACGCGAGGACCGGCCGGCGATGGACCGTTGCCGCCGGGAAATCGTACGGGTCAGAGCCCGGACCGATCCTCGAGGCAAGCGGGGACATGGTGCTCTTCCAGATGATCAAGCCGTGTATCGAAAACAGATGCCAGAGGACCTTCACGTTGACCTCGATTGGGTAGCGTGACCGGCGTCGTTGAGGGTCTCTACCCTGGATACGTTGCCATCCAGGCGGAAGACGGTGATTCCCGTTGATGGAAACTCTATCTCGTAGGTCTGTTCCATGGGAATGTGCCCCAGCTCACAGAGCAAAACGCGGGCGGGGCCCATGTGGGTGACGAGAGCGACCGTTTCTCCCTCGTGCTCGGCGCGGATGCGGTTCACGACGGCCTGC
>JAICWV010000075.1 GCA_025966365.1 Chloroflexota bacterium | reverse complement strand
ATCATGATTGCGGAGACGGCATCGGGAGAGTTTGGTGACGGGGGCGTCAAGAAGAGTCAGTGGATCACCGACACCTTCAACACTGCCATCCCCTCCATGCCTGCCATCAAAGCTGTCCTCTGGTTCGACGAGGACAAGAGCGTGGCTGAGGCGGGAGATGAGGACTGGCAACTCAACTCGTCACCCGCATCGCAACGCGCCTTTGCCGGCTCCGTGGCCCGGTCGCTGTACATCGGCAGGTGGCGCCGCTAAGGGGCAGAGTTTCTCCTTTCAGCGCCGGGGTTGGCGCCGGTCCCCCGTATTCCGCGCCCTTGCCTCTCGGCGCGGACGAGTTTGTGCACCAATGCTGTAGGGTGAGAGTGTACGCGGAGAGGACTTCCGTACTCCGTCTTGGGAGGTCCACAGGCGTCGGTCCGCTCTCGAGACACCGGCGGGGGGATGATAGACACGCTGCGGGAGCCCACGACGACCGACCTGAAGGCACGGGCAAGTCTGAAAGACACAGACTGGCGCTTTCTCGTGCCCAATCCTGGCGGCGATGTATACGACCACCTGGTCCTTCTTGGTGGGTCCCGTGCCATGCGAGATCGCATTCTGGAAGCGGGTCTCGCGCGCGCGGTCAGTGTTGAAGTCATGGTCGAGAGGCAGGCGGATGCGCTGGTCGTGTTCGGACAGTCGCCGGCCTGCATTGCCCGCGCGCTCCCCTGTCTGCGGCCCGGCGGAGCGCTGTACTGGCAAGTCGACCGGCGATCAAAAGGATCGCGAACGCTGAACCCGCGCGGTGCTGGGCAGTTGCTGTATGAACACGGGTTGCAGGCAATTCGCAGCTACTGCGTGTGGCCCGGCCCGGTCGATCGGGATGCCTATATTCCGCTGGACGTCGAGGCCGCATTCACATGGTATTTCCGTGCCATCTTTGTGCCCTCGAGCCCGCTCCGACTTGTTCTGCAGACGGTGTTTGCTGCAGCACCCGCAGGGCTCCTGTCCAGGATCGCGCCGTGTTTCGCCATGACCGCGATCAAGGGGACTCCCTCGCGGGCCCGCCCGTCTGTGCTTGGAAACGACGCCATGCCCGCTGCACTGCAGGGGCAGGACCTCCGGCCCCTGGTGCTGACCGGGGGAGACGAGCTCAATCGCGTCGTCCTGTTTCCGTTCGTCGCTCACGCGGTCCAGCCCCTCGCCGTGGTGAAGCTGGGCCGCGTCCCCGAGATGAGCCCGGCCATCGATCGGGAGCAGCGGGTTCTGTCGGCACTCCATGAAGCGGGTATGGCCTCCACAGCTGATTCGGTGCCCGTATCAGGGGGAACGGTAACGTGGGGCCCTCTTCTGGCGGGGATAGAAAGTTGCGCGCCTGGCCGTTCCCTGGCCTCGACACTGCGGCGGTGGCGCGTTTCCCTTCCCGCTCAGGTGGATGACCTCCGGGCAGTGACCGCATGGCTGACTGAATTCAATGCCGAAGCGCAGATCAGCCCATCTGAGCACAGCGCGGGCGGCATGACCTCCTGGGCCGACGAGGCGATCGCGCGCTACCGGCGTACATTCGGCACAAACCGGGAAGAAGACGCGCTCTTTGACGCTGTACTGCAGCGAGCGGAGTCGCTCGTCGATCTATCGTTGCCTCTGGTCTGGGTGCACTGGGGATTCGACGAGCGGAACGTCTTCCGATCGGACGGGCAGATCAGCGTGATCGACTGGGAAGGAGGTAATCCCGGTCCTCCGCTCTTCGATCTGCTGTACTTCGTGACGCACTGGAGCGTTCGTGCCTATGGCCGGCACGGGCCGGGAGCCGAGTTGGAAGGCTTCCGACGGCTCTTCTGCGCGGCCCATGGGCGTGACCGCGTCTCGGCTGCAGCGTACTCGGCCATTTCCCGGTACATGGAGACCTTGCGAATCGACCCGCGCGCATTTCCGGTTCTGCTTGTTCTCATGTGGCTGGAACGCGCCTGCGGCCGCGAGGAGCGTCAGGCTGCGGTTAATCTCGCGGAATCTCATCCGCGGCGGGATAACCGGTACGTGCAATATGTGGAGGCGCTGGCGCAGCACGCGGACCGGGTAATGCAGCTGCCATGAGGGTGTTGCGAGAGCACGTGGGCACCGACCGTCGAGCCCATCTACTCCAGCGCTTCCACCGACTGAGACATCCGGCCTGGATGGGCACCATGCGACGCACGGTCCCATTCAGCGATGCCTGGGGATACGACCGCGGCACACCAGTAGATCGATACTACATTGATCGCTTTCTGATGGATCACCAAAGTGATATCCGCGGGCGGGTCCTGGAGGTGAAGGACTCCGGGTATACCGAGCTGTACGGCAGCGACGTGCGCGAGCGGGCTGTCCTGGACATAGACGCATCAAATCCGCGGGCAACCGTCATCGCCGATCTCGCCGAGGCAGACTCGATTCCTTCAGACCGATACGATTGCGTCCTGCTCACCCAAACCCTTCAGTTCATCTTCGACAGTCGTGGAGCGCTGGAGCATGCTCGCCGGATCCTGGCGCCAGGCGGGGTGCTGCTGGCAACGGTTCCGTCCGTCAGCCGTCTCGATCGGCGGATGAACGACTATTGGCGATTCACTCCCGCCTCCTGTCAGGCACTGTTCGGCGGCATCTTTGGGGCCGCGGAGGTCAACGTGCAGGTATATGGGAACGTCCTCACGGCAACAGCGTTCTTGATGGGACTCGCTCAGGAGGAGCTCTCCCGCGCAGAGCTCGATGCGTCTGACCCACGGACGCCGGTCCTGGTGGGTGTACGGGCGCACAAGCCCGATTCCGGCAGTACGCCCGAGGAAGGCTGAACGTGCCCGACGGAACGCTTCCACCCACCTCGCTCATCATCTGCTCACGTAATCGGCCGGAGATGCTGGTCGGTGCTGTAGAAGCCGTGCTTGCTGGTATCGAGGTACCAACCGAGATCGTGGTGATCGACGACAGCGACATGCCGAATCGGGCACTGGCGGACCTGAAACCCAAGCGAGCGTGCCGGCTCCGCTACTTCTGGAGAGAATCTCGGGGATTGAGCCGGGCCAACAACGACGGCATAACCGCGGCACTCCATGATCTGCTCGTCTTTACGCAAGACGATGTGCTCGTGACCCCCACATGGTTCGGAACGCTTGTGCAAGCGCAGATCGAGGCAGGGCCGCGGGCGGTTGTCACCGGGCGCGTATTGCCGACGGAGGCCGAAATGGAGGGAGGATTTGCTCCCTCCAACGTCCTGGCCGAAAGACCGGCGCTCTACCAGGGGCGGATAAAGCAGGACGTGCTCTACGTCCAGAACATGGCCATGTGCCGATCAGCCTTTGACGACATCGGGCCATTTGACGAGCGGCTCGGTCCCGGTACCCGATATCCCGCATCGGAGGATAACGACTTCTGCTTCCGGCTGCTGGAGGCGGACTACCGCATTCTCTATACGCCCGATGCCGTCGTCTATCATCGTGCATGGCGCGACGAGACCGCCTACGTCCCGCTGCGGTGGCAGTACGGCGTCTCTCGCGGGGGCTACTACGCCAAGTACTTCGACACGCGTGATCGATACATGGTCCTCCGCATGGTCACCGACGTGCGGGATCATCTCTGGGGCATCCCCCGAGAGATCCGGCGAAACCGCCGGAGAGCGCTGGGCGACACCGCGCTGGCCGCGGGCATTGTGTTCGGGGCCGCGCGCTGGCTCATGACTGAACGGAGGAACAGATCGACGTCAGTGTGATCATCGCCACCTACAACCGGTGCGCGATGCTTCATAGATGCCTCTCCGCGCTCAGTGCTCAGACGCAGCCGGCCACAGACTTCGAGGTCATTGTCGTGGTCGATGGATCGACCGACAGCACGCGCGAGATGCTCGAGGACCTGACGGTACCGTTCCGCCTCACGGTGATATGGCAGGAAAATGCAGGACAGGCGGCGGCGCTCAACCGCGGGGCGCAGGAAGCATCGGGAAGGACCTGCCTCTTTATCGATGACGACATCGTCGCGGGACCGGGCCTGGTCGAGGAGCATGTCAGGTTACAGCGCAGTCCAGTCATTGGACTTGGCCGCCTGACAATCTCAGTGCCGGGAAACGCCGACGCCCTCACTCGCCACTACGCGGATTGGTGGGTCCGCCATTACCGAAGACTCGACGCCGGGCGCGAACTCAGGGTTACCGACTGCTTCTCCGGCAACCTCTCGGTTCCGCGTGACAGCTTCCTGACTTCAGGCGGCTTCGCCACTGACCTGCCCCGGCTGTTCGACATCGAGCTCGGTTATCGCCTGCACCAGCAAGGACTCGCGTTTGTTTACAGCGCTCACGCCTCCGGGGATCAGGACTACGGCAAAGACGCCCGTGCCATACTCTCGGACGCGGAGGCAGAGGGGGCCGGCGAAGTTGAATTGTATCGGCGCCACCCCTCGATGCTGCCCAACCTGCGTTTAGGACGATTTTGCTCTGACGGGCCCGGCACGCTCCTGCTTCGACGTGCGCTTCTTCGCGAATCACGCCTTCTGCCTGGCGTGACGGCGCTGGGTGCGGTTCTCGGCCGAACGCGATGGGCGCCTCACTGGCACCGCTTCCTCTATAGCTACTGGTTCTGGCGCGGCGTGCGGCGTGCGATCGGCGACGAGGATCTGTGGAGGCGGGTGACGAGCGGAACCGTGATTCTCATGTATCACGCCTTCGGTCAGCCTGGAGAGATTGCGAGTCGGTACGTTCTTCCCGGCCGGCGCTTTGGCCGCCAGATAGCATGGCTCCGCCGGCGAGGCTACCACGTCCTTTCCCTCGAAGAGTACCTCTCATACAGGCGAAGTCACTCCTTTCCACCTGCTCGATCCGTGGTCATAACCGTTGACGATGGGTACGCTGAGATCCGCACGGTGGCCTATCCCATGGTCAAGCGTCACGGATACCATCTGACGGTCTTTGTCGTTACTCGCCCGGGCTCGAACTCCAATAACTGGGACCAGGGAATGGCGCCTGCGGGCCGCCCGCTTCTCTCGGATATGGCCATGCGCGAGATGCAGGGTCCTACTGTGTCCTACGGGGCGCACACCAGGAGCCACCCGGTGCTGACGTCGCTGCCGGACAGCACCGCCAGGGAGGAAATAGTGGGCGCCCGGCAAGACCTCGAAGCGCTCATAGGGCATCCTCCTCTCACCTTTGCCTATCCGTATGGCAAGACGAATGATGCCGTACAGTCCCTGGTTCGGGCGGCGGGCTACGAGGGCGCGGTTGGCGTGCGGGCGGGACTGAACGGCCCGGGGGCGCCGCAGTTCGCCCTCCATCGAACCGAGATTCGCGGTACAGACTCGTTCTGGCGCTTCCTTCTCGCACTCTGGACCGGCCGGACCGAGCTTCGGAGACGGGAGTGAGCGAGGCAAAGAACGCCCTGATCCGCCGCCGCGTCCTGCTCGGGTCCGCGGCCAATTACGCGGGCAAAGTTTTCACGCTGGTCGTCTGGTTTCTCCTCACTCCGTTCATGCTTCACCACCTGGGACCGACGGATTACGGACTATGGGTGCTCGTCGGCTCGGTTTCCGGGTACGGCAGCCTGCTCGACTTGGGCATCGGCGGTGCAGTGATCAAATATGTTGCCGAGCACAAAGCCCGCGGAGAGATTCTGGAGGCTCGTGAGCTGGTGGCCACGGCGCTTCAGCTCTACGTCGGGCTTGGTGCCGTCGCCGTGGCCGCGGGCGCCGTGGCCGCGGTCCTCTTTCCGCATGTATTCACGGTGCCGCCGCATCAGCGTTCGCTGGCAGCGTGGCTCGTGTTTTTCTCGTTCGCGTCCATCGGAGTGGCGCTGCCATCCAGCACCGCAACAGCGGTGCTCCGGGGGCTGCATCGTTGGGACGTAACGAACCTCCTCGCAATAGTGGGAACGACCGTCTCGGCCCTCGCGACCATTGTCATCCTGACTCTGGGTGGTGGCCTGCTTGGCCTGGTTCTCTCCGGGATTGTCATAACGGTGGCCATGCTGCTTCCAGCGATCTGGGCTGTCCACCGTGTCGCTCCGGAGATCCCCTTGACCTTTCGCGGTGGGAACCGCGCGCAGGTTCGTCGTGTGTTCTCGTTCAGCCTGTCGGTCTTCATCGTGGACGTGGCCGGACGTGTCCAGATGAAGACGGATGAAATCGTCATTGGCGCCGTCCTGCCTCTGCGCTCGGTGACGCCGTACTCCCTGGCCCGGAGGCTGGGCGACCTCCCTCGCATCCTGACCGACCAGTTCATGAAAGTCCTGCTTCCCATTGCCTCCGAGCTTTCGTCCGAGAACGATAGCGCTCGGCTGCAGACGTTGTACATCACCAGCATGCGCCTCACGCTGGCCATCTGTATGGCGTTGGGCGTCACGCTCTGTTTCCTTGCTGCGCCCTTGCTGGGCGCATGGGTCGGCGAGCAGTATCGCTCCTATGCGTACCTGGTTGTCATTTTGACTGCCGCGACCATTGTCGATACGAGCCAGTGGCCGGCCGCGTCCGTTCTCCAGGGAATGGCGAGGCATCAGCCATTGGCAGTGATGGCGGTAGGCTCCGCGCTTGCTAACCTGGGTCTCTCAATCGTGCTCGCGCATCGCGCCGGGCTCGGCGGGGTGGCCGTGGGAACGCTCATCCCGACATCGGTGGAGTGCCTGGGGCTGGTGATGCCGTACACCATGCATGTGCTCGGGGTCGGTCCGGACCGGATGCTCAAAAGCGCATTCCTGCCTGCGCTTCTTCCTGCCATACCGGCGGGTCTTCTGCTGTACCTCGCCGGGCGGTATTTGAACCTCTCCTCGCTTTTCACCCTCGGTATCGTGGCCGCCGGTGGCATGGCGGTATACGCAGTCTGTTACTTGATGCTGGGGGCGAGTGACGTGGAGCGGGCGACGTGGCGGGGTCTCGCGGTGCAGACGCTGCAGGTTGCTCGCGTTCATCGCCGGCCATAGTACGGAAAGACCGGGAGTGTCTGACCCCGCAGCCCGCCAGCGCCGGTCTGCTCGGTTACACGCCGGTGACCGTCTCGGCGGGTGACGAAAAGGGCTGGATCGGGCGCCGGAGCTCTTCTTGCCACAGCCGAAAAAAGATGCCGCCCATTACCTGGGCGGAGTCCGGGTGATTCGACGAACCCGCGCTCATCCGTTCGTATTCAGAGCAGGCGTGGAGCATCCAGGTCCAGAGAGCAATAGGGTGCAGCGATCCCGCATCCATGCGAACTGAGGCGGTGTAGAGTGCCAGGCAGTCGCGTGCTACCCGACCAAATCGCGTCGAGGGGAGGAAGGCATCACGGTAGGGGCCCGTGACCTGGCCGGAATCCATGGCGCCGCTGAGGAAGAAGGTGCTGTGTGCCAGAAAGTAGATCAGGTCTGCGGCGGGCAGTCCATGCGGCTCTGCGGACTCCCAGTCGAGGACGACGAGATCTCCCCGCGGCGACATCTGCACATTCCATGGCGAGAAGTCCCGTTGTTCGGGGACAAGCGGAAGCGGGCCGAGACCGGCCACCAGACGAGCGCTTTTCCGGAGCATCTCCGGCTGTGTAACGCTGCCGTACAAACGTTCAAACCGACGGACAACCGGCGTCACAAGCCGGTCCATCCATTGGGCCGGCGGCGATGAAGCGGGCTGTCCGGACAGTTGTGCAAGCCATTTCGTCGCCTGGAACGCGAGTGCAGGGTACGTTTCCGGTCTGAGGTGCGTGTAGATAGGAGTCCCGGTGAGGGCGGACTCGCCAACGGTCGTCAGCCGATCCTCATCCCGCACGAACAGAACCTCCGGAACTCCGGGCATCCCCTGAGGGTGAAGTCGAGACACAGATTGGAGAGCGGCGGCCTCGCGAAGCAGCGCCGGCCTCGACCGAGGAGAGCGAGACATCTTTGCGGCCAGATAGGGGGCGGTCTCCCCTTCGTGGAAGACGAGAGATACGACCTTGTTGGTGCTGTGTCCACCACCCGTCAGGAGGATCGTCGATGAGCCTGATTCTGTCGGTGCGGAAGCGCCGCCAGGTCGCTCTGCGACAGCGACCACCGGCCAGGTGATACCGCTCAGGCGAGCCGTATTCCAGGCGGTGGCAATGCTCCGTCGGCGCAGGTGAGAGAGGATTCCTCCCTGACTGGGGCGATGCCGCAGGAAGTAGTCAATGGTGGCCGGGTAGTGCAGTGGAAGCCAGAACGAGGCGGCCCCGCTTCGAGGTGCGGGCCACGCCCAGTACAGTCCTGCGACCCGAAAACCGGCCGCGGACAGCCGCTCACGCACGCCACGTGTCCGTATGGCGCGAGTCGAGTACCACTCGGTGTAATACACGCCTCCCGGGCGCAGGCTGTCGAAGGCGTTTCGCATCAGGGATGCGTCTGGGTCCACCGCCGCCGCAAGATCGCACTGTTGGGCATCGCCCTGAGGGACAATAGTATCCGCGACCCGCCTCAGGCCGGGGAGAAGGTCATCGGCGAAGCAGACAGTTCGGCCCGGTGTCGGATCGGGCAAGAGAAAGCGCCAGTCAACTCTGCGCAGGATACGGTTGAGCTCCACCTCGCTCGTATGGTCGCGCTCTTCAGTCACGCGCGCTTCTCCAACAACCTGTCGTAGATCAGCGAAATGCCCTGTGCCATCGCCTCCGCTGAAAACTCGCGCTCGACTCGCTTGCGCCCACGGGTGCCCAGAGCGGCAGCGTGCACCGGATCGCGGAAAAGACGCTCGAGGGCAGCCGCCAGCGCCGTTGGGTCCCCCGGCTGGACCAGGAGTCCGGTTTCTCCGTCGACGACGATCTCGTCGATGCCGGGAATGCGACCAGCCACCACCGGTCTGGCCGCCGCCATGGCTTCCAGGACGGACAGCGGAAACCCCTCAAATAACGATCCCAGACAGACGATATCGCACTGTGCGTAGAGAGCGGCCATATCTGCCTGGAACCCGAGAAAGTGAACTCGATCCGCAATGCCCATCTGCGTTGCCTTCCCTTCCAGATCCTGGCGCATGGGACCGTCGCCGGCGAGGAGAAAGGTGACATGAGGAAGGAGTCGAGCAGCCTCCAGCACGGTCCGATGTCCCTTCTGCGGATCGAGCCGAGCCGGCACGAGAACAGTGGGGCAGCCGGCACGACGAGGGACGTCAATACCCCGGGCAGAGGGCTGAAGGGGGATCCCGTTGTGCACGACTGCAACTTTTGCCGGGGGCAGGTGGAGATCATCCACCAGGTGCCGGGCGATGTGCCGGGATACGGCAGTGATGCAGCCGACGCGCGACAGAATCAGCCGGTGCTGCGCTGCCTGCCATCCAGTAAGCGGGGCATCGATGAGGAGATGCTGCGTTGCCACCACCGCAGGGACGCGGGCGAGCAGCGCACCGGCCAGTCCGTACTTGCAGCTCAGCGCCCAGGTCAGGTGTGCGTGGAAGATGTCCGGGCGGACGTACCGGAGTGTGCGAGCAAAGGCCGCAACGCGAATAGCTCCCCGGGAGCCCTCCGGCATGGGGGGAACCTGATGCACGAGCACATCGAGGTCCCGGGCAGCGTTGATTAGTGAGCTCGCGGCCTGCCCACCACTGGATATCAGAACCGGCTGCCAGCGAGACCGGTCCAGAGACGCCAGAAGAGTGATGATGACTTGCTCTGTCCCGCCGAACGTGGTGCTGTCCGAAAAGTGCGCGACAGTCTGCCTCACGAAACTCGCTCCGGCCAGGGAGCATCAGGGCTCGATTCACGCTGCTGCCGCTCTCCCAGCTCCACTCCCAGCCAGAAGAAGTAGTCGAGGGTGAGACCATACACGGCATCGGCCCGGGACGGCCACAGATGGGCAAGCGCGTCGGCGAGAACGGACAGCGGTGTCCTCACGGACGGCACTCGCAGTCCGACCTGCACCAGGAATGCCCGCACCAACCGCCAGCGCCACGACGCCAGATCGTGGGTTGCGAGTCGGAGTTGGGGCAGTACGTCGGGCCACTTGGACGCGAGCAGCAACGAGGTCATGCCCTTGGCCATCGTATCCTGGACCAACGACCGGAAATTCTT
Source organism: Chloroflexota bacterium (assembly GCA_025966365.1). Classification (GTDB taxonomy): domain Bacteria; phylum Chloroflexota; class UBA5177; order UBA5177; family UBA5177; genus JAICWV01. The sequence goes on along the minus strand of JAICWV010000075.1, from coordinate 6,242 downwards.
GGTGTATCGCTGATAGGCCAGGGCCTCGGGGCAGTAGCACAGCGTGACTCCTGCCTGCCGCAGCCGCAAAGACAGCTCAAGATCCTCATTGCCATACATCTTGAACGACTCATCGAAGCCGCCGATCTCGACGAGCACGGCGCGCTCAACCGAGAAGTTGCCGCTGTAGAAGTCCCGCAGATCCAGGCGATGCCCGGCGTGCGAAAGCACGTCGAGGTGGTGGTTGAACTTGCGAGCGATGTACCTTTGCACGAGAGTCAGATCTGTCCCGGCAGGGATGGGGACTGCCCCCATGGCTCCTACCCGGTCGGCCTGTTCGTGTGCCGCCATATGGGCGGCGAGCAGTCCCGGCTGCGGTTCCATATCGTCGTCCAGGAGAACGATGATGCGGCCACGTGCCTCCCTGACGCCTGCGTTACACGCAGACGCTCTTCCGCCATTGGGGTTCCAGATGGCCCGGAGTGGGTATCCTCCGTCGAACGCTCTCACCATCTCCAGTGTTCCGTCGGTCGATCCATCCACGGACACGATGACTTCGAACGTCTCGGGCGGCACCGACTGGCACTGGAGCGCGGTCAATAACGAGCGCAGACACTCGCGCCGCTGATAGGTTGGAACCACGACGCTGACCCCGGGGGACAGCGTCATTGCGCTCTCCAGCGCAACAGGGCAGCAGCGGCCGCGACCTTCCCTGTGACCAACTCAGCAGGAGTGTGGGCGGTACGGAGGCGGACCGCGAAGTCGAGAAGGGAGTCGCTGCCGGTAATCGGGACGCGCTGCAAGGCGAGAGGATCGTCGCCGGCAGGTGACAAGCCGATGCGCGTGGTGCAGGCCGATCGGTACCCGCACTCGGCGGCGACTAGCCGAACCTGGTCGTCGACGGACCCGAAGGGGTAGGCGAGATGGGTGATGGGGCGGGAAAGCTGCTCCTCCAGAGCTGTTCGGGAATCGGCCAGCTCGCGGCGGCACGCCTCGATCCCGAGCTCGGGGAGGCGTGGATGGCTCACCGCATGAGATTCGCAGCGAAAGCCCGCGGCTTCAAGTCGCCGTGCTGTAGCCCAGTCCATGAGCGGGAACTGGACACCGCGCTCCGCCTGTAGCCACGTGCTCACATGGCCCACGAGCCCGGTCACCAGATACATGATGGCCGTCATGCCGTACTCCAGCAAAACTGGTACCGCGTAGTCAACGCAGTCCTGGAAGCCATCGTCAAAGGTGATGACCACGGGCCTGGGAGGTAGCGCGGCGAGGCCGGCCCGCGCCTCCAGCAGGGTGTCGAGATCAATTGCGGAATAGCCCGTTCTGGAAAGCCACCGAATCTGCGACCGAAACGCCGCCGGTGTGACGCAGTACTTGCGAAAGGCGGGCGCTGTGTCGGGCGCGACCTGGTGATACATAAGAATGGGCACCCCCGTCATGAGCCTGTCGCCTGCGGTACGACCTCTTCATAGACGGATTCCAGGCGGCGCACATACGCTTCGGTGCTGTAGTTCTCGCGGACGAATGTGTGTGCCGCCCTTCCCAGGTCGTGCCGTTTCTGATCGCTTTCCAGCAGGTGAGCGATCGCACCGGCAATGTCCGACGCGGTGGCGGCGGCGATCAGCGGCGGCGCCTGGCCGGTGGAGTAGAGCCCTTCGGCTCCCCGCGGCGTCGTGACCACCGCGCGGCCATGTGCCATCGCCTGCACGACCTTGACCCGCATTCCGCCGCCGGTTCGAACCGGCGCCACCACGATCGCTGCGCGATCCAGATAGGGCTCAATTGCCGGTACCCACCCGGTCACGAGAATGTCGTCGCACGCCAGCGCCTGGACGCTCGGAGGAGGAAAGCTCCCGACAAGCATGAGCGTGACACCCGGGCAGGCAGTGCGTATCAGCGGCATAATCTCGTCCGCAAGCCAGTGGGCTGCGTCCACGTTCGGCGGATGGGTAAAACCGGCGGGGAACACAAGCGTGCGCGCTTCCTCCCGCTCCGGATGCACCTGCGGTGGTACCGAGACGCCAAAGGGAGTGACACGCACACGATCGGCAAGATCGGGTGCGAGTGAGAGCATTGTCTCCTTGTCTCGCTCGGTCAGTACCCGGAGCCGGTCGTAACGCCGCCAGACGGAAGGCTGATAGTGCCGCCATCGCGACCAGTCGTTCTCGGCGAGAGCCCAGCGCAGTGGATTCGACCGGACAGACGGCGCCCAGTCCACCCGCCGCGGGCGTCGCACCTCATATTCGGTGAAGACGGTAGGAATGCCCGCCGGGAATTGGTAGCGTCCCATTGCGTTGTCTTCCACGGTGATGAGGTCATACGCTCGCTCCGCGACAAGCCGGTTGATTGAGCGCTGCACGTCCTGTTCCCAGAACCAGATGGTCCGAAACGGGGTGCGGCTCGACAACCACGGGGCCACGAGTTGCCAGCGACGTTTCCAACGCGGCGGGCCGGGAGAATCGCTCCGGATTGCTGCTTCCACGCGGAATCCCGCGGACCGGAGGGACTCGACCGCCTCCGGCTCGGACGGGTCCGGGCCGGCCACCGTTACGACATCCACGGTGTGCCGCTTGCTCAGTCCGGTGAGCTGTGCATAGAACAGGACCGAGATCGAGCTTGCGGCCTGTTCTGCCGGCGGCGTCGGAGTCACCATCAATATCCGCATCCTAGTGGTCCTTCACAGCTGACCTGTGGGTAGCACGTCCGCAGACACACCGCAAGGGTTTGCTCCAGGAGGGCAGACTTGTTCTTGGCCCTGCACAATGCGCTGAGAACTTGAGCTGTTCACATCACAGGTAAGATTTTGGGACACGTCGGATTCAGCTTACTGGCATAACGCTTGGCCGCCTTTGTCACTTGACGCTCGTTTACGGACGGACGCGGGCGAACAGCACGTCGATTGGACCACTTTCAGTCCTGTCCGCAGCGGCTAACACGGCGTAGAAGTCCTCACCGACCGCGAGCCCCTCATAATCGCCAAGGAAGTACGCTCCCGCCGCGACTCGCGCCCCGGACAGGGAAAAGGTTCCCGCCACGCCAACCGGCGTACCAAAGTGCGCACCATGGTCGTGCGAGAGGGCAAACTGGTAATCCACAGAAGGGGCCAGGTCTGGCGTCGCCATGCGGGGTACGCCGTAGAAGGTCACACCGATGTCCCCGTGCCGATCAACTCCGATCGACGGGACGGCCGCTTGCTCTCCGGTGGGAACCGGGGCCGCTACCGGTTTCTTCCAGTGCTTTCCTCCATCGGTCGAGGTACTGACCGCGACCACGTCGTACTGCTCGTGACTGAAGCGCCCGTCCGGCCAATCGACGTACATCCGGCCGGTCGAATCAATGGCAATCTCCGGGATGCCCTCGCCGCTGCGCAGATCAAGGCCGACGTGCCCCACCAGCCCTACCGAGCGATCTTCGGCGATGGGAATGGGTGAGGACCACTTCTTACCGCCATTGGTGGACCGTATCAGCGCCAGCAGGTATGACTTTCCCGGCACCAGTCGCACGGTCGTGTGACAGGTCTTCTTCCCGCTCGATGCCTTGTGGCAGACCATATTGTGCACTGCTTTGGTGCCGTAGATTCCGAACACGTCGTCCAGCGCGTGGCGTTTGCGATCGACCACGATCTGGTGGCCGGTGGTGGAGAGCGGTCTCGCCGGGTTCCCTACGATGACCTTCGGCTTCGACCAGGTCACGCCACCATCGCTGGTCTTGGCGAAGATTCCGGTGTCGGCACGGTCCCACACCGCGTAGGCCACACCTGGTTTGGTCGGGTCGGCGGTGATGCTCGGCTTATCGTCCTCCCCGTTGTCGATCTGCTGGACATGCGCCCAGGTTTTGCCGCCGTCACGCGAGGCGGCCGTCACGACTCCGGCGAGCTGCGGTCCCTGTGCGCTCATGGTGTCGACCAGGGCGGAGGCATAGGCCGTCCCATCCGGACCGAAGGATACCCAGGGGTCGCTGGCGCGGTCGAAGGAGAGGCCGTTCGCCGAGCAGCCGGTGAAGGGGAGGCTGGTCTCGATCCAGGTAGCCCCGCCGTCAAAGGACGCAGCCGCCGCGATACCGTGCGCTCCGCCGTCATCCCAGCGGTCCTGCTGCCAGACGGCGATAAGGTTCACAGACTGCGTCCCTATGGTCGTGGGATTCACCGCGATCTGCGGCTCGACATCCGCGTTGAGGTGGTTTGTGGCTGCGGCATCAGCGCCAACTGCGCAGGAGGCGAATGGACTCGGCCCGGAAACCGGAGCAAGCGGGCTGACGACGGGCGTGGGCGCGGATCCGGCCAGAGCCGGGCTAGTCAACGCCAAACATGCAAAAAGCGCAACAGACAAGCGAGTGATCATCAAGTACCCTCCCCAGAACCGGCCGTAGCGCCGACCGATCGTCGGCCATTATATTGCATGACAACACGCGAGCGATTGGCCGCAGGTGCGCAAAGACACCGTTCAACGTCACCTGTGATGTGAGCAGGTCCCGAGTGCGAAAGCGGACTTCGTTAGAGAACTGGCATCAAGCGCTGGACTGGCACCCCAAGTATCCGTGCAACCCGGGACACCACTCGCTTTGGGACTCGGTAGAGGGAGCTGTAGCCCGCAGCGGTACGCGATGCGAGCTGGCAGCTACCGAGATCGAGGGAGAGCCGTACGATTTCCCGGTTCCGACTAGCCACCCGGACGTCATACTCCACCTTGTGGCGCGTAGGAACACACTGGACGGTGGCTGGGTCCACTGGCGGGAGTGCGCAAAAGTACTGGTAGAGCGTTCGGACCCGGCCCACAGAGGTGATATGGCGCGCGTGCGGCACGTGACCCTGGAGTGCAGAGGTAAGGAGCAAATCAATGCGTGACGGTATCACCCCAGGTGGGCACGCCATAGGCTGGACCTTCGATATGGGTCCGGGACTCGGCACCGCCGACTCCGCCTGCGTTCGTGCCACACCGCCGAGTTGTCCGGACGTGAAGATAAAGAGTCCAAGGGTCGTGAGGACAGACGTAAGTGCCAGGCGAGTTCGAGTCAAGCCAGACCTCCAGGTAGTCCATTTGTGGGTGGGAATGTAGTCATATCTCAATATCACAACGCTGCTAATTGACAATTTGTGTCACTGGCGGGTGATCCGGCTCAGATTGCACTGCCATGTTGATGGGAAAGGTCGAGATAGGCTTGTGCATCATCGCAGTGGAGTGCCTCCCCATGGTCAAGATGTATGTTGTCTCGCTCTCCGACGCTGAGCGCCTCGTTCTCCAGCAGACGGTCAAAGACAAGCGCAGTTCTCTCCGCAAGGCCACCCAAGCGCGCGTTTTGCTGAAAGCCGATGCGGGACCAGAGGGACGGGAGTGGAGTGACACCAAGATCGCGGAGGCGTTCGAGGTACGCGTGGCGACCGTGGAACGCTTGCGGAAGCGGGCAGTGACGGAGAGCATCGAGACAGCCCTGACGGAACGACGCCATGGAACGGTGCCTCCGAAACTGTGCGGAGAGCAGGAGGCACGCCTGTCAGCGCTCCAGTGCAGCCAGCCTCCAAAGGGGCACAAGCGTTGGACTTTGCATCTTCTTGCCAATCGCTTCAGTGATCGCGAGGGCGTCCCTGTGTCGTACGAGTTGATCCGGCGTACGCTCAAAAAAACGGGCTATCCCCTCACTTGAAGGAGCAGTGGTGCGTCCACCCAAGCAGAACGCCGAGTTCTGCTGGCACATGGAGGATGTGCTCGACATCTATACGCGCCCGTACGACCGCCGCTTCCCCCAGGTGTGCTTCGATGAGCGTCCCGTGCAACTGTTGGCCGACGTGCGTGCCCCCTGCCAGCACGCCCAACGACAGTGGAGCGCCGGGGAACGCCACAGCGCGTGGACTATGAGTACGAGCGCAAGGGGACAGCCAACCTCTTGCTCTGGTACGAGCCGCTCCAGAGCAAGCGGCATGTGGCGGTGACCGAGCACCGCTGTAGGGACGACTGGGCGCACTGCATCAAGGACCTGGTCGACGTCCACTGTCCCGATGCCGAGAAGATCGTCCTGGTGATGGACAACCTGAACATCCACTCGCCTGCCTCGCTCTACGTCGCCTTCGAGCCAAAAGAGGCGAAGCGACTGGCGGACAGGCTGGAGATTCACTACACCCCGAAGCACGGGAGCTGGCTGAACATGGCGGAGATCGAACTGGCGATCCTCTCCGGTCAGTGCCTTGATCGGCGCATTCTGGATAGTGACACGCTGGCGAGTGAAGTCGCTGCCTGGGAGCAGATCAGGAACGAGATGGCGACGCAGGT